>DASUWX010000015.1:0-59945 GCA_036378185.1 Streptosporangiales bacterium | reverse complement strand
GATCCGCTCGCCCCGCCCGGACAGCGCCTGGGCCAGCGCGGTCAGCGTCGCCGACACCTTCGCCGGGTCCAGCGTCTGCAGCACCGGCAACAGGTCGTCGAGCACCCGGTTCACCGCCACCGCCGCCGCCGACCGGTCCTCCGGCACCACGTCGCCCGGCTCCAGGTGCCGCTCACCCGGCTGCGCCACCCGCTCCAGCTCCACGTACCGCTCACCGAACAGCGTCTTCGGCACGAACCGCGCCGTCGTCGACGCCGCGATCCGCTTCGCCTGCGCCGGGTCGAGCGCCAGGTGGATCCGCGCCGTGCGCCCGTCCGACGTGATCGCCCGGATCTCGCCCACCAGCACGCCGCGCACCTTCACGTCGCCGCCGACGTTCAGCTGCGTGCCGACCGTCTGCGCGTCGACCGTCACGTCGACCACCGGGGTGAACCGCTTCTGGTAGACGCCGACGGTGAGCGCGACCAGCAGGGCCAGCACGACCACGAACCCGAGGCCGTACAGCTGGTACCGCAGGCGGTTCATCGGAGTCACCCCGCGATCCGCACCGTCGTCGTCGCGCCCCAGATGGCGAGGCTGAGGAAGAAGTCCACGACGTTGATCGCGACGATCGTCGTGCGCACGGCCCGGCCGACGGCGACGCCGACGCCGGCGGGGCCGCCGCTCGCGGTGTAGCCGTAGTAGCAGTGCACGAGCATGATCACGAGCGCGAAGATCAGCACCTTGCCGAACGACCAGAACACGTCGTGCTGTGGCAGGAACAGATGGAAGTAGTGGTCGTAGGTGCCGGTCGACTGGCCGTAGTAGACGGTGACGATCGTGCGGGTGGCGAGGTACGACGCGAGCAGGCCGACGATGTAGAGCGGGATCACGGCGACGAACCCGGCGATGAGCCGCGTGGTGACGAGGTACGGCACCGACGGGATCGCCATGACCTCGAGCGCGTCGACCTCCTCGTTGATCCGCATGGCGCCGAGCTGCGCCGTGAAGCCGCAGCCGACCGTCGCCGACAGCGCGAGGCCCGCGACCAGCGGCGCGATCTCGCGGGTGTTGAAGTACGCCGAGATGAAGCCGGAGAACGCCGACGTGCCGACCTGGTTCAGGGCGCTGTAGCCCTGTAGGCCGACCTCCGTGCCGGTGAAGAACGTCATGACCGCGATCACGCCGACCGTGCCGCCGATGATCGCGAGCGCGCCGGCGCCGAGCGTCACCTCCGCGAGCAGCCGGACGACCTCGCGCTTGTACCGGACGAGCGCCTTCGGCGTCCAGACGATGGCCCGGGCGTAGAAGGAGAGCTGCTGGCCGAGCGACTCGAGGCCGCGGCCGGGCGCGCCGGCGATCCGGCCGGCCGTGCCGAACAGCCCGCGCAGGACGTCGCCTGCCGCGGGTCGCCCGACCGCCTGGTCACTCATTTGGCAGCTCAGCCCTTCTGCGGCACGGCCTGGAAGTACACGGCCGTGAGGATGAAGTTGGCGAAGAACAGCAACATGAACGTGATGACCACGGACTGGTTGACCGCGTCCCCCACGCCCTTCGGCCCGCCGCCCGCGTGCAGGCCCTTGTACGACGACACGACGGCGGCGATCGCGCCGAACACCACCGCCTTGACCTCGCCCGCCCACAGGTCGGGCAGCTGCGCGAGGGCGGTGAACGACGCGAGGTAGGCGCCCGGCGTACCGCCCTGCAGGACGACGTTGAAGAAGTAGCCGCCGATGACGCCGACGACCGAGACCAGCCCGTTCAGCAGCAGGCCGACGAGCATCATCGCCAGCACCCGCGGCACGATCAGCCGCTGCACCGGGTTGATGCCGAGCACCTCCATCGCGTCGATCTCCTCGCGGATCTTCCGCGACCCGAGGTCGGCGCACACCGCGGACCCGCCGGCGCCGGCGATCAGCAGCGCGGTGACGATCGGCGACGCCTCCCGCACCACCGCGAGCACGGCCGTGGAGCCGATGAACGACTGCGCGCCCAGCTGGCGCACCAGCCCGCCGACCTGGAGCGCGATCACCGCGCCGAACGGGATCGAGACGAGCGCGGTCGGCAGGATCGTCACGCTGGCGACGAACCAGGCCTGCTGGACCATCTCCTTCCACTGGAACGGGCGGCGGAAGGTGGATCGGATGGTGTCGCCGGCGAGCGCGAACATCTCCCCGGAGCCGCGCAGCGGCCCCATCAGCGGTGCGCTCATGCACCAGCTCCCGGGGGCGGTGCCGCACTCCACACGACGAACCGTGACTTCACACGAGTCCTGCGCCGTGTGATGTACCCGTCGATCACGTTGACGTGATCGACGGGTAGCGAGCGCACGCGTTCGGGCCTAGGCATGGTGCTGCCCCCCGTACTGCTGCTCGCCGTGCTGCGGCGGGTCGGCCAGGGCCGGCACGGTGCGGGTCTGCGTGTTCACCATCCCCGGTGCCGTCGACACGTCCTCCTGGAACGAACCGGGCGGCGGGGTGACGCCGTTGATCCGGCACCACTCACCCGGCGGGCGCTGGCTGCGCCGCGGGCGGCCGTCGGACGTGGACAGCTGCAGGGCGATCGGCGGCAGCGGCGGGAGCTGATGGCCCGCCTGGTACTCCTGGGCGAGCTCGTCGGCGTCCTTCTCCTCGGCCATGCCGATGGGGCCGTACCGCTGGGCGTTCAGGAACTGCCGTACCGCGGGCTCCTGGCTCGTCAACAGCATCTCCCGCGGCCCGAACATGGCCAGGTGCCGGTGGAACAGCATGCCGATGTTGTCCGGCACCGTGCGCGCGGTGTTGATGTCGTGGGTGACGATCAGCATGGTGGCGTCGGTCTGCGCGTTGAGGTCGACGATCAGCTGGTTCAGCAGGGCCGTACGCACCGGGTCGAGGCCGGAGTCCGGCTCGTCGAACAGGATGATCTCCGGGTCGAGCACGAGCGCCCTGGCGATACCGGCCCGCTTGCGCATGCCACCGGAGATCTCGCCGGGCAGCAGCTTCTCGGACCCGCCGAGGCCGACCATCTCGAGCTTCTCGGTGACGATCCGGCGCACCTCGCGCTCGGACTTGCGGGTGTGCTCGCGCAACGGGAACGCGACGTTGTCGTACAGGTTCATCGAACCGAACAGCGCACCGTCCTGGAACAGCACGCCGAACAGCCGGCGCACCTCGTACAGCTCCTTCTCCGAGCACGAGCAGACGTCGACGTCCCCGATGCCGATGGAACCCTTGTTCGCCTTCAGCAGGCCGACCACGCACTTGAGGAAGACCGACTTGCCCGTGCCGGACGGGCCGAGCAGGACGGAGATCTCGCCGGCGGGCAGGTTGAACGTGACGTTCTCCCAGATCACCTGCCGGCCGAAGGACTTGGACAGCCCCTCGATCTGGACCTCGACGCCCACGGTTTCTCCTCACGGCGCGACTGACCGGTTTCGGCTCTGGCGCTCCTCGTGCGCGCCCGCTTCCTCGTTCCCCTCCGGCAGGTGCCGCGCACGAGGCAGCCGGCGGGTTACGGTCTGCAGGCGCGACCCCTACCTCCGGCTCACTCCTCAGCTCCTGCGCTGTGCGTTCCTCTGTTCGCGATGATCAACGATCGCACGGGCCGACGGTCACGAGGCGCACGACACCTGCCACGGCCCGTAAGACGCAAAACCTACTGGCGAGTACGGTCAGCCGCAAGCACCGTCCGGTCACGCTCCGCTGGACATCGACGCCCGGAATGCTAAGGGGCCGCCCCCGGCGTACCGGGAACGGCCCCTCGCTCTTGACCTGCTCGTGACCTACTTGACGGTCACCGTGCCGCCGGCGCCCTCGAGCGCCTCCTTGGCCTTCTGGGCGGTCTCCTTGTCGACCTTCTCCAGGATCGGCTTCGGCGCCTCCTGGACCAGGTCCTTGGCCTCGCGGAGACCGAGGTTGGTCAGCGCGCGGACCTCCTTGATGACCTGGATCTTCTTGTCGCCGGAACTCTCCAGGATCACGTCGAACTCGTCCTGCTCCTCGGCCGCCGCGGCCTCGCCGCCACCGCCGTTGGCCACGGGCGCGGCCACCGCCGCGACGGGGGCCGCCGCCTGGACGTCGAACGTCTCCTCGAACTTCTTCACGAAGTCGCTGAGCTCGAGCAGCGTCATCTCCTTGAACGAGTCGAGCAGCTCGTCCGTGCTGAGCTTCGCCATACGGGCGTTTCCTCTCTTGCTGTCGCTCCCACCCGGGAGCCGGATGGGTTGTTACTCGGTCGTCGTGTCGTCGGTGGCCGCGGCGTCCGCGGCACCCTCGCCCGTCGTGCCCTCGTCCGGCGCCGCCTCGGCACCGCTTTCCGCCTCGACCTTGACGCGGAGCGCCTCGGCCAGCCGGGCTGCGTTCGTCAGCGGTGCCTGGAACAGCGCCGCCGCACCCGCCATGGACGCCTTCATCGCGCCGGCGAGCTTGGCGAGCAGCACCTCGCGCGACTCGAGGTCGGCCAGCCGGGTGAGCTCGGCCGCGTCGAGCGCCTTGCCCTCCAGCACGCCGCCCTTGATGACGAGCGGGGGGTTCTCCCTGGCGAAGTCACGGAGGCTCTTCGCCGCCTCGACGGGGTCGCCCTTGACGAAGGCGATCGCGCTCGGGCCCTGCAGCAGGCCGTCGAACGCGTCGACGCCCGCCTCCTTCGCGGCGATCTTGGTGAGGGTGTTCTTGACGACCCGGTACGACGTGTCCTGGCCGAGCGCACGCCGCAGCGCCGCGATCTGCGCCACGCTGAGTCCGCGGTACTCGGTCAGGACGGCGGCACCGGCGCTGCGGAACTCCTCCGTCAGCTCGGCGACTGCCGCTGCCTTGTCAGCCCGTGCCATGGGCCTCCTTCCGGTCGGTCGTCGCGCGCAGGCCGTCCGGTGGTGCCCGTACATGAGAAACGCCCCGTACGCAGGCGTACGAGGCGGCAGCTGCGAAGCAGCGTGTCGTTCGTCGGGCCTGCGCGGGCGGTCCAGGAACAGGACCCTTAAGCCACCGAGGTGGCACCAGCGGTCTGCGGCAGTTCCAGCCTAGCAAACGCGTGAGGGGCACCCTCACCCCGCTACCGGGGTGCGAGGGTGCCCCTCACCGGGTCGCGCAGCGCGGGAGGCGCGTGCGGACGCCTGCTCGGCTACTCGGCGGCCGCCACGCGGGCGGCGGGGTCGACCGGGATGCCGGGGCCCATCGTCGAGGACAGCGTGATCTTCTTGATGTAACGGCCCTTGGACGTGGACGGCTTGAGCCGGACGATCTCGTCGACGGCGGCGGTGTAGTTCTCCACCAGCGCCTGCTCGTCGAACGACGCCTTGCCGATCACGAAGTGCAGGTTGCCGTGCCGGTCGACGCGGAACTCGATCTTGCCGCCCTTGATGTCGCCGACGGCCTTCGCGACGTCCATGGTGACGGTGCCGGTCTTCGGGTTCGGCATCAGGCCGCGCGGGCCGAGGATGCGGCCGAGCCGGCCGACCTTGCCCATCAGGTCGGGCGTCGCGACGACGGCGTCGAAGTCGAGCCAGCCGCCCTGGATCCGCTCGATCATGTCGTCGGTGCCGACGTAGTCGGCGCCCGCGTCGACGGCCTCCTGCGCCTTGGCCCCGCCGGCGAGCACGAGCACACGCGCGGTCTTGCCGGTGCCGTGCGGCAGGTTGACCGTGCCGCGGACCATCTGGTCGGCCTTGCGCGGGTCGACGCCGAGGCGCATGGCGACGTCGACGGTCTCGTCGAACTTGGCCTTCGAGCCCTGCTTGATCAGCTTGACCGCGTCGGTGACGGGGTACAGCGTGTCGCGGTCGACCTGGGCGGCCGCGCCACGGTAGGTCTTCGAGCGCTTCATGTGTCCTCAGTCCTTTCGAGGGTCGTGGTACGGGCCGCGCTCACGGCCCTGCCACGGTGCTTGTTCTCCGCCACGCCCGGAATCCCAGCGGGGGTCCGACGGTGTCAGCCGGAGACGGTGATGCCCATCGACCGGGCGGTGCCGGCCACGATGTTCGCCGCCGCCTCGATGTCGTTGGCGTTGAGGTCGGCCATCTTCGTGCGGGCGATCTCGCGCACCTGGTCGCGGGTGATCGTCGCGACCTTCTCCTTGTGCGGCTCGCCGCTGCCCTTGTCGACGCCGGCGGCCTTCTTCAGCAGCTCCGCCGCGGGCGGCGTCTTGGTGACGAAGGTGAAGGAGCGGTCCTCGTAGACCGAGATCTCCACGGGCACGACGTTGCCGCGCTGCGACTCCGTGGCGGCGTTGTACGCCTTGCAGAACTCCATGATGTTGACGCCGTGCTGGCCCAGCGCCGGGCCGACCGGCGGGGCCGGTGTCGCCTGGCCGGCCTGGATCTGCAGCTTGATGACCGCGACGAGCTTCTTCCTGGGAGCCATTACCCGTTCCGTTCTTCCTTGCGTTTACTGCGCTGGCGGGAAAGTCAGATCTTCTGGACCTGGTCGAAGGAGAGCTCGACGGGCGTCTCGCGGCCGAAGATCGACACCAGCACCTTGAGCTTCTGCGAGTCGAGGTTGATCTCGCTGATGGTCGCCGGCAGGGTGGCGAACGGGCCCTCCATGACCGTGACGGACTCGCCGGTCTCGAAGTCGACCTTCTTCGGCGCCTCCTTGACCGCCTTCTTCTCCACGGCGGGCGCGAGCAGCGCGACGATCTCGTCGGTGGTGAGCGGTGCGGGCTTGTTGCCGACGCCGACGAAGCCGGTGACGCCGGGGGTGTGCCGGACGACCGACCAGGACTCGTCGGTGAGGTCCATCCGGACCAGCACGTAGCCGGGCAGCATCTTCTGGTTGACCTGCTGCTTCTTGCCGCTCTTGATCTCGGTGACCTCCTGCGTGGGCACCTGGACCTCGAAGATGTAGTCCTCCATGTTGAGCGACTGGATGCGGCTCTCGACGTTCGCCTTCACCCGGTTCTCGTAACCGGCGTAGGAGTGCACGACGTACCAGTCGCCGATCGAGTTGCGCAGCCGGTTCCGCAGGTCGGCGAGCGGGTCGTCCTCGTCCTCCTCGGCCGGGGCCGTGCCGTTCACGTCCTCGGGCGCCGTGCCGTTCACGTCCTCGGGCAGCGTGCCGTCCGCCTCGGCGCCGGCGTCCTCGGCAGCGGGTGCCTCGGCGGCGGCGTCCTCGTCGGCGGGTGCCGCACCGGTCGCGGCGGCGTCGTCGGCCACCGGCTCGGCGGGCACGCCCGCCACGGGCTCCGCCTGGGCAGCCGGGTCCGCCGCGTCGGCCCGCTCGGGCCGCTCGCCGTCCGGCAGCATTTCGGTCACGTTGATGCGCTCTTTCGTCTCGCTGGTTGTCGGGGGCACGCGCGGACTCAGCTGAAGATCCGCAGCACGCCCTTGCCGAGCAGCAGGTCCAGCCCGGTGACGATGCCGATGAGCACGAGGACGAACACCAGCACGACGGTCGTGTAAGTGACGACCTCGCGCCCGGTGGGCCAGACGACCTTGCGCAGCTCAGCCACGCACTCGCGGTAGAAGACGGCGGGCGCGCGGAAGAAGCTGCGCAGCACGCCGGGCGAGACGTACTCGCCGGACTTCTCCTCGGCACGCCGCCGCGCGGGCTTGGTGGTGCCCCTGGTCTCGGTCACTCGATCCTCTTACTCGCATTCATCACGGCGCAGGGCAGGAGGGACTCGAACCCCCAACCGCCGGTTTTGGAGACCGGTACTCTAGCCAATTGAGCTACTGCCCTACGGCAGCCCGAAATCCACCCGCCGGACGGTATGCCTCGGCAGGCGGCCGGTACCGCCAACCATCGAGTGTACGGGGCGATCGTCGCCGGCGTCGAACGGGTCCACACCCTCGGTCCGGCTCCGCGCCCGCCGGCCCCGGAATGATCACGTGATGTAGGTGCTCTCCGTGATCTCCGGGTGAGTCCGGCCTTCCCGCGGCGTATTCGCCGAGGGAAGTACGGACTCGCCGTGTGATCACGGGATCGACATCCATAACGTGATCATTCCGAGCGGTGCGGGAGCGCGCGTCGGCCGGCTCGGCGACGGGTCGGGGCGGAGCCACCGGGTGTGTCTCAGCACCTGGATACCGGTGCCGCGGTCCCGGAGCGTGATGGGACCATGACCGCATGACCGTGTCACCTGTTCCATCGACCACGAGCCGGGTCTCCGCCAAGCTCGCCAACATCACCGAGTCCGCGACGCTCGCCGTCGACGCCAAGGCCAAGGCGCTCAAGGCCGCCGGCCGCCCGGTCATCGGCTTCGGCGCCGGCGAGCCGGACTTCCCGACGCCCGCCCACGTCGTCGAGGCCGCGGCCGCGGCCTGCCGCGACCCGAAGAACCACAAGTACACCCCGGCCGGGGGCCTCCCCGAGCTGAAGGAGGCGCTCGCCGCCAAGACGCTGCGCGACTCCGGCTACGAGGTGAAGCCGAACCAGGTCCTGGTCACCAACGGGGGCAAGCAGGCCATCGCCGAGACGTTCGCCGCGCTGCTCGACCCGGGCGACGAGGTGCTGGTGCCGACGCCGTACTGGACCACCTACCCCGAGTCGATCAAGCTCGCCGACGGCGTCCCCGTCGACGTGGCGACCGACGAGACCACCGGGTACCGCGCGAGCGTCGAGCAGCTCGAGGCCGCCCGCACCGACCGCACCAAGGTGCTGCTGTTCAACTCCCCCAGCAACCCGACCGGCGCCGTGTACACCCCTGACCAGATCAAGGCGATCGGCGAGTGGGCGGTCGAGCACGGCCTCTGGGTCGTGGCCGACGAGATCTACGAGCACCTGGTGTACGGCGACGCCACGTTCGCCTCGATGCCGGTGCAGGTGCCCGAGCTCGCCGACACCTGCGTGGTCGTCAACGGCGTTGCGAAGACCTACGCGATGACCGGCTGGCGGGTCGGCTGGATGATCGGCCCGGTCGACGTGATCAAGGCCGCGACGAACCTGCACTCGCACGCGTCGAGCAACGTCGCCAACGTCTCCCAGCGCGCCGCCCTCGCCGCCGTGTCCGGCGACCTCGAGGCCGTCGCGGAGATGCGCGCGGCGTTCGACCGGCGCCGGCAGACGATCGTGGCGATGCTGAACGAGATCGAGGGCGTCACCTGCCCGGAGCCGGAGGGCGCGTTCTACGCCTATCCGTCGGTCAAGGGCCTGCTCGGCCGCGAGATCCGCGGCCGGTCGCCGAAGACGTCGATCGAGCTGGCCGAGGTCGCGCTCGAGGAGGCCGAGGTCGCGGTCGTCCCCGGCGAGGCGTTCGGCACCGAGGGGTACCTGCGGCTGTCGTACGCGCTCGGCGACGACGACCTGGTCGAGGGCGTCTCGCGACTGCAGCGGCTGTTCGCCGAGGCCAGGTGAGTCGTCGGTGGCGGGCGTCGCCGTAGCGGCGCCCGCCACCGACAGCTGAGCGGAACCGAAGGGGGCGCCGGTGCGGCGGGATCTCTCCGCGCTGCCGAAGGCGCACCTGCACCTGCACTTCACCGGCTCGATGCGGCACGCGACCCTGGTCGAACTCGCCGACACGCACGGCGTCCGCCTGCCGGACGCGCTGCGCGACGAGTGGCCGCCGCAGCTGTCCGCGGCGGACGAGCGCGGCTGGTTCAGGTTCCAGCGGCTCTACGACGTCGCCAGGTCGGTGCTGCGCACCGAGGCGGACGTGCGCCGGCTGCTCCGCGAGGCCGCCGAGGACGACGCCGCCGACGGGTCCGGCTGGCTGGAGATCCAGGTCGACCCCACCGGCTACGCCAACCACCTCGGCGGGCTGACGGCGTTCGTCGACCTCGTCCTCGACGCCGCCAGGGACGCCGCCGCCACCACCGGGATCGGCATCGGCGTGATCGTCGCCGCGAGCCGGATCCGGCACCCGATGGAGGCCCGCACCCTCGCCCGGCTGGCCGCGCAGTACGTCGGCCGCGGCGTGGTCGGCTTCGGCCTGTCCAACGACGAGCGCCGCGGCGACACCCGCGAGTTCGACCGGGCGTTCACGATCGCGCGCCGCGCCGGCCTGCCGGCCGTCCCGCACGGCGGCGAGCTGTGCGGGCCCGCGAACGTCCGCACCTGCCTGGACCAGCTGGGCGCGCGGCGGCTGGGCCACGGCGTCCGGTCCGTCGAGGACCCCGAGCTGCTCGCCCGGATCGTCGCCGAGGGCATCACCCTCGAGGTGTGCCCGTGGTCGAACGTCTCGCTCGGCGTGTACGCCAAGCCGCACGACGTGCCGCTGCGGGAGCTCTTCGAGTCCGGGGCGTCGATCGCGCTCGGCGCGGACGACCCGCTGCTGTTCGGCCCTCGCCTCGCGGCCCAGTACGGGCTCGCGCGGGACGTGCACGACTTCACCGACGCCGAGCTCGCCGAGCTGGCCCGGCAATCGATCCGCGCCTCGGCCGCCCCGGCCCACGTCCGCGAGAGCCTGCTCGCCGGCGTGGACGCCTGGCTCGCGGCCTGACGCCCCGCGCCGCGGGCTACGTCGCCCGGTTGCCGTACGGCGCCATGCCGGCCAGCTTGCCGCCGTCGACCGGCACCGTCGCGCCGGTGACGAACGAGGACGCCGGCGAGCACAGCCACACGACCGCGGCCGCCACCTCCTCGGGCAGGCCCATCCGGCGCACCGGCAGCGTCGCGCCGATCCGCTCCCGCATCCGCGGCCCCGCCGCCTCCACCTTCTCGGTGCGGATCGGCCCCGGCGCGACGGCGTTGACGCGGACACCGCGCTCGGCGTAGTCGAGTGCCGCGGTGCGGGTGAGCCCGACCAGGCCGAACTTGCTCGACACGTATCCGGCCAGGCCGCCCACCGCCTCCAGTCCGGCGGTCGAGGCCATGTTGACGATCGACCCGCCGCCGGCGTCGAGCATCGCCGGGATCTCGTACTTCATCGCGAGGAAGACGCCGCGCAGGCTCGTGGCCAGCGCGCTGTCGAAGTCGGCCACTTCGACGTCGGCCAGCGGCGTCGGCGGGTGGCCGCCGCCCGCGGCGTTGTTCACCGCCGCGTCGAGCCGGCCGTACTCGTCCACCGCCCGCTCGACGAGGGTGCGCACCGACGCCGGATCGGTGACGTCGGTCGGCACGGCCGACGCCCGTCCGCCCGCGGCGCGGATCTCCTCGGCGAGCGCCGACAGCGCGGCCTCGCTACGGGCGGCGAGCACGACGGCGGCGCCCGCGGCAGCGAGGGCACGGGCGGACGCCGCACCGATGCCGCGGCTCGCCCCGGTCACGATCACGACCGTGTCGGTCAGCTCTTTGTCGCTCATGCGGGGAACGTACCGAGCCGTCGCGGCGGCCGAATCGGTGAGATCACCTGTCTCGGCCGGGACCGGGGCTACCGGTACGCTGCCGGTGCCCTTCAGCCGCATACTCGGGGGAGACCGTCTGATGCGTCGACTCGCGCGCCTCGCGCTCTCGGCCACCGCAGCACTCACGCTGCTGACAGGCATCGGCAGCACGCCCGCATCCGCCACGGCCCCGGCGCCGGGCGCGCCGAGTGCGGGCGACCGGTTGTTCCCCGGCCTCGGCAACGGCGGCTACGACGTCCTGCACTACGACCTGAGTTTCGGCTACGACGCGAGGACGAAGCTCGTCGACGCCAGCACGCGCATCGTCGCTCGCGCGACGCAGAGCCTGTCCCGGTTCGACCTCGACTTCGACGGCAACACCATCCACCGGCTGACGGTGAACGGAGCGGCCGCCCACTACACCAGGACCGGCGGGGAGCTGGTCGTGACGCCGGCGCGCCCGATCCATCGCCGGGCCGGCTTCGTGGTCGAGGTGACCTACCGCGCCGACCCGCGTGCGAAGCACCACTGCCCGGCGGTGCCGCCGCTGACCGGCAGCGCGTGGCTGCCGACCAAGGACGGCTTCGGCCTCGCGGGACAGCCGAACTGCGCGCACACGGTGTTCCCGTCGAACGACGTGCCGTCGGACAAGGCGACGTACACGACGACCGTCACCACGCCGGACACGTTGCAGTCGGTCGCGAACGGCGCGCTCACCGGCGTCCGGCACCATGCCGGCAGGGTGACCCGGCGGTTCGTCTCGAGCGACCCGATCGCCACCGAGCTCGTGCAGGTGGCCGTGGGCAGGTTCACCGTGGTCCGGCACGCCGGGCCGCACGGCCTGCCGCTGCGCGACGTCGTCCCGGCCGACGTCGCGGCACAGACCAAACCGCTGCTGGCGCACGAGTCCGATCACATCGCGTGGATGGAGCGGCAGGTCGGCATGCCGTTCCCGTTCCAGGACTACGGCGTCCTCGGCCTGCACGCGGACTTCGGGTTCGCGCTCGAGACGCAGACCGTCTCCCTGTACACGGCCGACACGCTCACCACGAACGACCCCGGGATCCAGACGATCCTCGTGCACGAGCTGGCCCACCAGTGGTTCGGCGACTACGTGGCGCCGGCCACGTGGAGCGACGTGTGGCTGAACGAGGGCCACGCCACCTGGTACGAGAACGCGTACGGGCAGAAGCTCGGGCTCGGCAGCGTGACCAGCGTGATGCGGGCCGAGTACGAGAACGGCGACGAGTACCGCGCGCAGGTCGGCCCGGTGGCGAAGCCGAAGGCCGCGCGGACGATGTTCAGCGACGAGGTCTACGGCGGCGGCGCGCTCGTGCTCTATGCGCTGCGACAGAAGGTGGGGGACCGGACGTTCCGCGCGATCGAGCACCACTGGCTCACCGCCCACGCCGGGCGCTCGGCGGGCACGGACGACTTCATCGACCTGGCGTCGCGGGTGTCGCACCGCGACCTGCACCCGTTCCTGCGCGCCTGGCTCTACGGCACCAAGACCCCGCCCATGCCGGGCCACCCGGGCTGGCACGTGGCCGAGGCGGGCTGACCGGGCTCAGCTGCCGGAGGCGCCTCCCGACGTGGCCGCCGACAGCAGCGCCGCGCGCACCAGCTCGACGGCGCGCCTGGTCGCCTGAGCCGCCCAGTCGCCGGCGGCGAGCTCGTCCAACCGGCTGCGTAGTGCCTTCCTGTCCACGCCGGGGAACGCCTGCGCGTCCATCCGGCACGCGTGCGCGAGCAGCGCGAGCGCCACGGTGCGCTGGTCCGGCGACGACCCCGGGCGTACGGCGTCCGCGAGCCGGCGGCGCACGTCCCGCTCGGCCGTGCCGCCTGCCGCGGGATACCTCGTGACCGGGACGACGAGCAGTGCCCTGCCCTCCTCCCTGCGCAGGTGCCCGGACCCGACGAGCCGGTCGAGCACGGCGCGCTCGGCGCCCTTGCGCAGCAGGTCCACCCACCGGGACGCCCGGCGGCCCGGGTTGGCGGCGATCCGGTTCAGCGCGCCGTCGAGCAGGGCGTCGCCGGTGGGTGACGGGTCGGTCACCGTCACGCGGTTCTCGGCGAGGTCGATCCGGTGCAGCAGCGCCAGCTCGGCGAGCAGCGCGCCGCCGAGGCCGTACGGGACGAACATCCCGCCGACCTGCTTGCCGCTCTCGTCGTCGTACGCGAGGAGCGCCAGCTCCTCGGCCAGGGTGAGTCCCGCCATGAACCGAAGCTATCCGACCGACGAGACCTACGGACGGTTCATCGGACGCATACTGGGCTCATGGGGACCAGCTCGGTGGGACACGAGCAAGACGACGACACACAGACGTTCCGCGCGGCGCCCCGCCGCGTCTCGCAGTGGCAGGTGCCGCCGTGGCTCCCGCCGCTTCTCGCCATGGTCTGCACGGTGGTGCCGCTGGTGCTCGCCTGGCTCGGGTTCGCCGCCTACCTCCCGTTCCTCAGCACCGGGACGCCGGCGGGTGACGCCCACCGCCGCGAGGTGTTCCTCAACGCCGCGATCGCCGTCGGCGTGCTGCTGCCGGTGGCCGGCGTGGTGCTGTCGGCACTGGCCCGGCAGTGGGCGATCGGCGTCTACCTCGTCGTGGTGCTGGCCGTCGTCATCACCGGCGGCGTCTGGCTCGGCTGACCGTTCGCCCGGCGATCACCCGCCCGATCGTGGCGACACCCTCCCTGATCTCCGTCGCGTTCACGGCGGCGTAACCGAGGACGAGGCCGGGCGGGTACGGACGCTGCGCGTGCCACGACAACGGCTGCACCTTGACGCCCTCGGCGAGCACGGCCGCCGCGAGCTCGACGTCGGAGAACGTCCCGTCGAAGGTGAGCATCAGGTGCAGCCCGGCGGCGGCGCCGTGCACGCGGGCCCGCGGGAGCAGCGCCCGGACGGCGTCGACGGTGGCGTCACGGCGCTTCAGGTGCCGGCGGCGGACGAGCCGCAGGTGCCGCTCGAGCTCGCCGGACGCCATCAGCTCGGCCAGCACGAGCTGCGGCAGCACGGCGTTGCCGAGGTCGCTGTCGCGCTTGGCCGCCACCGCGGCGTCGCGGTAGCGGGCCGGCACCAGCAGCCAGCCGACGCGAAGCGCGGGGGCGAGCAGCTTCGAGACGCTGCCCGTGTAGCAGACCCGGTCGGGCAGGGTCGCCTTCAGCGCGGGCACCGGCGGCCGGTCGTAACGGTGCTCGGCGTCGTAGTCGTCCTCGACGACCAGGCCGCCGGCGTCCGCCCACGCGGCCAGCTCCCGCCGCCGGTCGCCGTCGAGCACGGCGCCGGTGGGGAACTGGTGCGCGGGCGTCAGCAGTACGGCGGGCACACCGGAGGCGCGCAGCACGTCGACGCGCAGGCCGCCGTCGTCGACGGGGACGGGCGGGGTGTCGACCTGCCAGCCGCCGAGCTGGCTCCTGGTGCCGAGCGAACCGGGGTCCTCGACCGCGATCGTGCACACGCCGTCGGCGCGCAACACCCGGGCGAGCAGCGCCAGTGCCTGGGCGACCCCGGCCACGACGAGCACGTGGTCGGGGTGCACGCGGATGCCGCGGTTACGGGCGAGCCACGTGGCCACGGCGGCACGGAACGGTCGCGCACCGCGCGGGTCGCCGTACGCGAAGCTGTCCGGCGAGAGGCGGGCGAGCACAGTGCGCTCGGCACGCAGCCACGCCGTGCGCGGGAACGCGGCGAGGTCGGGGACACCGGGCGACAGGTCGATCCGCGCCGGCGCGCTGCGCAGGCCGTCGATCGCGTGGTTGCCCGGCGGCGACGCGTCGAACGGCGCCGTGTCCGCCCGCTCCCCCGGCTCCGGCTCCGGTCGCACCAGCGGCGCGTTCACGACCCGGGTACCGCCGCGGCCGAAGCCGGCGACCTGGCCCTCCTCCGCGAGCCGGCGGTACGCCTCGGTGACCACGCCGCGTGAGACGCGCAGGTCGCCGGCCAGCTCCCGCGTCGCCGGCAGGCGTTCGCCGACGGGCAGCCGGCCGTCCTCGATCGCCAGGCGCAGCCGTTCGGTCAGCCAGTCGGCGAGACCGCCTGCGGGGGCGTCCGCGCGGTCGAGCTGGAGGAAGTCGGTCGTCGTTATGGTCCGGTCGGCCGGTGCCGGTTTGGCTCTGCCCATCGGGCCATTGTGGCGCCAGAGTGGCGGCATGGAGAACTCCGTGCCACGAACCGGCGTGCGCGCCGCCCTGCCGGGCGCGGTCGGGATGGCCCTGGTCGGCAGCAGCGTCGCGGTATCGCACACCCTCGTGGACGCGCCGCTGCTCACCGCGCAGGCGCTCAGGTACGCGCTCGCGGCGGTGCTCCTCGTCGCGCTCGCCCGCCGCGTCGGCGTACGCATCGTCTCGCCGCGCGGCACGGAGTGGCTGTGGCTCGGCGGCGTCGCCGCCACCGGGCTGGTGCTGTTCAACGTCGCCGTCGTCCGCGGGGTGGCGCACGCGGAGCCGGCCGTCGTCGCGGTCGCGGTGGCGTGCGCACCGGTGTTGCTCGGCGTCGTCGGGCCGCTGCTGCAGCGCCAGTCGCCCCGCGGCCGGATCGTGCTGGCGGCCGCGGTGGTCACCTCGGGCGCGGTGCTCGTGGAGGGCGTGGGACGCACCGACGCCACCGGCATCGCGTGGGCCGCGCTCGCGCTCGGCTGCGAGGCCTCGTTCACGCTGCTGGCCGTGCCGGTGCTCGGGCGGCACGGCGGGTGGGGCGTGTCCGTGCACTCGGTGTGGCTCGGTGCGACGATGTTCGTCGTGCTCGCGTCGGTCGTCGAGGGCCCGGCCGCGGTCACCCGGCTGGACGCCGCCGACCTCGCGGCGACGGCGTACCTCGCCGTGTTCGTGACCGTGGCGGCGTTCCTGCTCTGGTACACGTCCGTGGCCGCACTCGGGCCGGGACGGGTCGGCCTGCTGATGGGCATCGCCCCCGTCTCGGCCGCGCTGGTGGGCATCGCCACCGGCAGCCGGGCACCCGGCGCGCTGGTGTGGGCCGGCATGGCGGTCGTGCTGGCGGGGCTGGTCGTCGGCCTGCGCCCGCACCGGCCGCGCGACGTCTCCGCCGGCAGGGCGCCGGTGGAAGCGGAGGCGGACGCGTGAGGTCGTTCGGCCACGCGCCGGAGATCTGGCGGGACTTCCCCGAGCTGGCCGCGGGCTGCCTGGCCGCCACCGGCATCACCGGCGGCGCCGACGTGCGCGAGCCGGTCGCGCGGTTCTGCGCCGTCGCCGACGGCCGGCTCGCGACGGGGCCGGAGTCGGAGCTGCCGGAGATCAGGGCGTGGCGGCGGGCGTTCAGCCGGATGGGCCTGAAGCCGACGCAGTACCGGTGCGCGGCCGAGTCGCTGGCGCGGCGGTACCGGAGGGAGCGGTCGCTGCCGTCCCTGCACCCGCTCGTCGACCTCTGCAACGCCGTGTCGCTCGCGTTCGCCGTGCCGATCGCGGTGCTCGACGCCGACCGCGTCGAGTGGCCGTTGCGGGTGCGGTACGCGACCGGCGACGAGCGTTACCTCACGTTCGGCGGCGAGGAGGAGAAGCCCTACGCCGGCGAGGTGGTCTTCGCCGACGCCGCCGGCCACGCCCACGCACGGCGTTGGACGCACCGGCAGAGCGCCCTCTCCGCCGTCCGGCCGGAGACGACGAGCGTCCTGGTCGTCGCCGAGGCGATGCACGAGACCGCCCGCGCCGACATCGCCCGCCTGGTCGATGCCCTGTCGGCCGAACTGGCCGCGACCTGGCGTCCCCCGCCCGCGACGGGCGTCCTGACGCCCGACGCCCCCGAGTTCACCGTCGCCGCCTGACCCCGCCGCATCGACCACCCGGCGCCGGCCGGGTTCCAAATGATCACGGTATGTGGGTTTCCAGGGAACTCACCCAGCCGAGTACCTACTTCCCCCGTGCTGCAGGACCCGGGAAGTAGGCACTCGCCTCGGTAGGCCCTGGAACCTGACATACCGTGATCATTTGGAGAAAGCGCAGGCGGTTAGAGCTTCTCGCCGACCAGGACGGGTTCCGGCGTCAGCTCGATGCCGAACGACGCGCGTACGCCGTCGCGGACCTCGCGGGCGAGGGTGAGCACGTCGCTCGTCGTCGCGCCGCCGCGGTTGGTCAGCGCTAGCGTGTGCTTCGTGGAGATCTTGGCGAACCCGGAGCCGTAGCCCTTGCCGAACCCGGACCGGTCGATCAGCCACGCGGCCGACACCTTCACCCGGCCGTCGGGCGCGGGCCAGCGGGGAGCCCCGCTCGGCAGCGCCGCGGCGACGTCCGCCGTCACCAGCGGGTTGGTGAAGAACGAGCCCGCGCTCCAGGTGTCGTGGTCGTCCTCGGTCAGCACCATGCCCTTGCCGCCGCGCAGCTCGAGCACGACCTCGCGGGCGGCGTCGATCGGCACGCGGGCGCCCTCCTCGACGCCGAGCGTGCGCGCGACCTCCGCGTAGCGCACCGGCGCGGACTCGCGCCCGAGCCGCAGCGCGAACGTCACCGCGAGCACGACGTACCTGTCGTCGCCCTTGAACACGCTGTTGCGGTACGCGAACCGGCACTCGGCGGGCGTGAGCTCGACCACGTTCGCGGTGCGCCGGTCGAGGACGCGCACCGCCTCGATCGTCTCCGCGACCTCCTGGCCGTACGCGCCGACGTTCTGGATCGGCGTCGCGCCGACCAGGCCGGGAATGCCGGACAGGAACTCGATGCCCGCGAATCCCTCGTCGACACACCGCGCGACCAGGTCGTCCCAGGTCTCACCGGCCTGCCAGGTGACGTGCACCAGGTCGCCGTCCGGGCGGACGTCCTCGCCGGCGGTCAGCACGCGCACCACCGTGCCCGCGAACCCGTCGTCGGACACCACCAGGTTGCTGCCTCCGCCCAGCACGAGCACGGGCTCGGCGGTGTCGTCGGCCGCCGTGACCGCCGCGACGACCTCATCCTCGGCGGTGCACTCGACGAACCGCGCGGCCGGTCCGCCGACCCGCAGCGTCGTGTACGGCGCGAGCGCCACGCCCCGCTGAACGTTCATCAGCGCTGGTCTCCGCCGTTCCCGGAACTCCCGCCGGCGAGAGCCACCAGGACACGCACCAGCCCGAGCACCTTCACGCCGCCCGACGTCACCGTGAGGTCGACGTGCGCGAGACCCGTCTCCTCGATCTCCACGACCTTGCCGGTGACCTCCAGCTCGGCGCCCCTGTCGTCGTTCGGCACGACGACGGGCTTGGTGAAGCGGACGCCGTACTCGACGACGGCGGCGGGGTCGCCGGCCCACCTGGTGACGCAGGTGATCGCGGCACCCATGGTGAACATGCCGTGCGCGATGACGTCCGGCAGCCCCACGCTCCTGGCGAACGGCTCGTTCCAGTGGATCGGGTTGAAGTCGCCGGACGCGCCGGCGTACCGCACCAGGCTGTCGCGGCGCACCGGGACGGTGAGCGGCGGCAGCTCGTCGCCGACCTTCACGTCGGCGGCCGCGAGCCTCCCGCTCATGCGTCCTCCCCCGCCGTGCCCCGCGCGACGAGCGTGGCGTGCGTCGAGCAGATCGGCTCGCCCTCGGTGGTGGCCACGTCGGCACGGATGGTGACGAGGTCGTTGCCGGCCGCGGACCGGATGTTCTCGACGGACACCGTCACCTGCAGCCGGTCTCCGGCCCGCACCGGACGGACGTAGCTGAACTTCTGGTCGCCGTGCACGACCCTGCCGTAGTCGATGCCGAGCGCCGGGTCGGCGACCACCTGGCGCCAGGCGCTCATCGTCACGACGATCGGGAACGTCGGCGGCGCGATGACGTCCTGGTGGCCGAGGGCACGCGCGGCCTGCGGATCGAAGTACGCGGGGTTGTCGTCGCCGATGGCGCGAGCGAACTCCTTGATCTTCTCCCGGCCCACCTCGTAGGGAGGCGTCGGCGGGTACGTCCGTCCGATGAACGACGGGTCGAGTGGCATGGTCCCGGACCGTACAAGACGCCGCGGGCGCGGCGCCAGGGTGACGGTCGCCGAGTCAGCGGGTCTCGCGGTGCGGCCGGTGGCAGCGGCAGTTGGGGCAGAACTTCTTCAGCTCGAGCCGGTCGGGGTCGTTCCTGCGGTTCTTCTTCGTGATGTAGTTCCGGTGCTTGCACTCGACGCAGGCAAGCGTGATCTTCGGCCGGACGTCGGCGCTCTTGGCAGCCACGGATGGATCCTTTTCGGGTCGAGCAGTTGCTTCGGGTACGGCGGGCGCGAGACCTCCGCCGGGTGCGGAGGGCACGGCTCGTAGCGGGGGCCGGACTCGAACCGGCGACACAACGATTATGAGCCGTTTGCTCTACCGCCTGAGCTACCCCGCCAAGAGAGCCCCCTTACGGAATCGAACCGTAGACCTTCTCCTTACCATGGAGACGCTCTGCCGACTGAGCTAAGGGGGCGAGCAAGGGACGATGCTACACGGCCGACCCCCCGGTTCCGAAATCGGATCCCGCCCCCCGGACACCGCCCGACACCGCGCCCGGGGGCAGTGCCCGGGCGCGGCGGCCTACCGGTCGACGGTGAGGACGAGCTTGCCGGTCGTGCGCCCGCGCTCGCCGTACCGGTGCGCCTCGGCGGCGGCGGCCAGCGGCCAGGTCCGCTCGACCGCGACCCGGAGCCGGCCGGTGTCGACCAGGCGAGCGAGCTCCTCCAGCGCGTGGCCGTCGGGCTCGACCAGCACCAGGCGGACGCGCACCCCGCGGTCGGCGGCCCGGTCGTAGACCGACTGCTCCGGCCGGAACGGCAGCAGGATGCCGCCGGGCCTGATCGCGGACACGAGATCAGCGGCGTGCGGGCCACCGACCGGGTCGAGGACGACGTCGAGGTCACCGGTGACCTCGGCCGGGTTGGCGGTCGTGTAGTCGACCACCTCGTCGGCGCCGATGCCGCGGAGGAACTCGTGCTTGGCCTCCCGCGCGGTGCCGATGACGTACGCACCGCGGGCCTTCGCGATCTGCACCGCCAGGTGGCCGACGCCGCCGGCCGCGGCGGTGACCAGCACGCGCTGGCCCGGCTCGACGCCGGCGGTGTCCACGAGCACCTGCCACGCGGTCAACCCGGCCAGCGGCAGGGCGGCGGCCTCGACGTGAGTCATCGCCGCCGGCTTGCGGGCCAGCTGCCGCGACGGGGCCGTCGTGTACTCGGCGTAACCGCCGGCCTCGCGCGGGAACCACGGCATCCCGAACACCTCGTCGCCCACCTCGAACCGGGAGACGCCACGCCCGACCCGCTCGACCACGCCGGAGACGTCCCAGCCGAGGGTCATGGGCGGGACCGCCAGCAGGCCCTCGCCCCGGCGGGTCACCCAGTCGACCGGGTTGACGCCGGCGGCTTCCACGCGGACCAGCACCTCGGTGCCGATCGGCTCGGGCCGCGGCACCTCGACCGGCCGCAACACCTCGGGGCCGCCGAACTCCTCCAGCCGGACTGCGCGCATGCGGGTCTCCTCCAGACGCGGCGTGGGTACGCGACCGAGGGCACCTGGCGGGGTGCTCTCGTCCTGCCGGACGAGATTCAACCGCGGCGCGGCCCGGGATCGCCGGAGGGGTCCGGACCGCCCGGTGTCGGGAGGTCGCTCACAGGTCCCTCGCCCAGGTCTCCCCCACGAGGTCCTTGCCGAAGCTCCGGTGCGACTCCTTCTCGATCAGCTCGAACCCCGCCCGCTGGTAGATCCGGCGCGCCGCGGTGAGCACGTCGTTGGTCCACAGCACCATCCGCCGGTAGCCCACCCGGCGCGCGAACTCCAGGCACGCGTCGACCAGCGCGGTGCCCACGCCGTGACCGCGTGCGGACGGCTCGACCAGCAGCAGCCGGAGCTTCGCGGTGTCCTCGCCTGGCCCCTCGGCGGGGGTTCCGGGTGCGGCGGAGTGTGCACCGGCGGGGGTTCCGGGTGTGGCGGAGTGTGCACCGGCGGGGGTTCCGGGTGCGGCGGAGTGTGCACTGACGCAGAAGACCGCACCCACCGGCGTGCCGTCGAGCTCGGCGACCCAGCCGCGCTCCCGTTCGGGATCGTGGTGCGCGCCGAACTCCGCGACGATCGACGCCACGAGCGCCTCGTAGGTCTGGTCCCAGCCGTACTCCTGCGCGTAGAGGGCACCGTTGCGCGCGACGACCCAGCCCAGGTCGCCCGGCCGCAGGTCGCGCAGCCGCAGCTCGGGCGACCCGCCCGCGGCGGCGGGGCCGAGCAGGCCACGGATGGCGTCCATCGCACCCACCAGGCCGGCGTGCTCGACCGCGGCGAGGTCGCCGAGCAGGGCGCGGACGTCGTCGTCGGCGCGCTCGTCGAGCACCTTCTGCTCCGCGCGGCCCTTCGCGGTGAGCGAGACGACCTGGCGGCGGGCGTCCGCCTCGGACCGCTCGCGCACCAGCAGTCCCTGGTCGGCCAGCCGGCCGAGGATCCGGGTGAGGTAGCCGGGGTCGAGGACGAGCCGGCGGCGCAGTTCGACGACGTCGAGCCGGTCCTGCTGCGCGAGCTCGTAGAGCACGCGGGCCTCGGTAAGGCTGTACGACGTGCGGGACAGGCCCTCCTCGAGCACGCCGATCACGTTCGTGTAGAAGCGGTTGAACCCGCGGACCGCGGCGACGTGGTCGGGGGCGGGAGCGGCCATCTCTCACTCCAATCTTTGACTGAGTCAAAGATTACGCCGGCTCGTCAGGGTGAGCAAATGGCAACCGGCCGGGACGACGGCGTCCGCTCGGTCGACCGCGCGCTCACCTCCTCCAGGCGATCGCCAGGCACGGCGAGCTGCCGATGACGGAGATCGCCGCGGCGGTCGGCGTGCACAAGTCGACGGCGTCCCGGTTGCTCGGCACGCTCGAGGCGCGGGGCATGGTGGAGCGCACGGCCGGCCGCGGCGGCCGGTGACCGGCGGGCCGGAACACCTCCGCGGCCACGCGCGTTGTCGCGGTCATGCCTCGACTCTCCGTTCTCGAGCTGCTGCCCATGAGCACCGCGGACACCACACGGAGCGCGATCCAGGCGGGCGAGGCGCTCGCCCAGGCCGCCGACCGGCTCGGTTATGAGCGGCTGTGGGTCGCCGAGCACCACAACATGCCCGCCGTCGCGGCGACGTCGCCGCCGGTCGTGGTCGCCCACCTGGCGGCGCGGACGGAGCGGATCCGGGTCGGCTCCGGCGGCGTGATGCTGCCGAACCACCCGCCGCTGGTCGTCGCCGAGCAGTTCGCGCTGCTCGAGGCGGCCCACCCCGGGCGGATCGACCTCGGCATCGGCCGCGCCCCCGGCACCGACCGCGTCACGACGATGGCGCTGCGCGGCGGCGACGAGGAGGCGGTGGCGGCGTTCCCGCAGCACGTCCAGCAGATCCTCGCGCTGCTCGAACGGCCGCTGGAGACGCCGGACGGCTCGTACCAGCTCCGGGCCACGCCCGCGCCGACGTCCGCGCCGCCGGTGTGGCTGCTCGGGTCGAGCGGCTACAGCGCCCAGCTCGCCGGGCAGCTCGGGTTGCCGTTCGCGTTCGCGCACCACTTCAGCGCGCGCAACACCGACGCCGCGGTCGCGCTCTACCGCGACACGTTCCGGCCGTCGGCGTACCTGGACGAGCCGGAGCTGTTGATCTGCGCGTCGGTCGCCGTCGCCGACAGCACGGCGGAGGCCGAGCGGGTGGCGTTGCCGCACCTGCTGCGGATGGCGCAGATGCGGCTCGGCGGCCGGCTCGGCCCGGCCCTGACGCCCGACGAGGCGGCGGCCCACCCGTGGACGGACGCCGAGCGCGAGCTCGTCGCCAAGCTCCGCGCGGACGCGGTCGTCGGCGCGCCGGACGAGGCGCGTGCGGGGATCGACGCACTGGTCGGGCGGACGGGTGCCCAGGAGATCATGGCGTCGCCGATCGCCGCCGGCCTGCCGGCGCGGATCCGCACCCTGGAACTGCTGGCGAAGGCGTACGGCCTGCCGGGCTGAGGCGGGCGTGGGTTCCCGTTGATCGCGTCAACGTGATCGACGGGTGGCTTCACACGGCGAGTACGACCTTCACGTCGCGGGTAGCGCGTGTGAACGTCCAGCTCACGGTGTGATCACGGAAATCACCTACATCACATGATCATTCCGAGAACGGCGGGCCGGGAGGGTTGACCCGGCCTACGCTGCCCGCGTGGCCATCCGGATCGTGATCGCGGAGGACTCGTTCCTCGTCCGCGAGGGCGTCCGCCAGGTGCTCGACCGGCAGGACGACCTCGAGGTCGTCGCCGCCTGCGACGACCTGCCGGGCCTGCTCGCCGCGGTCGCCGAGCACGAGCCGGACGTCGTGGTCACCGACATCCGGATGCCGCCAGGCTCCGCCGACGAGGGCATCCAGGCCGCCACCCGGCTGCAGCACACCCACCCGCGGATCGGCGTCGTCGTGCTGTCGCAGTACGCCGAGCCCGGTTACGCCACCGCGCTGCTCGCCGAGGGCAGCGCCGGGCGCGGCTACCTGCTGAAGGAACGGGTGAGCGACGTCGGGCAGCTCGCCGGCGCCGTCCGCACCGTCGCGGCCGGCGGGTCGGTGATCGACCCGGTCGTGGTGGACGGCCTGGTGAGCCGGCGGGTCAGGCGCACCTCGCCGCTCGCCACCCTCACGCCGCGCGAACGCGACGTGCTCGCGCACATCGCGCAGGGCAAGAGCAACGCCGCGGTGGGCGCGTCGCTCTACCTGTCCGAACGCGCGGTCGAGAAGCACATCAACGCGCTGTTCGCGAAGCTCGGCCTGGGCGCGCAGCCGGACGTGAACCGCCGGGTCAAGGCGGTGCTCCTGTACCTGTCGGACGCCCGGCAGACGCCGTGAGGGTGCTAGCACCCCGTGCATCGTGGTGCCCGTCACCCTGGCCACCCGGTTCTCACGGCGGCACGCTGGACCCGTGCGAGCGGAACCCGGGTGACCGACGTGGCCACGTCCACCGTCGACGTGCTGATCGTCGACGACCAGGCGCCGTTCCGGTCCGTCGCGCGGACGCTCGTGGGGTTGCTGCCGGGCTGGCGGGTCGTCGGCGAGGCGGTGTCGGGCGAGGACGCGCTCGGGCAGGCGGCGGCGTCCCGCCCGGCTCTCGTGCTCATGGACATCAACCTGCCGGGCATCGACGGCATCGAGGCCACGCGCCGGCTGCTGGCGGAGGCGCCTGACACCAGGGTCCTGCTGCTGTCGACCTACGCCGCCGGCGACCTCCCGCCCGGCGCGGACAGCTGCGGCGCGGCGGCGTACGTCAGGAAGGACGACCTCACACCGGCTCTGTTGCGGCAGTACGCACCGGCCGCGCCGGCACCCGGCCCGTGACCCGCGTCCCCTTCCCCGGGTGCGATTCGACCGACAGCGTGCCGCCGATCGCGCCGAGCCGGTCGGTCATGTTCACGAACCCGTGGCCGGACGCCGCGTCCGGCGCGAAGCCCGCGCCGTCGTCGGCGACCTCGAACCGCAGCGCGCCGTCCTCCGACCACACCCGCACCGCGATCTCCGCCCCCTGTCCCGCGTGCTTGCCCGCGTTCTGGATCGCCTCCAGACAGCAGAAGTACGCCGCCGCCTCGATCTCCTCCGGATAGCGGCCGGGCAGGTCGACACACACCTCGCACGGCAGCGCCGCGCGCCGGGCGACCGAGGCGAGTGCCTGCTCGAGCCCGTGGTCGCGCAGCAGCGGCGGGTAGATGCCGTGCGCCAGCTCGCGCAGCACCTGGATGGTCTCCTGCACGTCGGCCCGCAGCTGGTCGAGCAGCTCGGACGCCGTGGCCGCGTCCTGCTGCACCAGCTCGCGGGCCAGGCCGAGCTTGACCGACAGCGCGACCAGGTGCTGCTGCGCGCCGTCGTGCAGGTCGCGCTCGATGGCACGCCGGGACGAGTCCGCTGCGGTCACGATGCGCAGCCGGGACGCCTGCAGCTCGGCGTTGCGCAGCTCGAGCTCGGACAGTGACGCCTGCAGCGCGGTGTCCAGCCGCATGTTGTGCAGCGCCAGGCCGACCTGCCGGGCCAGCTCGACGAGCACCTGCTCGTTCTCCTCGGTGAAGTCGGACGCCCCGGCGTCCCTGCGGACGACGAGCAACCCGTGCAGCTCGCCGAGGTGCGTCGTCGGCGCGACCCGCACCGGGGCGCCGTCCTCCGCGCCGGCGAGCAGTTCCGGCAGCCATACCGCGAGCCAGGCCGGCCCGGCGACCCGGGTGCGTCCGGCGACCACCCGCTCCTTGTCACTGAGCGAGAGCCGCCGCGGCGGCAGGTGCGGGACGCTCACCGCGCGGTCGAGCACGCCCTCGGTGCCCACCCAGACCTCGGCGCCCGCCGTGCCGAGGGTCGCGTGCAGCGACTCCGCGAGCTGCAGCAGCAGCTCGTCGAACGGGACGGCACGGCTCATCCGGGCGCCGAACGAGGTGAGCGCCTCCTCCGGCGTCGTCCCCTCACGGCGCAGGACCGCCCGCCCGAACGCCAGCAGCCGCGCCCGTACCGGCAGTGCGAGGACGACCGCGGTGAGCGCCGCGATCACGCTGGCGAGCAGGATCTCGCGCTCCCCGCCCTGCGGCATCCGGCCCAGGCCGACCACGACCACGAGGTAGACCGCGACCACCAGCAGGGTCAGGCCGCCGACGACGATCGCCTCGGCCAGTGCGCGCTCCGCGTGCCGGGCGGTCGAGGGGACGAGCCCGAGTGCGAGCCCGAGCGGCGCCAGTGCGGCGACGCCGAGGGTCCAGGGCAGGACGTCGGGCGGCAGGCCGAGCAGCCAGTGCACGACGACCAGCACGGCCTCGGCCGCGACCGCGACGACGACCCCGGCGACGACCCACTGCACGACCCGGCGGCGTGCGGCGTCGACCCTGCGGCAGTGCAGCGCCAGGCCGACGCCGGCGACCGCCGACGCCGCGACCGCCCAGCCGACCATGGCGCCGGCGCCGGGCCCGCGGCCGGACGCCGCCAGCCACGCCGTCCAGGCCGCCGCCGGGAGGAGCATCGCCCCGGCTGTCACGCGCCGTGGCGCGGTACGCAGCACGCCGGCCGGCAGCGCGAGCGCGCAACCCGCCCACGCGGCGACCACGACCGGTACCAGCGGCGACCAGAGCGCGCCGGCCAGCGACCCGGCGGCGACGGCGGTCGCGACCGGCGTCAGCGCCCGTACGCCGCCGCGCCACGCCGCCGAGGCCGCGAGCAGCCACGCCACCGCGAGGAGCACAGCGCCGACCATGGTGATCACTCCGCCCGCAGGATGTGGCCGATCCGGAGCCGCGCCGCCCGGTGGCCGGGCAATGCGGCGAGCACGTTCGCGACGACCAGCGCCGCCGGCACGGCGAGGAGCAACGCGAGGAGGGCGAGCGGTGGCTGGTAGTACAGCGGTGTGTTCGCCGCGACCAGCCGCCACAGCGTCCGGCCGAGCGCGAGCCCGAGCGGCACGCCGAACAGGAGCCCGACCACGGCGAGCACCGTCGCCTGGGTGACGACGACGAGGCGCGACTGCGTGCGCGTCAGGCCGAGCGCCCGCATGACGGCCATCTCGTAGCGGCGGCGCCGCACGGCCGTGGCCAGCGCGTGCCCGACCGCGCCGATCGCCAGCAGCGCGAGGAACGCCGCGAGGACGGTCGGCAGCACCTCGACGTCGCGCAGCTCGGCGACCTGCGTCGGCGGCTGGACCGCCTCGAGCGGCACCGGCCGGCCGTGGGTGACCGCGGCCGTCGCGTGCTGCAGCCTCGTGACGACGGCGTCGACGTCCGCGCCCGGACGCAGGGCGATCTCCGCCTGGTGGAACTTGAAGCCCGTGAACAGCCGGTCGTACGCCGCGGGCGTCACCCACCCGCCCTCGTCGTAGTTGTTGTGCGACCCGTTCGGCACGAACCCGACACCGACGACGCGCAGCTGCCGCGCACCTCGGTTGCCGGTGAACCGAACGGTCGAGCCGACACCGGCGTGCAGCTTGCGCGCACTCGTGGACGCGAGCACGATCTCGTCGGCCGCGGCCGGCATCCGCCCCGTGTTGAGCACGGTCGGCAGCGGCCTGCCCAGCGGCGCGTAGGTGTACAGGGTCACCGAGACCTCGCCCGCCGTCGTGACCGCGACGCGGGCGTTGTTGACGGAGGCGACGTCGCGGTCGCCCGCCAGGGCGTCGAGCACCTGCGCGCTCGGGACCAGGTCCTGCCCGTTGAGGCCGAGGAAGGTGTCGATCTGATGGGTCTGCCCGAACCGGGCGGGATTGGCGGCCGCGTCCGCGACGCCTGCGGAGAACGTGAACGCGGCCAGGACGCCCAGCACGCCGACGACCGCGCCGAACAGGGCGGGGCGGACCGGCACCGCGGCCCGCCCGCGCCCGGGTTCCAGCGCGAAGCGCACGCCCGTGCTGACGGGGACGGGAAGGCCGGCGCGGGCCGCGGTCAGGGCTACGGCCGAACGGCGCGGCGACGGGCGGTCCCTGGCCATCGCGGCGAACGCGAACCACGCGGCCGCCGCCGCGGCACCGAACACGGCGAGCGGGACGAGCAGCCAGCCCGGCACGAGCACCAGCCAGTCGGCGTCGAGCCCGGGCGCGGGCTCGACCGTGGCCGCGGCGCCGATCGGTAGCCACGCGGAGGCGGCGACGGCGCCTGCGACGCCGAGCGTCGCGCCGGCGGACGCGGCGAGGGTCGGGGCGACCGACGCCGCCGCCGTCGCCTCCCGGGGCGTGAGACCGACGGCGCGGAGCGTCCGCAGGTCGACGACCGTGGCCGCGGTGTACCGCGCGACCGACTGCCCCACCAGCGCGATCGCGGCGCCGAGCGCGGCCAGCCCGAAGGCGAGCAGGCACGCCGCCTCGAACGCGTCGACGTTCTGCTGGTGCCGGGCCATGTCGTAGGAGTTCCACACGTCGATGTCCGACCTGCCGGTGACGCGGGCGAGGTCCCTGCGGAACTCCGGCAGCGCCGCTTCGCCGCCGCGCAGCCGGACCAGCGCGTTGACGTAGGTCTCGTTCTTCGTGCCCAGCAGGTTCCGCGGGTACCTCGTGAACAGCGCGGGCGAGCCCTGCAGGCTGCCGGTGGAGCCGACGGTGTCGGAGAACCAGGCGGACCTCACGACGCCGACGATGCGGGCGTGGATCACGGGCCCGTGCAGCCGGGCCGGCAACGTGCCGCCCGTCTGCATCGCGTCCATCTCGGTGGGTGACGGGAGCCGGATGGTGACCGCGTCACCGACGTCCTTGTGGTGGTACTCCGGGAACCGCGCAGAGACGACGACCTCGTCGAGGCGGTGGGGATCCAGCGCGCGGCCCCTGACGACGACGGGGCGTTCGACCGTCCGCATGGTCTCGTCGTCGGCGAGCGGGAACCCGACGTCGTAGTCGGAGATCCCGTCGACGCGGAACCCGGCCACGACGAACGTGCCGACCGACTCGACCTCGGGCAGGGCACGGATCCGGTCCCAGTCGAAGCCGGGCTGGTTGGGCAGCACCACCGCCGTGGCGGGCAGCGTGCGACTCATCAGCCGCTCCACGGCGCTGTCACCGCGGCGGGCGCCCGCGACGGCGGCGAGCACGGTCGCCGTCGCGAACGCCACGAGCAGCGCGAGCACGACCAACGACCACCACCGCCGCCGCAGCTCCAGCCGCAACCAGGCCGCCGTGAGCGTCATGGCTCGACCCGGCCGTCGCGCATGAGCACCGGGCGGTCGGCGCCGGCGGCGACGTCCGCCGAGTGCGTGACCATGATGATCGTCTGGCCGTCCTCGTGCAGCCGGTGGAACAGCTCGAGCACCTCGAGGCCGCCCTCGGTGTCGAGGGCACCGGTGGGCTCGTCGGCGAGCAGCAGCGTCGGCTCGTTGACGAGCGCGCGGGCGATCGCCAGCCGCTGCCGCTGGCCGCCGGAGAGCACGGCCGGCACCTGCTGTGCCCGGTCGCCCAGGCCGAGCAGGTCGAGCAGGTCGCGTCCGCGGCTCTCGGCGCTCCGCCTGCTCATGCCGCCGAGGACACCGGGCAGCACCAGGTTGTCGAGCGCGGACACGCCGTCGAGCAGGTTGAAGAACTGGAAGACGAAGCCGACGTGGTGCCGCCGGAAGCGCGCGAGCCAGTCCTCGCCGCGGCCGTCGACGCGCTCCCCGGCCACCTCGACCGTGCCCTCGTCGACGCTGTCCAGCCCCGCGATCACGTTCAGCAGCGTGGACTTCCCGCACCCGGACGGGCCCATCACGGCGACGAACTCCCCGGGCGACACGGTGAGGTCGACGCCGCGCAGGGCGCGCACCGGTGCGAGCTCGGCGGCGAACGTCCGGCGTACCCCGTGCAGCCGTACCGCGGGCGGCGCGGCCGCCTCACCGGTGCGCTCGGGCGGCGTGGCGGTGTCTGCTTCGGCCATCAGCCGACCTCGAGCCGGTAGGCGTGGACGGGATGCTCGCGGCCCTTGATCGGGCGCGCGCCGAGGGACTCCCAGGACCAGGCGTCGCCGCACCCGCGGACGGTGGCCTCGACCGCGACGGTGGCGCCGGCGGGGCGGGCCAGGTCCTGCATCCGCTGGGCGAGGTTGACGGTGTCGCCGACGAGCGTGTACTCGACCCGCTCGTCGCTGCCCAGCAGCGCGGCGGCGACCTCGCCCGTGGACAGGCCGATGCCCAGCCCGAACGCCGCCAGGCCACGCGCCGACCACTCGGCGTCGAGGGCGCGTTGCGCCGTGTGCATCGCGCAGGCGGCGCGGACGGCCCGGGCAGCGTGGTCCGCCGCCGGGTCGGGCGCGCCGAACACGGCCATCACCGCGTCGCCGACGTACTGCATCACGGTGCCGTGCTCGGTGAGGATGGCTGCGTTCATCGCGCGGCGGTGGGCGTTCAGCTGGCCGG
Organism: Streptosporangiales bacterium; assembly: GCA_036378185.1. GTDB lineage: Bacteria > Actinomycetota > Actinomycetes > Streptosporangiales > WHST01 > WHST01. The sequence goes on along the minus strand of DASUWX010000015.1, from coordinate 30,072 downwards.
CGAGCACGGCCGGGTCGGTGCGTTCGGCGATCGCCGAGTAGCCGCGGACGTCCGACATCAGCACGGTGACGACGAGGCGTTCGGTGCGCTCGACGGCGTCGCGGTCGCGGCGCAGCTTGTCGGCGAGCCCGCTCGGCAGCAGCCGGGAGAGCGTCTCGCCCTGCTCCTCGCGGCGCAGGATCGCGGTGTGCAGCATGCGCAGCCGGCGCAGCGCGCCGTGCCGTCCCGCGGAAGCGCCCTTGGCGAGGTCGAGGAACAGCTGCTCGACCGCGGCGTTCGTGGCCTCCGGCGTCTCACCGCGGCTCGTCGCGATCGCCTTGACCGGACGCCCCTCGGCGACCTGCTGCAGCAGCTCCTCGTCGGCGGCGGACAGCTCGCCCTCCTCCCGCGCGGGCGACACGATCGCGGTGACGATCGAGGGGTCGAGCAGCGAGCCGCCGGCCGCGACCTCGCGGATCGCCCGGCCGAGCAGGTCCGCCTCCGCCACCCGGTCCTTCAGCAGGTACGCGTACCCGGCCGCGCCGTCCTGGAGCAGCCGGATCGCGTAGTCGGGGTCGTCGTACTGGCTGAGAACGACGACGCCGGTGCCCGGCTGCCGGTGCCTGATCTCCCTGGCCGCCTCGATGCCCTCGTCCTGGAACGACGGCGGCATCCGGATGTCGGTCACGACGACCTGCGGGCGCAGCTCCGCCGCCCGCGCCACCAGCTCGTCGTGGTCGGCCGCGACGCCCACCACGTCGAGTGCCTCGTCGCGTGCGAGGAGTGCGCGCACGCCCTCGCGGACGATCAGGTTGTCGTCGGCGAGTAGCAGCGTGATGCGGTCCGTCCGATCCACACCCCGATTAGACGCCCGCACCTACGCTCGCCCCAGGGTGCTGGGACGACAGCTTCGGGGTGCTGGCCTCCCGGGTATCCACCTGTTGACGCCCTCGTCCCGCCGTGGACGCGCGGTTACGTTCGCGTCAACACCCGCTGCGGCGGGCCACGACACGGCGGAAGGCATCAGGATGCGCGTCGAATCACATGCAACGTCACTCTCGTGGATCCCGTCGGAGGCCGTCATGGGCCCGATGAAGATCGCGTTCGCGACCATGAGCCACTACGACGACCCGCCGCCGGACGTCGTCGCGGACCTCGAGCACCTGCGGGCGAACGACCGGTTCCGGTTCGCCAACCGGCTGGAGGCCTGGGCCGAGTTCGACGCCGACCGCGTCCTCGACCACGGCGTGACCGGCGGCGGCGTCATGGGCTCGAGCCGGACCGCGCTGGGGCCGATCGGCGCCACGTTCGCCGCGATCCCGCTGCCCGACCTGCACGGCGACCCGGTGGTCGGCGCCGGCTGGATCCGGTTCACGCAGACGGTCGGCGGGCGCACCGCGCTGCCGTGCCCGCGCCGGATCTCCCGGCCCCCGTACGTCCGGCTGCAGGCACCGCTGGTGTGGACCACGCTCGCGCTGACCCTGCGCGCCGACGGCCGTGCCGAGGTGACCCTGGACGGCGCGAGCCCGTTCCCGCGCCACTGGGTGTACGGCGCCGACGACCGGCTCACGCTGAAGGCGGGCACCACGGACTTCGAGGCGTGGCTGGCGCAGGAGAGCGCGCAGCGCACCCCGTGGGGCGACGAGGACTCGCCCGTCGTCGTCACCGCCGCCGAGTCGCAGCTGGAGCGCGAGCTGTCGACGCGGATCATGCGCGGAGGGGACAAGCCCACGGTCCGTGCCCTGGGCGCCGGTGAGACGCTGGTGCGCCAGGGTGAGGCCGGCGCGTCGGTGCTGCTCCTGCTCGACGGCGTCCTGACCGTGGACGTCGACGGCCAGGCGATGCCCGAGCTCGGCCCGGGCGCGGTCATCGGGGAGCGTGCCGTGCTCGAGGGCGGGCGGCGTACGGCCACCCTGACCGCGGCGACCCCGATCCGCGTCGCCGAGGTCGCCGCCGACGTGATCGACCGCCAGGCCCTGGCGCGGCTGGCGAAGGAGCACCGCCACGAGGAGTCCCTTTCCTGAGCCCTCAGCTGTCCATGATCATGAAAGTTCCGACCCCAATAGGGGGCATGAACTTTCATGATCATGGACGGGTGGGCGACACACCTCACCCCGTCCGGCCTCCCGTGCCGGTGATGCAATATGGTGCGCTACTGCAAGCTCACTCGGGGCGCCAGCGACCATTTGCGACATCCGGTCTGGGAGTCACCGATGACGAACGACGCCACCGACGCGACCGAGGAGCACATCGCCCGCGACGACGAGCTGAACGACAAGCAGCTCGCCGCGATGGACTCCCTGTGGAAGGCCAGCAGGGCCGGTCACGTCACGGCCGAGGAGGAGGCCGCCGTCGAGCGGCTCATCCGCACCGGCCACGTCGCGGCAGCGCGCAAGCGCCTCACCGCCGCACGCCGACGCGCGGACGGTGGCTCCGGCTGACGCCCTCCGTCGACACCCGCCGCGCCCAGCCGCAGCTCAGAATGATCACGTCCAAACAGGTGATTCCCGTGATCCCACGCCCTGACGCTTCGATAGCGTCGGGCCGTGCGGCTGAGTGACTGTCCGGGTTACTGGCGCACCTGGTCCGCCTCGACCATCTCCGGTTTCGGCAGCTACGTCACCAGGCTCGCCGTGCAGGTCCTGGTGGTCGTCACGCTGCACGGCGGTGCCGCCGAGGTCGGCGTCGTCAACGCCGCCGGGTGGCTGCCGTACCTGCTGTTCGGACTGGTCGCGGGCGTGGTCGCCGACCGCAGCCGGCGCCGGCCGGTCCTTGTGGGCACCGACCTCGGCCGGGCCGTCCTGCTCGGCGCGCTGCCGGTGCTCGCCTACGCGCACCGGCTCCAGCTCGGCACCCTGATCGCCGTGGTGTCCGTCTTCGGCGTGCTGTCGTTGCTGAACGATGCCGCCTTCCAGTCGTTCGTCCCGCGGCTGGTGCCCGCGCGCCTGCTCACGGCGGCGCATGCGCGTCTCGACCAGAGCGACGCCGTCGCCCAGTCATCCGGGCCCGCGCTCGCCGGTGGGCTGGTGTCGCTGGTCGGCGCGCCGCTGGCCGTGCTCGTCGACGCGGCCAGTTACCTGGTGTCCGGCCTGCTGCTCACGGCGGTACGGGCCGACGAGCCGCCGGCTCGCCCGATGTCGCTTCGCGGCCTGCGCAGCGAGGTCGTGGAGGGACTCTCCTGGGTGTACCGCCACCCGATGCTCCGTCCACTCGCGGTGTCGACGCACGCGTGGTTCCTGTGCACGGCCGTCACGGGAGCGATCGTCACGCCGTTCGCGCTCCAGCGTCTCCACCTGACGGCGTTCGGCCTGGGTGTAACCCTCGCCGTCGGTGGTTGCGGTGGCCTGGTCGGCAGCCTGTTCGCGGTCCGGCTCGGCTCCCGGTTCGGCGCCGGCCGGGTGATTGCCGCGTGCCGCCTCGGCACCGGGCTCGGCTGGGCGGTCGCCGCCCTCGCCTGGGCGGGCTGGTCCGGCTGGCTCGTGTTCGGCGCCGGACAGCTCCTGCTCGGTCTGGCACTGGGCGCGGAGAACGCCAACGAGATGGGCTACCGCCAGGCCGTCACACCGGATCGGCTGCAGGGCCGGATGAACGCCACGATGCGCTCGCTCAACCGCGCGATGGTCGTGGTCGGCGCACCGGTGGGTGGGTTGCTCGCGGACGCGCTCGGCTACCGCGTGATGCTCTGGGCCGCGGCCGCCGGTTTCGGCGCTGTGGGCGTCGCGCTCGCGCTGTCCGGCTTCCGCGAGGCGCGTACGTAGTGTCGATCGCGCCCGGTCCCGTTCGTGTCACCGGTGAGCCCATGACGAGAGGAGACTCCGCATGTCGTTCACGGAGCAGGAGCTCGCCTACCTGCGCTCGCAGCCTCTGGCCCGTGTCGCCACGATCGGCCCGGGCGGGCAGCCGGACGTGGTGCCGCTGGCGTTCGAGTACGACGGGACGCACTTCTGGATCGGCGGAACCGGCGCGACCGTCGCAGCCACCCGCAAGTTCCGCAACATCAGGGCCGGCAACCGGAAGGTGTCGCTCGTGGTCGACGACCTCCCGTCGTTCGACCCGTTCATCGCACGGTGCATCCGGGTCTACGGCGTGGCGGACGACCCGGTCGAACGTGTCGGCCTGGTAGGTCCGGGCCGGTACGCACGCATCACGCCGCAGGTGTCGTGGAGCTGGAACATGGCAGGTGAACCGAGCGGCGACACGTGGTACGAGGCGCGCCGCGCGGTGCACCGGCGCCCATGAAGAAGGCCGACGGCTCCTCGCCCCGAGAGAAGAGCCGCCGACCGAGCCGTCATTGTGTCACGTCGCGCTCCGGATACCAACCGATACGCCGGAGCGTGTCGGATTGCCCCCGGGTGCCGGGGGTAGGGGGCCCGCCATGCGAGTTGTGGTGACGGGCGCGACGGGCAACATCGGGACGGCGCTGCTGAGCCGGCTGGCCGACGAGCCGGCCGTGGAGGCGGTCGTCGGGGTCGCGCGCCGCAGACCGGGCTGGCGTCCGGACAAGGTGCAGTGGATCCAGGCGGACGTGGCGCGCGACGACCTGGCCCCGCTGTTCCGCGGTGCGTCCGCGGTCGTCCACCTCGCCTGGCTGATCCAGCCCAGCCATCGCCCGCTGGTCACCTGGGGCGCGAACGTGCACGGCACGGAGAACGTGCTGCAGGCCGTGCATGCCGCGGGCGTGCCCGGCTTCGTGTACTCGTCGTCGGTCGGCGCGTACTCGCCGGGCCCGAAGGACCGTCCGGTCGACGAGAGCTGGCCGACGGACGGCTGGCCGACCGCGGCGTACTGCCGCGAGAAGGCGTACGTGGAGCGGCTGCTCGACCGGTTCGAACGCGAGCGGCCCGGGCATCGCGTCGTGCGGATCCGGCCCGCGTTCGTGTTCCAGCGGCACTCGGCGAGCCAGCAGCGCCGGCTGTTCGCAGGTCCGGCCGTCCCCGGCCGCCTGGCGACGCCGCGCGCGATCCCCGTGGTCCCGGACTTCCCCGGCCTCCGGCTGCAGGTCGTACACGCCGCCGACGTCGCCGAGGCGTTCCGGCTGGCCCTGGTCCGCCAGGTCAGCGGCGCGTTCAACGTCGCCGCGGACCCGCCGGTCGACGCGCACGTGCTCGCCGAGCATCTCGGCGCACACGTCGTCCCCGTGCCGCGGCAGCTCGTCCGCGCCGGCCTCGCGACGGCGTGGGGGCTCCACGTGACGCCGTCGTCGCCGTACCTGTTCGACGCGGCCGTGCGGCTGCCGGTCATGGACACCGGTCGCGCGAGGCGGGAGCTGGGTTGGACGCCGGCGCACACGGCGCTGGACGCCGTCGACGAGTTCCTCGCCGGGCTACGCGAGAACGCCGGCTTCGACACGCCCCCGCTGCGCTCCGACGCCGGAGGCCCGCTGCGCTACAAGGAGATCCTCACCGGGGTGGGCGTACACCCGTAGCGTCCTGCAGCTTGTCGGCGGTGACCGGCAGGTCGCGGACCCGGACACCGGTGGCGTTGTAGACGGCACTGGTGATCGCGGCCGCGGTGCCGACGATGCCGATCTCGCCGATCCCCTTGACTCCCAACGGGTTCACGTGCGGGTCGTGCTCGTCGAGCCAGTGCGCCTCGATCGAGCCCACGTCGGCGTTCGTGGCGATGTGGTACTCGGCGAGGTCGTGGTTCACGACGTGCCCGAGGCGCTCGTCCATGACGCTCTGCTCGTGCAACGCCATCGACAGCCCCATGGTCATGCCGCCGACGAACTGCGACCGCGCGGTCCGCGGGTTGACGATCCGGCCGGCGGCGAACACGCCGAGCAGGCGCGGCACGCGGACCTCACCGGTGTCGGCGTCGACGCGCACCTCGGCGAACTGTGCGCCGAACGCCTGCATCGCGAAGCGCTCCGTGTCGGGGTTGTCCTCCGCGGACGCCTCCGTCGCGGCCCCTTCCGCCGGACGGTCGCCGTATCGCTCCCGGAACCGCCGCGCCGCCTCGACGATCGCCGATCCCCAACTGTTCGTGCCGGACGAGCCACCGGCCACGCCGGCCCTCGGGTACGCGGTGTCGCCGAGGTCGAGGTGCACCGCGCCGAGGGGCGACCCGAGTGCGTCCGCCGCGATCTGCGCGAGCACGGTCCGCGCACCGGTTCCGATGTCGGCCGCGCCGATGCGCACCAGGTACGCACCGTCGCGGAACTCGATCCGTGCGACGGACCCGGGAATCACGTGCGTCGGATAGGCCGACGACGCGACACCGAGCCCCACGTACCAACCGCCCTCGCGCCGTGCGCCCGGCGTCGGGTCGCGCCGGTCCCAGCCGAACCTGCGCGCCCCCTCGCGCAGGCAGTCGACGAGACCGCGGCTGGAGAACGGCTTGCCCGACTCGGGGTCGACGTCGGTGTCGTTGCGGATGCGCAGCTCGACCGGGTCGATGCCGGCGGCGACCGCGAGCTCGTCCAGCGCCGCCTCCAGCGCGTACATGCCAGGACAGACGCCGGGTGCCCGCATCCACGACGGCACCGGCACGTCGAGCGTGGCCAACCGGTGACTGGTGCGCCGGTTCGACCCGGCGTACATGTTCCGGGTCGGCGTCGCCGACTGCTCCGCGAACTCCTTGATCCGCGACGTCTGCTCGACCACGTCGTGCGCGACCGCGGTGAGGCGGCCGTACGCGTCGACACCGAGCCGCATCCGCTGGATGGTCGGCGTCCGGTACCCGGCGAGCGAGAACATCTGCTGCCTGGTCAGGGCGAGCTTCACCGGCCGCCCCGGCACGGCCCACGCCGCGAGCGTCGCGAGCACGACGTGCGCGTGCGCCGTGCCCTTCGACCCGAACCCGCCGCCGACGTACGGGCTGATCACGTGGATGCGGTCCGGCTCGATGCCCAGGACGGGCGCCAGGCTGTCGCGCACCGTGTAGACGCCCTGGGTCGACTCGTAGAGCGTGAGCTCGCCGTCGGTGTCCCACAGGGCGACCGTGGCGTGCGGTTCCATCGGGTTGTTGTGCTCCATGGGCGTCGTGTACGTAGCGTCGATCGCCACGTCCGCCGCCGCGAGCGCCGCGTCGAGGTCGCCCTCGCTGCTGTCCGTCGGCATGGCCGGGTTCACGCTCTCCGGCTCGTAGAGGTCGTCGCGGTCGGCGCGCAACGCGACGTCGCACGGCTCCTCCTCGTACGCCACGTGCACGAGCCCCGCGGCGTACCTGGCGAGCTCCGGCGTCTCGGCGACGACGACGCCGATCAGCTGCCCGCGGAACGCGATCTCCGGCGACTGCAGGATCGCCAGCTCCGCGTCCTCGGTCGACGCCAGCCGCGGCGCGTTCACGTGGCTGAGCACGGCCGCCACGCCCTCGTGCTCCTCGGCCGCCGTGGCATCGAACAGGGCCACCCGCCCGCGACCCACGCTCGCCTGGATCGGATGCAGGTACAGGGGGTCCGTGACGGGCTGCTCGTACGCGTACCGCGCGGTCCCGGTCACCTTCTCGCGCGCGTCGAGCCGGACGTGCGCCGTTCCCATCGCACGCGCGTCGAGTGTCGTCATGCGGTCACCTCCGCGGTGAGGTCGTGGAGCACCGCGGCCAGCGTGTTGCGGACCATCGTCGGCTTGAACCCGTTGCCCCGCAACGGTCGGGCGTGAGCCAGCTCGGCGTCCGCGGCGGCGTGGAACGCCTCGAGGTTCGCGGGCCTGCCGCGCAGTACGTCCTCGGCTCGTAAGGCACGCCACGGCTTGTGCGCCACGCCGCCGAGCGCGATCCGCACGTCGTCCACCAGGTCCCCCGTCAGGTCCACCGCGACCGCCACCGACACGAGCGCGAAGGCGTACGACGCGCGGTCGCGCACCTTCCGGTACGCGGAACGTGCCGCCATCGGGAAGCTCGGCAGGTCGACCGCTGTGATCAGCTCGTCGCGGCGGAGCACGGTGTCACGTTCGGGCTCGTCGCCGGGCAGGCGGTGCAGCTCGGCGACGGGGACGGCGCGTTCACCGTCCGGGCCGACCACCCGCACGAAGGCGTCCAGCGCGGTCATCGCCACGGCCATGTCGGACGGATGCGTCGCGACGCAGGACGGAGAGGCGCCGAGGATCGCGTGGTAACGCGTGTAGCCGTCGATCGCCGCGCACCCGGATCCCGGCTCGCGCTTGTTGCACGGCGTGGTGACGTCCTGGAAGTAGACGCATCTGGTGCGCTGCAACAGGTTCCCGGCCGTGGTGGCCATGTTGCGCAGCTGCCCGGACGCACCCGCCAGCAGGGCCTGCGACAGCACCGGATACCGCGTGCGTACCAGCGGGTGCGCGGCCAGGTCGCTGTTCCGCACGCCAGCGCCGACGCGCAGCCCGCCGTCGGGGAGCGGCTCGACGCGGTCGAGCGGCAGCGCACCGAGGTCCACCAGGAGGTCGGGACGCGCGACGCCGAGCTTCATGTGGTCGACGAGGTTCGTGCCGCCCGCGAGGAACATCGCGGTCGGCCGGCTCGCGACGGTCGCGACGGCGGCGCGGACGTCCGTGGGCCGCTCGTAGTCGAACGGGATCACGTGGCCACCTCCCTGATGGCGGCGACGATGTTGGTGTACGCGCCGCAGCGGCACAGATTGCCGCTCATCCGCTCCCTGATCTCGTCCTCGGTCGGTTCGACCGGCCCGTTCGCGCCGTTGGTGACGTGGCTCGGCCAGCCCGCCTTCAGCTCCTGGAGCATGCCGACCGCGGAGCACACCTGCCCGGGAGTGCAGTAGCCGCACTGCAGCCCGTCGTGGTCGACGAACGCCTGCGCGACGGGATGCAGCGCGTCGCCGTCCGACAGCCCGCTCGCCGTGGTCACCTCGGCCCCGTCCGCGACGACCGCGAAGATCAGGCACGAGTTCACCCGCCGCCCCTCCAGCAGTACCGTGCACGCGCCGCACTGGCCGTGGTCACAGCCCTTCTTCGGCGACGTCACGCCGAGCCGTTCTCGGAGCGCGTCCAGCAACGTCGTCCTCGTGTCGAGGTCGAGCGTTCGTTCCGCGCCGTCCACTCGCAGGGTGATCCGGGCATCCATGTCGCAGTCCTCCCCCTGAGGTCGCTCGCCAAACCTTGGCACGGCAGGGGCCCCGGTTTCGACACCCTGACCTCGGGTAATCGACACCGAATGGCACTCGACCACGCGCAGGCACCCGTTCTCGAGGCCGTCGCGGACTACCACCGGCGCGGCCAGACGCCGTTCACGCCGCCGGGCCACAAGCAGGCCCGCGGCGCCGACCCGCGGGCCCGCGCCGTCCTCGGCGAGGCCGTCTACGCGACGGACATGCTGGCGATCTCCGGGATGGACGACCGGATGTCCTCGGGGAAGGTGCTGGAGCGTGCCCAGGAGCTGATGGCCGACGCCGTGGGCGCGGAGCAGACGTTCTTCACGACGTGCGGCAGCTCCCTGTCGGTCAAGAGCGCGATGCTCGCGGTCGCCGGCCCGCACGAGAAACTGCTGGTCGGCAGGGACGCGCACAAGTCGGTCGTGTCGGGCCTGGTGCTCAGCGGCATCGACCCGGTGTGGGTCGCGCCCTCCCACGACCCCGAGCTGCACCTGGCCCATCCCCCGTCCCCGTCCGCGTTCGAGGAGGCGTTCGAGCAGAACCCGGACGCACGCGGCGCGCTGGTGGTCTCGCCCACCCCCTACGGCACGTGCGCGGACCTCGCCGGGATCACGGAGGTGTGCCACGACCGCGGGGTCCCGCTGATCGTCGACGAGGCGTGGGGCGCGCACCTGCCGTTCCACCCCGACCTGCCGAAATGGGCGATGAACGTCGGCGCCGACGTCTGCGTCACCAGCGTGCACAAGATGGGCGCCGGGCTCGAGCAGGGCTCGGTGTTCCACCAGCAGGGCGGCCTGGTCGACCCCACCGTGCTGCAGTCGCGCGCCGACCTGCTCGGCACGACCAGCCCGTCCGTGCTGATCTACGCCGGGATGGACGCCTGGCGCCGGCAGATGGTGGAGCACGGCCGCGAGCTGCTGCAGGCGGCGATCGACCGCGCGCACCACGTGCGCGAGGCGATCGAGGCGATCCCGGGCATGCACGTGCACGGCGACGAGTTCCTCGGCTCCGGCCGGGCCCACGAGATGGACCCGCTGCAGGTCATCGTCGACATCTCCGCACTGGGCTGCACCGGCTACCACGCGGCGGACTGGCTGCGCGAGACGCACGCGGTCAACCTGCACCTGGCCGACCACCGCCGGGCGAGCGTCCAGCTGACCTTCGCCGACGGCGACGCGACCGTGGCCGCGCTGCTCGACGGCATGCACGACCTCGCGAAGCACGCGCCCGGCTGGGACGACCCCGTGGTCGAGGTGCCGCAGCCGGACGAGCTGGCGACCGAGCAGGCGTGCCTCCCGCGGGACGCCTACTTCAGTGCCGTCGAGCAGGTACCCGCCGACCGCGCGGCCGGCCGGGTCTGTGCGGAGATGCTGACGCCGTACCCGCCCGGCATACCGGCCGTCCTCCCCGGCGAGCGCCTGACGGCTCCCATCGTCAGGTACCTGCGCAGCGGCCTGGCGGCCGGCATGGTCGTACCCGACGCCGCCGATCCGTCGCTGGAGACCATGCGCGTGCTGGCGTGATGCACCCGCGGTTGGCACGATGGCCGCGTGGGCGGTGGTGCGGACGGGCGGCGGCCCGTCCCCGGCAGCGTCTCGGTACGTGAGATACTCGACTTCGAGATGCTCGCCGAGGCGCGCGTGCTCGCGGGCGCGGGCGGCCTGGACCGCCGGGTGCAGCGACTCAACGTGATGACCGTCCCGGACATCGTCCGCTGGACCAAGGACCACGAGCTGCTGCTGACCACCGGCTACCCGCTGCCCGACGCGCCCGAGGAGCTGGTGAAGCTGCTGACCGAGCTCGACGCACGTGGCGTCGCGGCGGTCGGCGTCAAGTACGGGTCGTACGGCCCGGGCATCGCGCCCGAGGCGCTCGACGCCGCCGACGGGCTCGGCCTCCCGATCATCGACATCCCGGAAGCGGTGGCGTTCGACGACCTGCTGAGCCACGTCCTGTCCCAGATCGTGAACAGGCAGGCGGCGGCGCTAGCGTACGCGAAGGAGATCCACGAGGCGCTGCTGCACATCTTCCTCGGCGGCGGCGGGCTCGACGACATCGCGCGCGAGCTGAGCGCGGCGCTGGACGGCGCGGGCGTGATCTGCGTCGACCCGGCCGGCCGCGTCCTCGCCGAGGTCGCCGAACCACGGCACTGGCAGCGGCTGCGCGCCGACAGGTTCCTCGACGAGGACGGCACGGTCGCGGTGAACCGGCTGCGTGCGGCGTCCGCGTACGTCACGGCGGCGCCGGTGCTCGCGGGGACGCTGCAGCACGGCCAGTTGCTCGCGGTGCGCGCCGACGAGCCGCTGCCCGCCGAGGCCGAGGTGATGGTGCAGCAGTCGGCGATGGTCGCCGCGCTCGAGATCACGAAGCGGCTGGCGGTCAGTTCGGCCGAGCGGCACTTCGAGTCGAACGCGATCCACGACCTCCTCGCCGGCGCCGACCGCGACGTCGAGCACGCGCTGGAACGCGCGGCGTCGTTCGGCTGGGACCTGGACCGCCGCCTGGTGGTCGTCGTCGCGCGCGAGGACGCCGCCGAGGACGGCGAGGCGCGGCACCACTACGACGTGGACACCTGGGTGACGATCGTCCACCGCCACGACCGGGGCGCGGTCGCCGGCCTGCTCGGCCGCGACCTGGTGGCCGTGTGCGGCGTGGGCGGCGGGCCCGAGCCGGTGGCGCGCGCCCTCGCCGACGGGATGCGCGACAGCACGAGGCGGGCGTTCGCGCTGGGTGTCAGCGGCGTCGTCGACGCGGCGCGTGAGCTGCCGGCCGGCTACCGGCACGCGCGGACGGCGCTCGACATCGGGCGCCGCACCTACGGGCACGGCGCGGTGACGCTGTACGAGCGGCTGGGCCTGTACCGGCTGTTCAACGCGGTGGGTGACCCGGCCGAGCTGCGCACGTTCGTCGACGAGACCCTCGGCGCGGTCCTCGCCCGCCCGCCGGACGAGCGGGCCGACCTGCTGCACACCCTCGACGTGCTGCTCGCGCACCGGCTGAACGTGGCGGAGTCGGCGCGGGTCCTGCACTTCCACTACAACACGCTGCGCTACCGGATCAGGAAGCTCACCGGCCTCGTCGGCCCGTTCACCGAGGACAGCCGGCTGTGCCTGCGCCTCGGCGTCGCCCTCGAGGTCCTGCACATGTGGAAGCTCTCCGAACCCGCCACCTGGCCCGGCGGTCCGACCACGCCGTGAGGGTGGCCCTCACCGGGGCCGAGCTATGGCGCATCTCGACCAAGTCGCACGCGCTCCTTCGTCACGTCGTGCCAATGGCCGGGGCGGGCGGCGTCCGTACCGTAGCCGCATGGGTGTCACATATGGCCTGGCCGTCGAGAACTTCACCTCGGCCGACAAGCGTCCCGACCTGGCGGAGCTGATCGCGTACGCGCAGCGCGGCGAGCAGCTCGGGTTCCGTTCCCTCTGGGCATGGGACCACCTGTTCCTCGGCTCCAAGCAGCCCTTCCCGTGCTTCGAGGCGCTGACGACGCTGACCACGCTCGCCGCGCACACCCGCGAGATGACGCTCGGCACCGGTGTCCTGGTGCTGCCGATCCGCGACCCCGCGCTGCTCGCGAAGCAGGCGGCGACGCTCAACGAGGTGTCCGGCGGCCGGCTGGCCCTCGGCGTCGCGGCCGGTTGGTACGAGCGGGAGTTCGCGGCCACCGGCACGCCGTACGCCGGGCGCGGCAAGCGGTTCGAGCGCAACCTGGAGATCTGCTACCGGCTCTGGGGGGACGAGGAGGTCACCGGCGAGTGGGACGACCTGCGGTTCCGCCGGGTCCGGATGCTGCCGAAGCCGACCCCGCGGCCGCGCGTGCTGATCGGCGGCTACGTCGACCGCGTGCTGCGCCGCGTCGCGACCCGCAGTGACGGCTGGCTGACCTACTTCTACCCGGCCGACGCGTTCACCAGGTCCTGGACGAAGATCCGCGACTTCGCCGCCGAGGCGGGCCGCGATCCGGACGGGCTCACCAACGTCGCCCAGCTGCCGATCTGCGTGGACTCCTCGTTCGAGTCCGCGGACAGGAAGATCGGGCCGTTCCTCGCCGAGTACTTCGACACGCCCGAGTGGAGCGACGCGACGCCGGAGAGCGCGATCCGCGGCACACCGGAGCAGTGCGCCGAGCAGCTCGCCGCGCACATCGAGGCCGGCGCACAGCACATCGCGCTGGTGCCGTACCGCTACCGGCTCGACCAGATGGAGAGCGTCGCGGCGGACGTCCTCCCGCTGCTCGAGAACGCCCAGGCTCCCGTCGAGGCGATGCCATGACGGTGTATCCCGTCTCCCTCCCGCGCTCCGCTCCTCGCTCAGTGACGGTCGCCAGGCGCATGCCCTGTGGTCTGTTCGCTGCGATGCTCACGCGGGAGGTCGGCTCGTGACCGCCGCGGTCGCGGAGGCGCGGGCCGACCTGGAGGCACGGCGCCGCCGGGTCACCGACAAGCGGGTCAGCGCCGCCGAGGCCGTCCGGCTCGTCGAGGACGGGCACCACGTCGCGATCGGCGGCGCCAACTACGCGCGTACGCCCATGGCGCTGCTGTTCGAGCTGCTCCGCCAGGGCCGCCGCGACCTCACGCTCTCCCGGCCGCTGTCGTGCTACGAGACCGAGCTGTTCCTCGGCAGCGGCATGGCCGGCACGCTGATGACCAGCTGGGTGGGCATCGGTCACGGCTGGGGCCTCGCGCGCGTCGTCCGGCACTACGTCGAGAACGGGCTGGCGACGTTCGAGGAGTGGAGCCATCTCGCGCTCGGGCTGCGATACAAGGCCGGCGCGATGGGCGTGCCGTTCCTGCCCACCGTCACCATGCTCGGCTCGGACCTCGCCCGCGACCGCGACGGCGCCGAGATCACGTGCCCGTTCACCGGCCAGAAGCTCTACGCCGTGCCCAGCCTCAACCCCGACGTCGCGCTGGTGCACGTCCACCGCGCCGACCCGTACGGCAACGCGCAGATCGACGGCTACCCGCTGATGGACGTCGACATGACGCGGGCCGCTCGCCGCGTCGTGATCAGCACCGAGGAGATCGTCACCACCGACGAGCTGCGCCGCTCCGCGCGGGACACCGTCATCCCGCACTTCGCCGTCGACGCCGTCGTCGAGGCGCCGTACGGCGCGTACCCGCACGAGTGCTACGGCCGGTACGAGGCCGACGCCGACCACTTCGCCGCGTACATGAACGCCATCAAGGCGAAGGGCGTGGACGCCGTCGCCGAGTACGTCGACACCCACGTACGCGCCCACCCCGACTTCGCGTCGTTCCTGGCATCCGTCGGCACCGAGCGGTTGCGTGAGCTCGAAGCGCAGGCCAGGGAGCTGGTGCCATGACGATGCAGGCGACGCCCGACGAGCTGATGACGGTCGCCGCGAGCCGGCTGCTCGCCGATGACAGTGTGGTGTTCGCCGGCATCGGCATCCCGCTCATCGCCTCGGCGCTCGCGAAACGCCGCCAGGCGCCGAACCTCACGATCGTCCTCGAGGGCGGCATCGTCGGCACCGAGCTTCGGCCGGGCCGGCTGCCCAGCTCGACGAACGAGGTGCGGGCGGCCGACGGCGCCGAGATGCTCACCGACAGCACGGACATCTTCCTGCTGGCCCAGCGGGGCTTCTTCGACTACGGCTTCCTCGGCGTGGCGCAGATCGACGCGTACGGCAACATCAACACCAGCGTCATCGGTGACGCCGGCCGCCCGAAGGTACGCCTGCCCGGCAGCGGCGGCGCCAACGACATCATCTCGCTCTGCAACCAGACCCTCGTGGTCACCGACCACGAGCCGCGCCGGTTCGTCGAGCACGTCGACTTCGTCACCAGCCCCGGCTACCTCACCGGCGGCGGCAGCCGGCGTGAGGCGGGCCTCGTGCACGGCGGCGTCGGGCACGTCGTCACCGACCTCGCGCTGCTCGACTTCGATCCCACCAGCAGGCGGATGCGGCTGCGCGCACTGCAACCGGGCGTGAGCGTCGACGACGTCGCCGCCGCGACCGGCTTCGAGCTCGTCCTGCACGATGAGATCGACCGGCTGCCCGAGCCGGAACAGGAAGAGCTCAAACTCCTCCGCGACCTCACCGGCACGAGTGATGGAGGCTGAACGATGTATCCGGACTTCCGCGTAGGTCTCATGGTCCCGTCGTCGAACACGATGATGGAGCCGGACTTCGCCACGCGCCTCGGCCCCGACGTCACCCTGCACACCGCGCGCATGTACCTCGAGGACACCACGGCCGAGGGCGAGAACCGGATGCTGGACGAGTTCGCGCTGCCCGCCGCACGCGACCTCGGCACGGCGCGAGCCGACGTCGTCGTCTTCGGCTGCACCAGCGCGGGCGCGTTGCGGGGCAACGACTACGACGCCGAGCTGTGCCGGCGGATCGAGGACATCACGTCCGCTCCGACGGTGAGCACGATCGCGTCCGTGCGCTCGGCGATCCGCGGTACGGGCGCGAAGAAGGTCGGCGTCATCACGCCGTACGTCGACGAGCTGAACGAGAAGATCAAGGGGAGCGTCGAGGCCGACGGCGTCGAGGTGGTGAAGATCGCCGGGCTCGGGATGATGGAGAACTACGCGATCGCGCGGGTGTCGCCGGAGCGCATCGAGGAGTTCGCGGTCGAGCAGCTCGGCGGGCTCGACATCGACCTGGTGTTCGCGTCCTGCACCAACTTCGCCGCCATGGCGGCGATGGACGCCATCGGCAAGCGCATGGACCTGCCCGTCGTCACCAGCAACCAGGCCGTGCTGCAGGCCACGCTCGACGCCGTCGCGAGGACGAAGCGATGACGCACGCCGCGCCGTTCGAGTACCAGACCGCCGACAGCTGGGACGAGGCGGTCGAGCTGGTGCGCATCTGGGGCGACGACGGCAAGGTGCTCGCCGGCGGGCAGAGTCTCGTGCCGATGCTCAATCTCCGCATCGCGCGTCCCGCCGCGCTCGTCGACATCAACCCGATCCCGACGCCGGAACCCCACCTGGACGGCGACACGCTGGTCGTCCCCGCCCTCACCCGCCACCAGGTGCTGCTGCGCTCACCCGTCGTGCGCGAGCACTGCCCGCTGCTCTCCGCGGCCGTCGCGCAGATCGGCAACGTCCGCGTCCGGGCACGCGGCACGATCGGCGGCAGCGTCAGCCACGCCGACCCGACGGGCGAGATCCCTTGCACCGTAACGGCTCTGGGCGGTCAGATGGTGGTGCGCGGCCCGGGCGGCGTGCGTACGATCGACACCGCTGACTTCTTCGTCACATACCTCACCACGGCGCTCGACGAAGGCGAGCTCGTCACCGAGATCCGGCTGCCGGTCCGCGGTCACGGTGACGGGTACGCGTTCGACGAGAAGGTGCGGCGGGCGTCCGACTTCGCGATGGTCGAGGTGGCCGCGACGGTGCGCCTCGCGGGCGACGGGCGCACGGTCGACGCCGCGAGCGCCGTCGTGGGCGGCGTCGCGGACAAGCCGCACGCCCTCGACGCGGACGTGCTCGCACCGTTGCTCGGCGGCACCGGCGGCGACGGCGAGCTGAGGGCAGTGGGCAGCGCGGCCGCCGACGGCGTCTCCCCCGAGTCCGACGTGCACGCCACCGGCGCGTACCGCAGGCGGCTCACCGACGTGCTCACCCGGCGCACTCTCGCCGCCGCGATCGAGAACGCGAGGTCGTCGTGGAACTGAGACAGCTCACACTCACTGTCAACGGCCGCACCCACGAGTTGTGGGTCGGCAACAACCGGACGCTGCTCGACGCGCTGCACGACGACGTCGGGATGCCCGACGTCCGGTACGGGTGCGGCGAGGGCGTCTGCGGTACCTGCACGGTGCTGCTCGACGGCGAGCCGGTCAGCGCGTGCCTGCTGTTCGCCGTGCAGGCCGAGGGCCACGAGATCACGACGGCCGCCGGCATGCTCGGCCCGGGCGAGTCGCTGCACCCGCTGCAGGAGTGCTTCCTGCGCCGCGGCGCAGCGCAGTGCGGCTTCTGCACGCCGGGGATGCTGCTGACCTCGCGGGCGCTCGTCGAGCGCGAAGGGCGTCCGTCCCGCGAGGACATCAGGTACGAGCTCGTCGGCAACCTGTGCCGCTGCACCGGTTACACGAAGATCCTCGACGCCGTCGAGGAGTACGCGGACGCGCTCGCTTCACACGACGAACGGGTACTTCACACGGGTCCTGCGTTGTGTGAAGTACCCGTCGATCACGTTGACGTGATCGACGGGTCCCCCGCGAACGGTGACGCGGCGCAGCGGGCAGCTGGAGGTGCGGCGTCATGACCGTCACCCCGGAGCGCGCCCGCGAGCTGCGCATCGTCGGTACGTCGCCGGCACACCACGACTTCGTCGACAAGGTCAAGGGCTCGCTGCTCTACGCCGCCGACTGGAAGCTGCCGGGGATGCTGCACGGCAAGGTCGTGCGCTCGCTGGTGCCCAGCGCGCGCATCGCGTCGATCGACGTGAGCAGGGCGGAGGCGCTGCCCGGCGTCGTCGCGGTGCTCACCGCGAAGGACGTGCCGCACAACGAGATCGTCGAGCACGCGAGCGGCGGCCTGGGCGAGCTCACCGTCGTGCAGCCCGTCCTCGCCGAGGAACGCGTCCGGTACGTCGGCGAGCCCGTCGCGGTCGTCGCCGCCACCCACGCCGACGTCGCGGACGAGGCGGCCGAGCTGGTCGACGTGGTGTACGAGGAGCTGCCGGGCGTGTTCGACCCCGAGTCCGCGCTCGCCGACGACGCTCCGCTGGTCCACGACGAGGGCAACGTCCTCGTCACCTGGCACATCAACCGCGGCGACGCCGCCGCGGCGATGGCGGAGGCCGACGTCGTCGTCGAGGGCGAGTACCGCAGCCAGCACGTCGAGCACGCGTACCTCGAGCCGGAGGCCGGCGTCGCGTGGATCGAGAACGACGTCGTGACGCTGCGGGTGTCGACCCAGGTGATCGAGCACGCCACGGAGATCGCGCAGATCCTCGGCCTGCCCGACAACCGGGTGCGGGTCATCGCGTCGTACATGGGCGGCGGCTTCGGCGGCAAGGAGGACATGACCGTCGAGCCGTACCTCGCGCTGCTCGCCTGGCACACCCGCAAGCCGGTGCGCATGGTGTGGGACCGGCAGGAGTCGATCCTCGCCAGCACCAAGCGGCACCCGTTCACGATGCGGTACCGGACAGGCGCGAAGAACGACGGCACCCTCGTGGCCCAGGAGATCGACATCATCGGCGACGCCGGGGCGTACCCGTGCCTGTCCGCGCGCGTGCTGTTCGCCGGTGCGGCTCTCGCGGCGGGCCCCTACCGAGTGCCCAACGTCGCGACGCGCTCCCGCGCGGTCTTCACCAACAACGTGCCGGCCAGCGCGTTCCGCGGCTTCGGCGCGATGCAGGTGGTGTTCGCGTACGAGTCGCAGATGAACCGGCTCGCCGAACGGCTCGGGCTCACACCGAGCGAGGTCAGGGACCGCAACTTCGTCCGCAAGGGCGACGTCATCCCCACCGGCGAGACGGTCGAGACCGCCGTCGAGGTCGCCCGGACGCGCGACATGGCGATGGCGAAGCTCGGCGAGCCGAGCACGCCGAGCGGGCCGGCCAAGCGGATCGGCCGTGGCTACGGCTGCAGCATGCAGCCGTACGGGCGCACCATCTGGTTCCGCGACCACGCGTCCGCCTGGCTGACCCTGCAGCGTGACGGGAGCCTGCTGATCCGTACCGGCGTCACTGATCTGGGCGCCGGGCAGGCGGCGTCGCTCTGCCAGATCGCCTCCGAGGTGCTCGGCACGCCGCTGTCCGACATCAGCATCTACATCGGCGACACCGCGCTGAACCCGCCCGCGGGCGGCACGTTCGCCACGCGGCAGCTGTACATGTCGGGCAACGCCGTGCTTACCGCCGCGCGCGACCTGTGCGCCCAGCTCGCGCCCGTGGCCGCCGAGCTGCTCAAGGTGCCCGCCGAGGAGCTGGTGTGGGAGGACGGCCTGGTGCGCACGGCCGACGGCGAGAGCCGCGGGCTGAGCCTCGCCGAGCTCGTCGGCGCGTGCCAGGAACGCAGCGTCTCCACGTCCAACCTGTGCACGTGGCGTTCGCCGGCCGGGAAGTTCGACCCGGACGCCGGCAGCGGCAGCACGTTCCCCGACTACACGTTCGGCACGCACGCCGCCGAGGTCGAGGTCGACGTCGAAACCGGCGAGGTGCGCGTGCTCAAGTACGTCGCGAGCCACGACGTCGGGCGGCAGGTGAACCCGATGCGCGTCCAGGGCCAGATCCAGGGCGGCGCGATGCAGGGCCTCGGCTACGCGCTCATGGAGGAGTGCGTGCTGGAGGAGGGCAATGCGACCTCGACGCTGTTCGCGAACTACCTGATCCCGTCGGCGCTCGACATGCCCGACATCGAGGTGGAGGTGGTCGAGAGCGGCGAGGGACGCGGGCCGCTGGGCGCCCGCGGGATCGGCGAACCGCCCGTCGGCCCGTGCGCGGCGACGATCGCGAGCGCGATCCACGACGCGATCGGCGTGTCGCCCACCCGGCTGCCGATGACGCCGGAACGCGTCCTCGAGCTCATCGACTCGGCTCCGGAGGAGGACCGATGAGGCTGGACCAGAAGGTGACCGTACCCGCGCACGTCGACGACGTGTGGAAGCTGCTCGACGACATCCCCACGGTCGCCGCGTGCATGCCGGGCGCCGAGCTGACACGGACGATCGACGACAGCACGTACGAGGGCACCGTGAAGGTCGCGATCGGCCCGCTGTCGATGAACTACACGGGAACCGTCTCCATCGAGGAGCGTTCCGAACCGGACCGGAGGATCGTCCTGCTGGCGTCCGGCCGCGACCGGCGCGGCTCGGGCACGGCCAAGGCGCACGTCACCGTACGGCTCGTCCCCGGCGGGGAGAGCACGGACCTCGAGGTCGGCACCGACCTCCAGCTCACCGGCCGGATCGCCGCACTCGGCCGCGGCGTCCACGACGTCGCGAACCGGCTGTTCGTCGAGTT
The DNA here is from genome assembly GCA_036378185.1 of Streptosporangiales bacterium. Classification (GTDB taxonomy): domain Bacteria; phylum Actinomycetota; class Actinomycetes; order Streptosporangiales; family WHST01; genus WHST01. The sequence goes on along the minus strand of DASUWX010000015.1, from coordinate 10,117 downwards.
CGCCGACCGCCTCGCGGCGCAGCTGGACACCTCGCCCACGGCGTCGCCGGCCACCGAACCCGAGCCGCCGCAACAGGTCACGGCGAAGGCCGCTCCGCCGGACACGTCCGAGCTGAAGATCCTGCCGCTGCTGCTCTCCGTGACCCGCGAGCGGTTGGCCGCGTTCCTGCTCCGCCTCAGCCAACGGGTGAAGCCGTGACCACGACTCAGAATGATCACGTTAAGGATGTCGATCCCGTGATCACACGGCGACTCCGGACTTCCCTAGGTCGGTACGCCATGGGAAGGTCAGACTCACCCGTAGATCACGTGAATGACATACATAACGTGATCATTCCGAGTTGTGGGGCGGCGCTTGCAGCGACGGGGTCGGCGGGTGGTGCGCCGTGAGCACTGACCCCGACCTCTTCGTCAACCCGTACGCCGGGCCGCTGCCGGACGTGCCTGCGGCGGCGTCGATCGAGGTGCACCGCAGGCTGCCCCACTACGCGCCCACTCCGCTCGTCGACGCCGTCGCGCTCGCCCGCGAGCTCGGCGTCGGCCGGCTCTGGGTCAAGGACGAGTCGAGCCGGCTCGGCCTGCCGTCGTTCAAGATCCTCGGCGCGTCCTACGCCACGTACCGCATGCTCGCCGAGCGGCTCGGCGGCATCGACGACGGGTGGCGCGACATCGACGACCTCCGCAAAGCGGTCTCGCCGCTGCGCCCGTTCACGCTCGCCGCCGCGACCGACGGCAACCACGGGCGTGCAGTCGCGCGCATGGCCAGGCTGCTCGACTTCGGCGCCCGCATCTACGTACCCAACGGGACGACGACCGCCCGGATCGAGGCGATCGAGGGCGAGGGCGCCACCGTCGAGGTCGTCGACGGCGACTACGACGCGGCGGTGCGGCGTTCGGCGGCGGACGAGGGCGAACGGTGCGCGGTGGTCTCCGACACCTCCTGGCCGGGCTACGAACGCGTCCCGGGCTGGGTCATCGACGGCTACGCCACCGTCTTCGCCGAGGTCGACGAGACGCTCGCCGAACGCGGCGACGGCCCACCGACGCTGGTCGTCATCCCCGTCGGCGTCGGTGCGCTCGCCGCCGCGACCATCCGCCACTACCGCACCGGGAACGGTGCGGCGCCACGGATCCTCGGCGTCGAGCCCGAGGACGCGGCGTGCGTGCAGGCGTCGCTGCGTGCCGGCGAGCTGGCCACCGTGCCCGGCCCGCACCGGTCCATCATGGCCGGGCTCAACTGCGGCACGCCGTCGCGGATCGCCTGGCCCAGCCTGCGGCGCGGCCTCGACGCGGTCGTGGCCATCGACGACGACGCCGCGCGCGACGCGATGCGCGCGCTCGCCACGGTCGGCGTCGTGTCCGGCGAGACCGGTGCCGCGGCGCTCGGCGGGTTGCGGAAAGTGCTTGCGGACCAAGGGTTGCGGGCCGGCTGGCGGCTCGGCGAGGACAGCCGGGTGCTCGTCCTCTCCACCGAGGGCGCCACCGATCCCGAGGCGTACCAGCAGATTGTCGGCGAAGCGGTGAGGAGCGAGAGCAGATGAGCAAGCGAACGTACGGCGGGCCGCTGATCGACGTCGAGGGCGCGATCGACCTGCACTGCCACCCGTACCCGGACCTGTTCCCCCGGCTCGCCGACGACTTCGACATCGCGCTCGCGGCCAGGGACGCGGGCATGAAGGCGCTCATGCTCAAGTGCCACCACGAGAACACCGTGTCCCGCGCATACCTCGTGCAGCGGATCGTGCCGGACATCAAGGTGTTCGGCGGCGTGGTGCTGAACTCCTACGTCGGCGGCATCAACCCGGCCGCGGTCGAGGCGGCGTTGCGTCTCGGCGGCCGGGAGGTGTGGATGCCGACCGTCGACTCCGGCTACCACGCGCAGATCCACGGAGGCACCGGCGGTTACGACTCGCAGGCCGGCGGCGTCAGCCGGGACGAGGGCATCTGGGTGACCGACAAGGACGGCAAGCTGCAGCCGGTCGTCAAGGAGGTGCTCGAGCTGGTCGCGCAGTACGGCGCGATCCTCGCGACCAGCCATCTGTCGCCCAAGGAGATCGTCGCGCTCGTCAAGGAGGCGCGGGACGTCGGCGTGCAGAAGATCGTGGTGACGCACCCGTTCTTCCGGGTGCCGAGTCTCGACCTAGACACCGTCGAGGAGCTCGGCCGGCTCGGCGCGATGCCGGAGTTCGGCTACTGCACCGTCTCCCCCGCCTGGCAGTACGCGGCCCCGGACAAGATCGTCGAGGCCGTGCGCCGGGTCGGCGCGTCCCGCTGCCTGCTCGTCTCCGACACCGGGCAACGGCACAACCCGCTGCCGTCCGAGGCGCTGCGCGTGTTCGCGCAGACGGTGTTCGAGAAGGGCGTCGCCGAACAGGACGTGCAGCGGATGATCGCACGCAACCCGTACGACCTGCTCGAGCTCGACTCCGTCCGCGAACCCAGTCCCGAGGACATCGCGTGGGCGGAGAGCCTCAACCAGGATCCCTGCTCGGACACACCCCACCCGATGTGAACCACGGCCCAGCCCCCAGGAGGAAGCCATGGCTGGAGAGACCGCAACTCAGCAGACATCGCTGACCGTCGAGAAGCACGGCATCGACCACATTCCCGAAGATCAGCGCCACGGGGGCCCTGGAAACCAGTTCACGATCCGGTTCGCGCCGGTCGTCTACCTCGCCGCCATCGTGCTCGGCGGCGTCTCGATCCCGCTCGGCCTCGGCCTCGCGGGCACTGTCACGGCAATCGTCGTCGGCAACGTGCTGGGCTCGATCGCGACCGCGGCGTGCGCGGTCATGGGACCTCGGCTCGGCATGCCGCAGATCCTGATGGGGCGCGCGGCGTACGGGTACCGCGGCAACTACATCCCCGCGGTGCTCACCTCGTTGCTCTACATCGGCTACTACACCGTCGGCACGGTGCTGGGCTCGAAGGCGCTAGCGAGCCTCACCCACCTGCCGTTCGTTCCCGTCGTCATCGTCGTGGCGGCGCTGAGCATCCTGATCGCGACCTACGGGTACAACCTGCTGCACTTCCTCAGCAAATGGATCACCCGGCTGTCCATCGTCGTGCTCGTCGTCGTGTCGTTCGTGATGATCTTCCACGGCGCCGGACCCGGGGCGGCCGGGCAACTGTCCGGCGTGAAGTACTGGCTCGTCTGGCTGCTCGAGTTCACCATCGTGTTCTCGTACACGATGAGCTGGGCGCCGTACGCCTCCGACTACTCGCGCTACCTGCCGGTGCGCACCAGCAGGAAGAAGATCTTCGGCTGGGCGTTCGCCGGGCTGTTCGCGGCCACGACCTGGATGATGGTGCTCGGTGCGGCGCTGACGACGGTCAGCGTCAAGGGCGGCGTGCTCGACGCGCTTCCGGCCGTGCTTCCCGGCGCATTGCTGCAGATCGTGCTGATCACGCTCGGCGTCTCGGCGATCCCGCACAACTCGGTGAACCTGTACAGCTTCGCGCTGGCGAGCCTCACCTGGGACATGCCGCTGCGGCGAACGCTCACCGTCATCCTGACCGGCGTCGTCGGTTGCGTGCTCGCGCTCACGTTCGGCGGCGGGCCGAACTTCCAGGACTACTTCAACCAGTTCCTGTTCTTGATCTCGTACTACATCATGCCGTGGCTCGCGATCCTGTGCCTCGACTTCTTCTGGAAGCACCGCGGTGGACGCGACTACCCGGCACCCGACGCGTTCTACCGCAAGGACGGCGAGCTCGGCGGCGTGAAATGGGCAGGCCTGCTCTCGTTCGTGCTCGGCATAGTCGTGTCGATCCCGTTCATGGCGACGAACCTCTACGTGGGCCCGATCGGCCATGCGCTCGACGGCGCGGACCTCAGCTACTTCGTGTCGTTCATCGTCGCGGGCGTCGCCTACGCCCTCGTCGGCAAGCCCGCCACCCGCATCGTCGCCGCGACGGACAAGGCGACCGCCGCCCCGTAACCGTTCCCTGATCATGAAGGTTCCGGGTCGCCATACCGGCCCGGAACCTTCATGATCACCGGAGTGGGGCGTGACCTCGCGGCGCTATCTCAGGTCGCGGTGGTCGTGGGGCGTCTTGGTGTACCGGCGGCCGCCGGGGGTGGTCCAGGCCCAGGTGCCGTCGGGGTTGTTGTGGAGTCGCCAGCGTTTCGCTTTGGTCTTGAGCCGGTGGTGGTGCCGGCACAAGGGGTGCAGGTTGTCGCACTCAGCGGAAGTGGTACCTCGGTTCCCACCAGCAGTAACAGGGTGCGACCGGTTACCCGTCGAGCCCGAGCCAGCTCGCAAACCGGGTTAGCTCGTCGTTGCCGCGCCCGTTCGCGGCGATCGCCTGCACGGTCTCCCGCACCATCGGGTGGTGTCGGGTCTGCTGCGGCGCGATCCGCCGGGCGGTCTGTAGAGCGCGGAGCGCGCCTCGGTTGTCGTCGTTGAGCAGGTAGCCACGGGCGACGTCGATGTAGTGGTGTCCACGCCGCACGGCAGGCACGGCGCCGGGCAGTCGGGTCTGTCGGGCCAGCCGTAGCGCCTCGGGTCCGTCTTCTAGCTCGACGGCGACGGACACGGCGTGCTGGGCGACGTTGGACGGGCCGAACGCGAGCCCGTAGTCGTCGCGGTCACGTCCGATCATGGCGGCGACCTCACGCGCGGCGTCGACATGCGCCCAGGACTGCCGGGCCAGGTCCGCACGGTTCACTCGCGCCGCACGAGCAGCGAGGATCGCCGACCGCAGGTACAGCGATCCGTAGACGGACAGGGTGCGCGGGTCCATCCCCGTCGGGTCGTCGCCCAGGTCGCGCCTGGTCCGGTCCATCAGCCGAAGCGCCAGATCGTACGCGCTGGCCGCCATCAGCGACGCCGACCGCTGCCACTGCACCCGGTGCACTCGGAGGGGGTCGTCACAGCGCCGCGACGCGCGTTCGATCCGGTCCACCACCCGGTCTCGTAAGTCCAGGTGCCCCAACAGGTTGGCGATGCTCGACGCACCCGAGTAAGCCTCGGCGAGCAGCGCATACAGTCGTGGCTGCTCGGCGGCCGGAGCCGCGTGCACGGCGGTGGCCAGCTCGTCCAGCAGCACGGGCAGCGTCTCGCCGATCGCGACGTAGCTCGCGGACCGGCCCAGATCGGAGAGGCGCCGCACGTCAGCGGCCAGCTCTGCCGTGGACCGGGGAGGCGCATCGGTGGGCACGTCCTCGGCGAGCAGGGCACGTCGGATCGGATCGACCGTGGCATGCAGCCGCGCGGATTGCCGCCGGTCCGCCTCGGGGAAGGGTTGGCCGATGATCCTAGGCACCGGCACCCGCAGGGCACGTGCTACGGCGCCGATGAACGCGGGTGTAGCGGGCGCGTGGCCCGATTCGACCTTGGTCAGCAAGCTGTAGGACACGTTGGCGCGTCGGGCTAGCTCCCGTTGCGTCATGGCGCGCAGCTTGCGCACGGATGCGACGCGCGTGCCGATCCGCTCGTCACCTTGCACGCCTGCTCACCTGCCCCCGGTTTCACGCGGACTTGAAACCTCGTGCACCATCGCATCTCTAGCCTCTCACGCGTGCAGCGATACGACCTCGTGTGGGAGTGACCGACCCTTGTCCAGTGACGACGAGCAACCGCCAGCCCGACGCGCCGAGCACGCGCTGCCGTGGATCGGCGTGGACGATCTCTCGCCGGCGCAGGTGGAGATGCTGCAAGCGACCGACGACGCGCGCCGCGCCGGTCACATCAGCGCCGACGACGCCGCCGCGATCGAGCGGGTGATACGCGACGGGCACCCGCACGGCGCCCGTAAGCGGTTGGCGGAAGCCAAGCGGCGCAACGGGAGTAGCAATGCTGCAACCTGACCTGGTAACACGGCTGGCGTGGCTCGCCGAGCATGACCGTGCCGCACTGATCGAGCTACTGCGCGGCGTCGACCGCGACGTGTTGCGGACCGCGCTAGGACCGGCGTGCCCGGATTCGGCTGCCCCGACTGAGCCCGGTCACGCCACCAATCCTCGGCCGGGATGAGGGACCTTCCCGCTGCGGAGAGAAGGAGAGAGCGCGGCGACCAGTGTCACGGTCGCCGCGCTCGCGTCCGCCCTGCCGCCGGAGACTAGACGCCAGGGCGACAGTGCACGAACCCGGCGTTCGTCCACGGCGATCGCGACGACCTCTTCCAACAGCATCGTGAGCATGTTCGTCTTCAACCCGAGAGCGAGTCGACCAATAGGGTCGGCGCGAGCCCGACGAGGTGAGCGGCGACGCCCACGCGCCGACGAGAGCGACGGCGGCTTAGAGGGGATGCTGGTCGGCGTCGATGACCGCCCTGCACGGTTCGACCGACGCGACCGCGACGAGCAGGTCGTCGTGACTCAACGACGCGACGTCGAGGCCGCGGATCGCGGCCCGCTGCTCCGGGGCCGGGCGGCAACCCGGCTGCAGCGCGCAGCCGCGCGTCATCCACGTACTCCAACTCGCTGTCGAACACGTGTTCGGCTTAGCACCCCGCGCCGACACTCGAGTCAAGAATTCACAGCCCTTCCCAAGGGGTTCCGCGCCCGCGCGAGCCGTTCCTGACGGTCGACGACCGGGCCTGGGCCTGGCACCGAGGCCGACCGACAGGTCCGCAAGTGGTGCTGACGTAGTGTGGTGATGACCCCCGGAGGACGCCGATGTACGTACCCGCCCACTTCGCCGCCGACGACGAGACCGTGCACACGCTGCTGTCGCACATCCGTGCGGCCGACCTCGTCACTTCGACGCCACAGGGGATGCTGGCGACGTACCTGCCGCTGCTCTACGACCCGGACGCGGGCAGGCACGGCGCCCTGCTCGGCCACGTCGCACGCAACAACGACCAGTGGCGCGAGCCGGCGTCGGGCGAGTCGCTCGTCATCGTGCACGGCCCGGACGCGTACGTGACTCCGTCCTGGTACGCGTCCAAGGCCGAGCACGGCCGGGTGGTGCCGACCTGGAACTACGTGACGGCACACGTGTACGGACAGCTGGTCGTCCACGACGACCCGGAGTGGCTCGCCTCGCTCGTGCGGCGCCTCACCGACCACCACGAGGCCGGCCTGCCGACACCGTGGTCGGCCGACGACGCCCCGCCGAAGTTCTTCGCCGGCCAGCTGCGGGCGATCGTCGGCGTGGAGCTGCAGATCACGCGCGTCGAGGCCAAGGTCAAGATGAGCCAGAACCGTCCCCGGGCCGACGTGGACGGCGTCATCGACGGCTACGAGCGAAGCGGCGACACCGTCATGTCCGACGCGGTGCGGAGCGCGAACGAGTGACCGGCCCGACGCCCGGCCTCACCGGTCCCTCCGCGGCGTCGTTGCCACCATGTCCACCTGGGTCACGCCTATCGCCGGCTGCCAGCTGACCGGCTGCGGTGGCGGTGGTGCGCTGCGCGGCAACCGATCCAGCTTGTCGACCTCGGCTGTCAGCGCCTCGAGCACGGAGCGGAGCTGCACCTGGGCGACCCGGGCGTAGGTGCGCACGTACTCGACCTCGGGGATCGGCTCGCCACGCTCGACGGCCGGCAGGTCGCGGGTGGTCTGCGCCGCTGTCTCCTGAGCCCGCTGCAGGATCTCCCGGTACTGCTCGCGTGCCGTCGCGACGAGATCGCGGGCGTACGCCTCCGCCTCGGCGACGGCGTTGTCGGCCGACTGCTGAGCCCGGCTCAGCAGCGCGACGGCACGCACGCTGATCTCCATCCGGGTCTCCTCGTCGACGTCGTCGCCACCGCCCTGGCGCAGCCGGGCGTTCTCCTCACGGAGCCGGGTGACCTCGTCGTGCAGGGTGCGGCACTGCCCGTCGGTGGACTCGATGCGTTCGGCGGCTCGCATGAGCAGCGCGTGCACCTCGTCGCGGTCGTAGCCGTTGCGTGCCTGGCCGAACCGCGCGGACCGCAGCGCGGCAGGGGCCAGCGCCTCGTTGCCCGTGACGGTCGCGTCAGTTGTCACTTGGGTCACCACCTTGTCCCACGCGTGTGTCCGTGGCGTCGAGTTTGTCGAAGAGTTCGTAACGGATCCGGTTCTCGGCATGGCCCGCGCCCACCAGCTCGGCCACGGTGTGCTCGACCATCGCCGACGGACCGCAGACCAGCGTGGTGCAGTCGCGGGTGCTGGCACGACGGGCCGCGACCGATCCGACCAGGCCGCGGACGCCGGGGTACGAGCTGTCGTCGGAGATCACGGGCGTGTAGTCGAACCAGGTGCGGCCGGCGAGCCCCGTCAGCAGTTGGTGCTCGTAGAGATTCCATGCCCAGCGGGCGCCGTGGAACAGCTGGACCCGCGGCGCCGCACCGGAGTTCGCCCACCGCCGGTCCAGCTGCTCGATCACGGCACGCAACGGCGCCAGCCCGGTACCGCCGGCCACCATCAGCACCGAACCGTCGTCGTCCACGTCGGGCAGCGTCAGCCGGTCGCCGACCGGCGCACCCATGCGGACACGGTCGCCTGGCTTCAGCGACCTGGTGATCGACGTGCTCACCTGCCCGCCCGCGACCAGCTGCACGTGGACCTCGACGGTGCCGTCGTCGCGCGGCGCGTTCGCCGGGCTGTAGTAGCGCCACAACCGCGGCCGGCTGGGGACCTCCATCGCGAACGACTGCCCCGGCTCGTAGCTGAAGGACTGCTCGGGACGCAGCTGCAGCACGCTGACGTCGAGCGTGCGGCGCTCGACCGAGACGACCTCCGCGGGCCACCACGGCGGTTCGCTCTCCTCGGCCTGTTCCGCGGCGGTCACCATGACCTTGGCGATGAGGCCGTACGCCTCGGCCCAGTCCGTCGCCAGTCGCTCGTTCCAGGCCGCGCCGAGGAAGTGCTGCAATGTGGCCAACAGCGAGGCACCCACGGCGGGATAGTGCTGTGCGACCACGTCGAACCTGCGGTGGTCGCGGCCGAGCTGCTCGACGAACGGCGTGACCTCGGCCAGCCGGTCGACGTTGCTGACGATCCTGCCGAGAGCGCTGACCAGCTTGTCGCGCTGAGCGGCCATCGAGACGGGGAACATCTCCCGCAGCTCGGGGTGGGTGAGGAACAGGTGGCCGTAGAAGAAGTGTGGGACGTCCTCGCCCGACTTCGCGACCACCGCCCAGCTGTCCTGCAGGGAGCGGGTGTCCATGAGTCAGTCCTCCACTGTGACGACGTCCGGTTGGGTGACGGCCAGCGCCTGGAGGACGCGACCCACCACGCCCGGCGGGGCGCCCGCCTCCCGCAACGCCGTCACCAGGTGGTCGACGACGGCCGCGAAGTCGCTCGGCCGGATGCCGAGGTCGACGTGCGCCGAGCGGAGCTCGCGCCCCTCGTAGACGACCGGGCCACCCATCACCTGCGAGATCATCTGTGCCTGGTGGCGCTTCAGACGGCTCATGTCCACGCCGGTGAAGAACCCGGCCAGACGGTCGTCGTGGAGAACCAGCTCGTAGAAGCGGTTGACCACCGCTCGAACCGCCGGTGCACCTCCGATCCGTTCATAGTCACTGGGCGGGGCGTGGTCCTGCATCGTGTGTTCGGGCATCGGAGGTAGGGGCTCCCTCTCTCGTTTGTCCCCCCTCGACGAGAACCCATTTCGTACCAGTTCGCCGGTAACGCAGCAATCAAACCGGTACGCGGTTACAAGCGGTGAGTTGTCCCATCTCTGCATGGTCCTCGATGTCACCGGCACGCCGGACCCGCCCACACCCGGCACCAGCGACGGGGCCGGAGAATTTCACCAACGGCTCTTGGCATGTCACGATCCGTCGTCGAAGCGGCACGACGACGCGTAGTCGGAGCCTTGCCGCCACGGACCGTGGGCCATCAGCCGGGACCAAGGTCCCGTCCTGAGCGGCCGGGCCCGATGAGAGGATGGCCGACATGACAAGTGCCGACCTGCTCGTGGACGCGTTCGGCCGGATCAGGGAGTCCGTGCACGCGGCGGTCGAGGGCCTCACGGCCGACCAGCTCGCGACCCGGCTCGACGCCGACGCCAACTCGATCGCATGGCTCGTCTGGCACCTCACCCGCGTGCAGGACGACCACGTCGCCGACGCCGCCGGTCTCGACCAGGTGTGGACGTCGCAGGGCTGGGCGCAACGGTTCGGCCTGCCGTTCCACGAGGGTGCCACCGGCTACGGGCAGTCCAGCGACGAGGTGGGCAAGGTCCGGGTCGAGGCCGAGCTG
>DASUWX010000014.1:0-7663 GCA_036378185.1 Streptosporangiales bacterium | reverse complement strand
ACGACGGCGCCGGCCTCGATCGTCTTGAACGGGAACACCTTCACGCCGGAGGAGATGTACGCCTCCTCCTCGATGAGGCACTCGTCCCCGATGATCGAGCCCTCCTCGACCCGGGCCCCCCGCATGATGTCGGTGTTCTTGCCGATCACGCAGCCGCGCAGGTTCGTCTGGCCGCCGATGAACGCGTTGTCCTGGACGATCGCGCGGTGCAGGAACGCGCCCTCCTTGACGATCACGTTGCTGCCCAGGACGGTGCCGTCGCGCAGTTCGACGCCCTGCTCGACCTTCGCGTAGTCGCCGATGTAGAGCGGGCCGCGCAGCGTGGCGTCCGGGTCCACCTCGGCGTCCTCGCCGACCCAGATGCCCGGCGCGACCTCGAAGCCGTCGATCTCGATGCCGGTGCGGCCGCTCAGCACGTCCGCGTGCGCCTTGAGGTAGCTGTCGTGGGTGCCGACGTCCTCCCAGTAGCCCTCGGCGACGTAGCCGTAGAGCGGCGCGCCGGCGTCGAGCAGCTTGGGGAACACGTCCGACGACCAGTCGACGACCTCGCCCTCGGCGACGTGGTCGAGGATCTCCGGCTCGAGCACGTAGATGCCGGTGTTGACGGTGTCGGAGAACACCTGGCCCCAGCTCGGCTTCTCGAGGAACCGCTGGATCCGGCCGTCGTCGCCGACGATGGTGATGCCGAACTCGAGCGGGTTGGGGACCCGCACCAGGCAGACGGTCGCGAGGGCGCCGTTCTCCTGGTGGTACGCGACCAGCTTCTCCAGGTCGATGTCGGTCAAGGCGTCGCCGGAGACGACCACGAAGGTGCCCTCGGTGAGCGCCTCGGCCGCGTTCTTCACGCTGCCGGCGGTGCCGAGCGGCGACTCCTCCGTCGCGTACTGCAGCGACATGCCGAAGTCCTCGCCGTCGCCGAAGTAGTTGCGGATCAACGAGGCCAGGAACTGGACGGTGACCACTGTCTCGGTGAAACCGTGCCGGCGCAGCAGGCGCAGGACGTGCTCCATGATCGGCCGGTTGACCACAGGCAGCAGCGGCTTGGGCGTGTTCGCGGTGAGCGGACGCAGCCGCGTCCCCTCCCCACCCGCCATGACGACTGCCCTCATGCGTCCCCCTTCCTGTCTCGTACCGGCCTCATGCGTGCTCCACATGCCTCCCGCCGTCGGGGATGCCCGGGCCGCGTCCACGGCGCTGGTCCCGGATCAGCCTGCGGGCCTGCTCGATGTAGAGCCCACCGGCTATCCAGTAAAGAGCGATACCCCAGATGGCGAAGGCCCAACCCACCACGTGTGCGTACAGCTCCACCGAGGGGACCGCCAGGCCCAGGAACAGGACGGGGAACGCGTAGAGGACGCAGAGCGTGCCGGCCTTGCCGAGGATGTGCACCTGCAGCGGCCCGTAGCCGTGCCAATAGAGGGCCGGCAGCCAGACCGCCACGGCCACCTCACGCAACAGGAGCACGAGCACCAGCCACCACGGCACCACGCCACGCAGCAGCAGCCCGACGCCGACGGCGAAGATGTACAGCCGGTCGGCCACGGGGTCGAGCATCTGGCCGAGGCGGCTGGTCTGCTTCAATGCACGCGCCAGCCACCCGTCGAGGTAGTCGGTGATCGAGGACAGCGCGAGCACGACCACCGCCCAGGCGTCCGCGTGCGGGCCGAGCACCAGCCAGAGGAACAGCGGCACGCCGAGCAGCCGCAGCGCGGAGATGAGGTTCGGCCAGGTCAGCGGACGAAAAGGGGGTGGCGTGTCCGTCCCGACCAACGCGACCTCCCTCGCCAAGGTGCGCGCGCACCCGATGCCCCGGTGGAGCGGCCCGTCGGTCCCGCTCCCTCTCGACTCTAACGAGTCGAACGCGCATTCCACGGCCAACTCGCGGCATCCGTGTTCCCGGCGGTGCGCACGGGTGCCGCCGGTGTACGCCGGGTGCCTAACGGCTCTCCACCACCAGGCGCACGGCGAGCGCGCCGAAGATGGCCGCGGAGACCCGCTCCAGCCACCGGCGCACCGCCTTCCTGCGCCGGATCAGGTCGGCCGCGGTGCCGGCGAGCATGCCGATCGACGAGTCCACGGCCAGGCCGATCACCAGCAGCGTGGCGCCGAGGACGAGGAACTGCACGAGCACCGGCAAACCCGCCCGGGTGTCCACGAACTGCGGGAAGAACGCCAGGTAGAAGACGATGACCTTGGGGTTGGCCAGGTTGGTCAAAACGGCCATGGCATAGGTGCGCCCGATCGACCGGGACGGCAGCACCGGCCCGGCGGTGAGTTCGGCGGTGTGGCGGCGGCTCGCCAGCCATGTCGACACGGCGAGGTAGGCGAGGACGACCGCGCCGACGATCCGCACCACCTCGAGCGCGGCGGGCGCGGCCTGGATCAACGCCGACAGCCCGAGCGCGGCCGCCAGGGTGTGCACGGAGATCCCCGTCGCCGCGCCGAGCGCCGAGACCACGCCGGACCGCCGGCCGCCGGCGACGGCGTTCGACACGATGTAGAGCATGTCCGGCCCGGGCACGATGCTGATGACGACGGACGCGACGGCGAAGGCGACCCATACGTGTGTCTGCACCCGCCCATTGTCTCTCCCGGCTGTGACATCGCCCGCGGCCTCGAGGCGCCTGCCTTCGCGCCGGGCCGGGCGCGGGTCCCGCCGTCGGAGGCGGGTCCGGGGCGGCCCGCCCTGGACGCACAATGGGGACATGACCGCCCCGGATCCCGAGGACTACGTCCGCGAGCTGGCCGCCGAATCGCTCGCGGACGGCGACCCGACCGGCTGGTTCGAGCGGCTCTATGCCGCGTCGGCGACGGGAGCGGCGGTGGTGCCGTGGGACCGAGGCGGGCCGCACCCGCTGGTCGCCGGCTGGGCCGAGGAGCGCGCCCTCGACGGAGCCGGCCGCCGGGCCGTCGTGGTGGGCTGCGGCCTCGGTGGCGACGCCGAGTACGTGTCCGCGCGCGGGTACGCCACCACCGCGTTCGACGTGTCGGCCTCGGCGGTCGACGCGGCGCGGCGGCGGTCCCCCGACAGTGCCGTCGACTACCTGACCGCCGACCTGCTCGCCCTGCCCGGCTCGTGGCGCGGCGGGTTCGACCTCGTCGTCGAGACCTTCACGGTGCAGGCGCTGCCGGTCGAGCTGCACGCCCGCGCGATCGCCGCCGTCGCCGGCCTCGTCGCCGCCGGCGGCACCCTGCTCGTCGTCGCCGCCGCACGGGACTCGTTCGACGACCCCGCCGGTGCTCCGCCGTGGCCGTTGCTGCGGGCCGAGGTGGACTCGTTCGCCACCGGTACTCTCCGCGCCGTCCGCGTCGACGCGGTCACCTCGTCCCCGTCACCGCGACCCACCCACTGGCGGGCCGAGTTCGTCCGGGACGGCTGAGTCCGGTACGGCGGAGGCGCCGTCAGCGCTCGGCCTCGGCCATGATCGAGCCCAGGCTGCCGGCGGCGAGGATGCCGCCGTCGACGGGGAGCACGAGACCGGTGATCCACGCCGCGTCGTCCGAGGCGAGGAACGCCACCGCCGCGGCGATGTCTTCCGGCTCGCCCACCCGCCCGAGGGGGTAGCGCGGCGCGAGCTGCTCCAACGCGCCCAGCCGGTGGGCCCAGGCGCGGGTGCGCACCGTTCCGGGCGCGACCAGGTTGACCCGCACGCCCTGCCCGGCATACCGGGTGGCGAGGTTGGCGGTGAGGTTCTGCAGGCCCGCCTTGGCGGCCGAGTACGGCTCGCTGCCGAACGGGGTCAGGCCGTTGATCGAGCCGATGGTCACGACGGACCCACCGTGCGGTGCGGCGAGCAGGTGCGGCAGCGCGGCGCGGATGCACCTCACCACGCCGACGAGGTTGAGGTCGACGAGCGAGCTCCAGGTCTCGTCGGCGGTCTCGGTGAACGTGCCGTGCGTCCAGTCGCCGCCCGCGGAGACCACCAGGACGTCCAGCCGGCCGAACCGGGCCACCGCTGCGTCGACGGCCGCGTCGACCGAGGCGGCGTCGGTGACGTCGCACCTGACCGACTCCGCGGCGCCGAGCCGCCGGCACGACTCCGCCGCGGCCGCTGCCGCGTCGCCGTCGAGATCGGCGACGACGACCGACGCCCCCTCGGCGCTCAGCCGGTCGACGGTGGCGCGGCCTATCCCGTGACCCCCACCCACGACGAGCACCACGCGCTCGTCGAAGCGACGCAGCGGCGCTACCGCTCGTGCTCGAGAATCCTGATGCTCCATGCCGGCAGAGTAAGGGTGCCGTCGACGCCCGCGCCGTCCAGCAGGTCCGTCCCGCTGAGCTCGTCGCTCTCCGCGGTCACCGGCGCCCAGCCCCAGTTGCTGACGAAGCTCAGCCGGCCGCCGTCCCTGGTGCGGGCACCGGTCACCCGCACCGGCTCGGGCAACCCGGCGCCACGCGGCCGGACGCCGCTCGCCCGCAGCACGTACGCCGCGACGTCGCGGGCGAGCCGCGGGCCCGGCAACGTGCCGACATAGGTCACGCGGCCCGTGCCGTACGCGTGCGTGGTGACGGCGGGGAACCGGCCGAAGTGCGGGTGGACGTACTCCACCAACGGCTCGGCGCCCTCCGGCTCGAGCTCGTCCATCCACGCCTCGGCGACGGCCGAGTCGGCCACCGGCAGCTCACCCGACACCGACCGCACCGGCACCGGAGCCGCGAGGTTGGAGTAGAGCCGGTAGCTCACGCCCGCGGCGGCACGCAGCGGTCCTGGCGCGCGCTGCCAGCGGGCGCGTGCGTACTCGTCCGCGTATCCGGTGCGGAACGTCAGCACCAGGTGCCCGCCCGCCTCGGCGTAGGCCGCCAACCGCGCCAGCGTCGGCTCGTCGGCGACGTACAGCGCCGGTGCCACGACGACAGGGAACCCGGTGAGGTCGGCGTCCTGCGGCAGGACGACCGACTGGGCACGGGCGTCGAAGAACCCGCGGTAGAACCGGTCGAAGATGCGGTGGTACGCGCGCCGGTCGGCGCCGCCGCCCGGCTTCTTCAGGCACGGCTGGAACTGCAGCGCGTACCGGCTGTCGTAGGAGTAGAGCAGCGCCACCTCGGCGTCCGGCCGGAGCCCGGTGAGCGTGTCGCCGTGGACGGCGAGCTCGTGCCCGATGCCGGCCAGCTCGTCGTAGCAGCGGTTCGGCTCCAGGTCGTGGTTCAGGATGCCGTGCGAGTACGTCTCGTGCCCGTAGTGGAGGCTGTGCCAGTGCCAGTACGCGATCAGGTCGGCGCCGCGGGAGATGCAGGCGTACGCCGCCATCCGCCACTGGCCGTCGTAGCCGGGGAAGGTGTTGTCCGAGCCGCCGACGCTGATCGGGTTCATCTCGGTGACGAGGAAGTTGTCCCGCCGCGCGCCGTAGGCCATGTCGGCGCGCTGGTACAGCTGGGCGGGCCCGGTCCCGTCCGCCTGGGCGGGGTGCGCGAGCGCGTCCTGGGTCGCGTGCGGGAAGTTCTCCGCCTGCACGTCGACGAGAGCGCCGATCCGGTAGCGGTCCGCGTCTCCCCTGCCGTGCGACCCGACCATGTCCTGAGTGACGAACTGCCGGTCGGATGCGTACTCGCGGACGGTGCCGGCCTGCCAGGCGAGGAACTCGGTGGTGAGTCCGGTCTGGAACCGCCGCCACTCCAGGTCGTAGCCCGGGTTGGTGTTGCCCTCGGGACGCCACAGGTCGCGCCAGTCCCCCAGCCGGTGCGACCAGTAGGTGAGGCCCCAGGTCTCGTTGACCGCGTCGACGGTGCCGAACCTGCGGCGCAGGTGGTCGACGAACGCGTCGAAGACGGCGTCGTTGTGCGCGATCCCGGTGCCGGTCTCGTTGTCGAGCTGGAAGCCGACGACCGACGGGTGGTCCGCGTATGCGCGCAGCAGCTCCCGGGTGACCCGTTCGGCGTAGAACCGGTACGTCGGGTTGCCGATGTCCATGTTCTGCCGCCCGCCGAAGGCCACCGGCCGCCCGTCGGCGCGAGCCCGCAGCACCTCCGGGTGCCGCCGGGCGAGCCACGGCGGGATCGCGTACGTCGGCGTGACCAGGACGACCGAGATGCCGGCGCCGTGCAGCGCGTCGAGGATCCGGCGCAGCCAGCCGAGGTGGAACTCGCCTTCGCGCGGCTCGCACAGCGACCAGGCGGAGTCGCCGAGCCGCGCGTAGTCGATGCCCGCGCGCCGCATCATGGCGACGTCCTCGCCGAGTCGTTCGAACGGCTGGTACTCGTGGTAGTACGACACCCCGAAGAGCACGCGGAAACCTTCTCCCGGACGGCGGCCCGCACCCGGCGTACGACAGAGCCAGGATCGCACGGGCGCCGTCGGGAATGCCCGGGCTCAGGCCCGCGGGATGTCGCGCCCGGTCGGGTGGTACTCGAGCAGGAGCACCCGGCCGTCCAGCGCCCGGTGGCCGACGAGCTCCAGGTCGGCGGACGCCAGACCCGCGAAGAACGCCTCGCGGCCCGCGTCCCCGGCGATCAGCGGGAACGTCATCAGCCGCAGCCGGTCGACCAGGCCGGCGTCCATGAGCTGGCGGGCCACGGAGAGGCTGCCCATGGTGCGCAGGGGAACGTCGCCGTCGGCCTTCATCCGCGCCACCTCCCGGACGAGGTCGACCGCGCAGATGCGCGTGTTCGGCCATCCGGCGGACCGCAGCGTGCGGGAGAAGACGACCTTCTCGAGCTCGGCCATCCGCGGCCAGGACTCGCCGTGGGCCTCGGGCGGTAGCGCCGCGAGGCTCTCGTAGGTCCGCCGTCCCATCACCACGACCTGCGGTTCCGCCAGCTCGCCGCTGACCCACTCTTGCAGTTCCGGGCCCGGGTAGCCGAAGTAGCCGGGGAGCCCGTCGGACCCCGCCCACCCGTCCACCGAGACGAAGACGTCCACCGTCACGCTGCCCGCCATGCCGCTCCTCCTCGCCGTCCACACCTCACGTGGTACGACCGGGCGGGCTCCGGAAAGTCGTCGCCGGCTGCCGGTGGAGCCGCGGCACGCCCCTCCGCTGGCTCGCGAGCACCGCAGCCGCCTGCTCCCCGCGAGGTTCCCTACGCACTTCGAAGTGTCCACTTCCCCTTGGAGAGTTACATGTCCATAGTGGAGCAGATCACTGGGACCCGAGAGACAGAGGAGCGAAACGTCGCCATGTCCACCTTCCGCACCGCAGTGGTCCGCACCCCGGGCGGGCCCGACTCGATCGAGATCGTCGACGTCCCCGTCGTCGAGCCCGGGCCGGGCGAGGTCCGGGTCGCCGTCGCCGCAGCACCGGTCAACCCGGTCGATCTCGCGGTCGTGAGCGGCTTCTTCCACTCCATCGGGCTGGTCGACCAGCCCGAGCACACCGGCCTGGGCTGGGACTTCGCCGGCACCGTCGTCGCCACCGGTCCCGGCGTCGACCTCGCGGCAGGCGCCCGGGTGGCCGGTCTGGTCACCGGCTTCGACCGTGACTTCGGCACCTACGCCGAGCAGCTCGTCGCACCGGCCGCCGGCCTCGCCGTCGTGCCCGACGGCCTCGACCTGGTCGCGGCGTCCACGGTGCCGCTCAACGGGCTGACCGGCGCCCAGATCGTCGACCTGCTGGGCGACGCCCCCGCCCGCGGCGGCCGGCTCCTGGTCACCGGGGCCGCCGGCGCGGTCGGAGGGTACGTCACCGCGCTCGCGCCCGGCCGCGGCTGGCGGGTGACCGGTCTGGCCCG
>DASUWX010000013.1:0-2177 GCA_036378185.1 Streptosporangiales bacterium | reverse complement strand
ACGGGGCACGCCCCGTGTAAAGCCACCACGAGCCGTGTAAAGCATCGTGCGGCGGCGCTACAGCAGGTCCCAGGTCAGCGGGGTGCCCTTAGCCGCGTCCCGGCGGAACTCCCGGCCGAGCACGGTCGCCAGCTCCGCCGGGGCGAGCCCGCCGGCGGGCCGGATCGACCGCACGTTCTCCGGCGTCACGACGTCGCCCGCGCGGACGTCCGCGACGACGAACAGCGAGCGACGGAACCGCAGCCCCTCGGCCTCGGCGGCGCTCGGCCCGATCCGGGCGTCGCCGAGAGCGCGCCAGGCGGTGTCCGTCTCGCGCCGCAGCGCGGCGAGCTCGCCGGGCTCCAGCGAGAACGCCGAGTCGACGCCCCCGTCCGCCCGGCTGAGCGTCACGTGCTTCTCGATCAGCGTCGCGCCGAGAGCGACGGACGCCACCGCCGCGCCGATGCCGAGTGTGTGGTCCGACAGCCCCGCATGCACGCCGAACGCGTCCGCGAGCACGGGGATGCCGCGCAGGTTGCTGGCCTCGGGCGGCGCCGGGTACGAGGCCGTGCACGCGAGGACGACGAGCTGCTCGTTGCCCGCGTCCCTGGCGGTGCGCACAGCGGCGTCGATCTCCGCGAGCGACGCCATGCCGGTCGAGATGACCAGCGGCTTGCCCGTCTCGGCCATCGCCCGGACGAGCGGCAGGTCGACGATCTCCGACGACGCCACCTTGTACGCCGGCACGTCCAGCCGCTCCAGGAACTCGACCGCCGTCGGGTCGAACGGCGCGGAGAACGCGACCAGGCCGAGGTCACGGGCCAGCTCGAAGACCGGCTCGTGCCACTCCCACGGCGTGTGCGCCTCCTGGTAGAGCCGGTACAGGTTGCGGCCGCCCCACAGCTCGTGGTCGCCGGACAGCCGGAACAGCGGGCCGTCGACGTCGATCGTGATCGTGTCCGCCGTGTAGGTCTGCAGCTTCACGGCCTCGACGCCGGCGTCCGCAGCGGCCCGCACGATGTCGAGCGCGCGGGAGAGGTCGCCGTCGTGGTTGCCGGACAGCTCGGCGACGATCACCGGCGGCCGCTCGGCGCCGATCTCGTGCTTGCCGAACGGGACGGGCATCGGGCTCATGCGCTCTCCTGGGTCGGACGGGCACGACGGTCGTCGCGGTGCAGCCGGATGGGGTGGACGCGGACGACGCGGTCGCCGGCCGTCCGCACTGTCGGCTCGCCCTCGGCGAAGCCGAACCGCCGGTTCATCCGGCGCACGACGGTGTTGTGTTCGAGCACCTCACCGGTGAGCACGTCGACGCCGAGCACGTCGAACGCGTGGTCGAGGGCGTCCCGCTGGATCTCCAGCCAGGCGGGCAGCGTCTCGCCGCGCGCGTCGAGCCCGGCGAGGTCGAGGAAGAACCCCCACGCCACCGTCCGCGCGGTGTCGTCGAGGTCGAAGAAGTTCACCACGCCGGACGGCACGCCCGCGCGCTCGTACACGAGCACCCGCCGGCTCGGGTCGGTGCTCGCCCGTCGCCACCAGCGACGGTGCTCCTCCGGGCCGATCTCGTGCGAGGTGAGGCTCACCACCCGCACCCGCTCGTCGTTGCGCCACCGCCTGATGGCCTCGAGGTCGGCTTCCTCCGCGTCCCGCAACACGGCTACGAGGATGCCAGCCGATCCGCCGCCCCGGACGTTCCCGCAGCGTCGTTCACGTGTTGGTCTCCGCGAGTTCACCGACCGGCCGATCCGCCTGGTTAGCGTACGCGCCATGGCAGAGATCTCCGCCTCCCTCCCGCGCTCCGCTCCTCGCTCAGGCACGGCAGTACGGCGCGTTCCCGCGTTCGTGCTCGCTGCGATGCTCACGCGGAAGGTCGGCTCATGGCAGTGACTTCGCTGGACCGGTCGCGCATCCGCGACCTGATGGGGGAGGTACTGGCCGCGCGGGGGACGACGCTGCCCGCGGACGAGTCCACCGAGCTGCGCAGCATCGGGTTCCGTTCGCTGGACTTCTCCGAGCTCGCGCTGCGCGTCGAGGACGAGACCGGCACCGAGCTGAACTTCGACGCGCCGGGCCTGCGCAGCATCGCGACCGTCGGGGACGTGCTCGACTTCCTGCAGGACCTGCAGGCGGCCTGACATGGTCCTGCTCGCGGGCGACCGCAACCGCGTCGTCGTCGACGGCGAGACCACCACCTGGGC
>DASUWX010000012.1:0-76624 GCA_036378185.1 Streptosporangiales bacterium | reverse complement strand
CAGGTGCGCCTCGATCCGGGACGCGTACCGCCCGACCAGACACGGGTCCGATTCGCGTGCCCGGTCGACGAGGACCTGTTCGGCGTGCGCCTTGTCCACGTCGGACACGGCGGCGGGCAGGTGTTCCAGCGAGGTCGCGATCACGGTGGCGTGGTCCATCGAGATCGCGCCCTCGGCCAGCGCCTCGGCCACGACCGGGAACATCGGCGGGAGCTTCTCCCCGGTCACCGCGGTGCGGGGCTGGAACCGCTCCGCCGCCCCGACCCGGGCGTTCGCCTCGGAACGGCGCAGCCGCAACAGCATCTGCAGATACGCCACCGCCGACGCACACCCACGCGCCTCCGGGAGGCCGCGATCGAGGACCTGCGCGACCAACCCCTGCTGCACCACCGGCACGGTCCGCGCGGCCTCCTCGACCTCCACCAGCAGCGCGTCGACGTCCTCGTCCGGCAGGCAGCCAAGGTCGGTACCGGCGAGCCACCGCAACTTGGCCTGCACGTCGAGCACGACATCCCACACCGAGGCGGCCGTCGGGGTGGGCGTGTCGTGGGTGGTGGTCACCGGCACTCCTCATGCTCGAACATATGTTCGATTATAGCATGCTGGAGGGTGCCCTTCCGCCGGCGGAGGCGGCGGTCAGCGCCTGGTCTCGTACCTGGTCAGGAGCACACCGTCGGGGAACGTCCGGGTCTCCACCAGGGTGAGGTTCACCCAGTTGTCCAGGGCCGTGAAGAACGGCGTGCCGCCACCCAGCAAGACCGGTGCGGTGGCCAGCACGTACTCGTCGATCAGCCCGGCCCGCATGGCCGCTGCGGCGAGTGTGGCGCCGCCGATGTCCATGAGGCCGCCGTCCTCGGCCTTGAGCCGGGTGATCTCGGTGACCGCGTCCCCGGTGACCACGCGGGTGTTCCAGTCGACCGTGCCGGTCGTCGAGGAGAACACCACCTTCGGCATGTCCCGCCAGCGGCGGGCGAACTCGATCTCCGCCGGTGTGGCGTCGGGCAGCTGGTCGGCGGTCGGCCAGTGCGAGCTCATCGTCTCCCACAGCTTGCGCCCGTACAGCGCCAGATCGGTCGCCCCCACCCGGTCGGACCACCACTGGAACAGCTCGTCGCTCGGCACGCTCCAGCCGAGGTCGTCGCCGGGTGCGGCGATGTAGCCGTCCAGGCTCAGGTTCATGCCATAGGTCAGCTTCCGCATGGCGCCAGCCTCCGTCATCGGTATTCGGCGTACAGACCACCACGGCACGCATGAATCATCGGTCCGCCACGCCGAGGGGCCAGCACCGGGCCGTGGTCGGCTACGCCACCGCCTGTCCGCGCCGCGCAGTGGTCGAGGCCGAACACGCCCTCGACCTGAGGGCCCGCCGCCACGGCTGTGACTGCGATGCTGCGGATACCCCTTCGGTCACGTCTCACCGGGCAGTGTCGTCACGGGTTGGGCGTAGGGCCCAGTGCGATATGGCTGCCGCGAGCGCGGCAGCCAGGGGCAGGATCGTCAGTGCGGCGACAGTACCGGCGTGCTCGATGAGCATGCCGGCGACAGCGGCGCCGGCGGCGTTGCCGACCGCCTGTCCGGTGGACAGCCAGGCGAAGGCCTCGGTCCGGTGGGTCGACTGGGTGGCTTGTTCTGTGAGGAGGTAGCCGGTGGCGGCGATCGGCGTTATCGACAGGCCTGCGACGAGGAGGGCGAGCCCGATCGCGAACAGGGTGGGGCTCGACGGGGAGGCGGCCATGACGGCGACGGGGCCGAGTGCGGCGGCGTATCGCACGAGGAGCCGCGTATACCGCCGAGCAGTGGCCGTTCTCGCTGGCAGGAAGGTGCCGAGCACCCCGCCGAGGGTCTGCGAGGCGAGGACGACCCCCGCGAGGTCCGGGACGTTCCCAGCCATCGTGAAAGCCGCGATACCGACCGGCAGCGCCCCGAAGACCATGCTCTGTGCGCCGGTGGTACAGACCAGGGCCCGGACAGCCGCCACCCGCATCGCCCCGCGCGGCCAGTGCCGCCGTTCGCGCGAGCTCGGCCACACTGTGCGCGCGGCGATGACGAACCACGCCGTGCCCACTCCCACCAGGACGGCGGCGGAGGCCAGCGCGAGGACCGGGTTCGCCAGCGTCGCGCACAGGGCGACGAGCAAGGGCCCGGACAGGAACGTGACCTGCTGCAGCAGCGATTCGATCGCGTACGCCGCCGGCAATCGGTGCCGGTCGACCAGATGTGGCCAGACGGCCTTCACGCAGCCGGAGACTGGTGGAACGCCGATCCCGGCGGCACACGCGCCGGCCGCCACCCCGACCACGGACGAGCCGCGGGTGGCGAAGGCGAGCAACGCGGCGACCCCTGCCAGGTGAAGCATGGCCAGCGGCAACAACACGGCCGCCATTCCGAACCGGTCGACGAGGCGTCCCTCGACCGGTGTCGTAGCGGCATCGCCGATGGCGATCAACGCGGTCGCTGAGCCGGCTACCGCATAGGAACCGGTCGCACGGTGCAGGACGAGCACAGTCGCCAGCGGGACCATGCCTTTCGGCAGCCTGGCCAGCAGCGAACTTGCCGCGACCGAACGAACGCCGGGCACGGTCAGGATGGACCGGAACGAGGACCTCAGGACACGGACTCGACGGAACGGAGACATCGGCACCTCGGGTGATCGGCGGGTACGCAACAGCGCACCGACGTCGCCCGACCAGGCTTTTGTCCCTTCAGATGCCCGCCGTCACCGGCGGGTCGCGGCGCTCGGACCAGGCCCGGCTTCCCAGAGCCGGCGGAACCCTAGCCACGTCCAGTCGATGCCACCAAGATACCCGAGGGATGCGGCAGTGTCGGAGGTGAAGGGCGAGCTGCGGCTGGCCGCGGCCGGGGCTTCACGGTCAACTGCCGGCCTTCTCCAGAGGCGCTTTGAGCCCGATCCGGTACCCGTCCGGATCGAGAACGACCGCGAACCTCTGACCCCACGGCATGTCGACCGGTGGCTTGGCGACGGTCGCGCCGGATGCGGAGAGGTCCGCGACGACGGCATCGAGTCGACTCGCCGAGTCGAGCTCGAGATCGATCTCAGAGCCACCGGCGACAGGCCCCGGCGTGCTGGAGTCCCACCATGCGGCGAACTCCGGGGAATGCAGGACGAGCGTGACACCGGCACCGGTGGAGACCCACGCCTCCACCGTCTCGGCTCCCGGCCGGCTCCGATCGCGGAACGTGAAGCCGAGCCGTCGGTAGAAGTCCCGGCTGCGGCCAAGGTCGGACACCACCACGTTGACCTGGACTATGGCGACCATGGGCGCAATCGAAGCACATCCCCACGCCCCCGCACTTCAGCCGTGGCGATGCACCGGATGCGGCGCACCGGAGACCCGAGGCTGACCGCGCAACACGGCGGCCGTCTGCTCGTCGGCGGGGTAGAACGACTCGACGGCGAGCTCCTCGACGGTCACGTCCATCGGCGAGCCGACGACGGACGAGATGCTGAAGAAGGACAGCTCGCGGCTGCGGTACCGGTACCGCAGCGGCATGACGACGCCGGCACTCCCGTGCGCCTCGTCGCCCGGGTAGGCGCGTAGCTCGCGGTACAGCTCGTCGAGCCGTGCGTCACCGGTGACGTCGGCCTGGCGGCGCAGCCTGCCGAGGATGCTGCCGCGGCACTCGCCGAGGTTGACGACGTGGGGCGCCATGCCGTCCGGGTGCAGGCACAGCCGGAGCACGTTCACCGGCGGCTCGAGCAGGTGCGGCGCGGCGCCCTCGGTGAACACCTCGATCGCGTCGTTGCCCTCGACCAGCTCCCACCAGCGGTTGACCAACAGGGCCGGATACGGCTGGTGCGCCGCGAGCACGCGGCGGAACGCGGCCAGCACCGCGGCGAGCTCGGGGCGGTCGAGCTCGTGCTCGGCGTACGCCGGCGCGAACCCGCCGGCCAGCAGCAGCGCATTGCGCTCACGCAGCGGCACGTCGAGTTGCTCGCTCAACCGCAGGATCATCGCGCTCGTCGGCCGCGAACGGCCGGTCTCGATGAAGCTGAGATGCCTCGCGGAGATCTCGCTCGCGACGGCGAGGTCGAGCTGGCTCAGCCGGCGGCGCTGCCGCCACTGGCGCAGCAGCGTCCCCACGGGCGCGGCGGCGGTGTCGAGCACGGTCATGCCGGTGACGTTATCCAGCGACGCCGACGCCCCGCCATTACCTCGGAGGTAATCGACGGTCGCCCGGATCCCCTCGACGATCGGGACGTCTCTTGAATCGCAAGGAGCTACCCATGGCAACGTTGCAGTCCAACCGCGTCGGCAGGACGCCGCCGGGGCCCGTCGAACGTACCGGCTGGGCGCCGCTCGTCGTGGTGCTCGCCGGCACGTTCGTCACGTATCTGGACTTCTTCATCGTGAACGTCGCGCTGCCGTCGATCCACGCCGACCTGCACGCAGGACCCGCCGCCCTGCAGTCCGTCGTCGCCGGGTTCGCGCTCACGTTCGCGGTCGGCATGATCAGCGGCGGCCGGCTCGGTGACGTCTACGGGCGGCGGCGGGTCTTCGGTGCGGGGCTCGCCCTGTTCACCGTGACCAGCGCCGCGTGCGGCCTCGCGCCGGACGCGGACGTCCTCGTCGTCTCCCGGCTGCTGCAGGGTCTCTCGGCCGCGTTGATGACACCGCAGGTGCTCGCGATCCTCGGCACCGTGTACACCGGTGCACGCCGGGCGAGGGCGTTCGCCGGATACGGGCTGACGATGGGCGCCGCGGCCGTCCTCGGCCAGCTCGTCGGCGGCGTCCTCATCGCGCTGGACATCGCCGGCTCGGGGTGGCGCAGCATCTTCCTGATCAACGTGCCGGTCGGCATCGCGGCGCTCGTCTCGCTGCGGCGCACCGTGCCGGAGTCGCACGGGGAGCGGACGTCGCTCGACCTCGTCGGCACCGCGCTGGTCACCGGCGCGCTCACCGCGGTCGTGCTGCCGCTCGTCGAGGGCCGGCAGCTGGGGTGGCCCATGTGGACGTGGATCTGCTTCGCCGCCGCGCCCGTGCTGTTCGCGTCCTTCGTCACGCACCAGTGGCTGCGGGCCAGGACCGGACGGGCGCCGCTGGTCCGGCTGGGCATGTTCCGCGACCGCCGGTTCGCGGTCGGCACGCTGACCGGGGTCGCGTTCGGCGGCGTTCCCGCGTCCCTGTTCTTCGTGCTGGCGCTGTACCTGCAGGAAGGTCGGCAGCTGTCGGCACTGGAGTCGGGGCTGGTCTTCAGCGCGGTCGGCGCCGGCTACTTCACCGCGATGCTCACCGCCGGGCGGCTGGCCGCGCGGCTCGGCCGGCAGCTGCTGGCGATCGGCGCCCTGACGGTCGGCGCCGGCTGCGTCCTGCTGTCGGTGGTGGCGTCCGCGCCCATCGAGGCCGCGCTGCCCGGCCTCGCGGTGGTGGGCGTCGGCATCGGCATGGTGCTGGTGCCCCTCACCGCCACCGCCCTCGCCGACGTCGCACCCGCACAGGCGGGCGCCGCGTCCGGCGTGCTGGCCACGGCGCTGCAACTCGGCGGCGCACTTGCGGTGGCGGCCGTCGGGGCCGTGTACTACGGGGCACTCGGCCACGGCGTCGGCGGCGCGTACGGCGAGAGCCTGCTGGTGCTGGCGGTCGTCACGCTGCTCACCACGGGACTGGTGCAGCTGCTACCGCGCCGGTGACGACCTGGATCGGCTGACGCCTTCCGCTCGACCGAGGGGAAGGCGTCAGCCGTTCTCGTCGGCGAGCTTGCGGCGCGCGGGGTTGCCGATCGTCTCCCAGTCCTTCATGCGCTCCACGGCGGCCTGGCCGACGGCGTCCACGATCGGCCGGATCAGGCTCTCCACCAGGCTGAGCACCGGCACCAGGCTGTCGAACGGCGCCGCGCTCGTGATGACGGGCAGGACGACGTCGGCGTGCGCGCACGACGGGGAGAGCCACTCGTCGGTCACGACTATCACGGTGCAGCCGCGGCGGCTCACCTGTTGGGTGAGCGAAGCGGTCTCCGCCTCGTAGCGGCGTACGTCGAACGCGACGAGGACGTCCCGCTTGCGCAGGTCGAGCACGTAGCTGAGGTCACGCTGGAGCGGCTCGGTGAGGTAGTGCACCCGCGGCCGGATCTCCGCGAGCTGCAGCGAGAGGTAGCGGGCGGCGAGATGACTGAAGTAGCCGCCGGTGAGCACGACCGTGCGCGAGGGGTCGGCCAGCACGCGCACGGCGGCGTCCAGCTCGGCGGGCGGGATGCTGTTGGCCGACGCCACGATGAGGTCGGCGCGCTGCAGCCATTCCCGGGTGACGGCGCCGGACGTGGCTCCCGTGCTGGCGCCGACCGCGGCGCGGTTGGCCGGGCTGACCCTGCGGACGGCGAGCTCGTCACGCAGCCGGGCGTGCAGGTCGGCGAACCCGTTGAGGCCCAACCTCGTCGCGAACCGGACGACCGACGGTGCGCTCACCGACGCGCGCCTGGCGAGGTCCGCCGCCGTCGTCAGGCCGGAGCTCGGGTAACCGGAGAGCAGCGCCCTGGCGACCCTGCGCTCGGCCGGGCTGAACGTGTCCATCCGCGCGCGGACCAGTTCGGCCACGGTCGGTGTATGGCGTCCGGTCATGCGTCCACCTCCGCCGCCCAACGGTTCTCTGCCGATCTTGCGCTCGACCGGTGGACGCATAACGGGCAGTGCTCATGATGCCCTCGCTGACGCTCGGTCAGTGCCGCAGCGTTCTGAAACGAGATCAACACTTGCGCTCCATTTGAGCCATGCTGTAACAATACCTAGCAACCGCGCATCCGAGGCCTGGCAGGTGT
Source organism: Streptosporangiales bacterium (assembly GCA_036378185.1). Taxonomy (GTDB): domain Bacteria; phylum Actinomycetota; class Actinomycetes; order Streptosporangiales; family WHST01; genus WHST01. The sequence goes on along the minus strand of DASUWX010000012.1, from coordinate 69,853 downwards.
GTCGTGGACGAGAACTCCTTCAGCCGTAGGCAATTCCTCTGGTTCTCCGCGGGCGCCACCGGCGTGGTCGCACTCGCGGGCTGCGGGGGCAAGAGCCCACAGGGCGGTGGCAAACCGAAGAAGGGCGGCACGCTCACCATCGGGCAGGCCGACAACCCCACGACGCTCGATCCGCAGGACACCAACGACAACCTGTCGTTCTCGATCGAGAAGACGATGTTCGAGCGGCTGATCGACTTCGACCAGCACATGAAGCTCGTGCCGAGTCTCGCGACGGCCTGGCACGCATCCGCGGATGCGAAGGAGTTCACGCTCGACCTCCGTCACGGCGTCACGTTCCACGACGGCGCGCCGTTCGACGCCGAGGCGGTCAAGACCAACTTCGACCGGGTCAGGGACAAGAAGAACGGCCTGAAGCGGTGGAGTCTCTACAGCAACATCGCCGAGATCGTGCCGGACGGCAAGTACCGCGTGCGATTCCGGCTGTCCGAACCGTTCGGCGCGTTCCTCGCGAACCTGGCGCACCCGGCCGGCGGCATCATCAGCCCGAAGGCGATCAAGGAGAACGGCAAGGACCTCAGCCACCATCCGGTCGGCACCGGCCCGTTCTCATTCGTCGAGTGGAAGCTCGGCGAACAGGTGAAGGTGAAGCGGTTCCCGAAGTACTGGGACGCCGGCAAGATCCGGCTGGACGCCATCACGTTCAAGCCGGTGCCCGAGGCGCAGTCGCGCCTGGACGGCCTGCGCACCAAGGAACTCCAGCTCATCTATCCCCTGCCTCCCGTCGACTACAAGGCGATGAAGAAGGCGTCTGGCACCACCGTCTGGGAGGGCCCGAGCATCTTCGTCAACCGGCTGTCGATGAACGTGCTGCACAAGCCGTTCGACGACAAACGGGTACGCCAGGCGATGAACTACGCCGTCGACAAGAAGGCACTCGTCGCGGTCGTCGCGTACGGGCACGCGAAGCCGATGGACTCGCCGATCGCCCCGAACGTGTTCGGCTACAGCCACGTCATGACCTATCCCCACGACGTCGCGAAGGCCAAGTCGCTGCTGAAGGAGGCGGGCTACCCGAACGGGTTCTCGTTCACGCTGTGGACGTCGAACACGACCGAGGCGCGCAACCTGGCCGAGGCCATCCAGCAGCAGCTCGCGCAGGCCTCGATCAAGATGAAGATCCAGACGTTCGAGGGCCCCACGCTCGACAACCTGCTTTTCCAGCCCGCGTCGCAGAACAAGGAGCAGGCCTCGCTGGACGGCTGGTCGCCGTCGACGGGTGACGCCGACTGGGGGCTGCGCCCATTGCTGTCGAAGGAGGCATGGCCGCCGACGCTGTACAACACGTCGTTCTACGACAACCCGACGGTCAACAAGAAGATCGACGCCGCACTCGCCACCGCGGACAAGGCCGAGCGCCAGAAGCTGTACGCGGAGGTCCAGAAGATCGTGATGGACGACGCCCCCTGGGTCTTCCTGTACATCTCCGACCAGCTCGCCGGCACCACCAGCGACCTGCACGGCATCTACGTCCTGCCGGACCAGACTCTCGTGGTCAAGAACGGCTACTTCACCGGTTAGTCGGCCGGCAGACACATGAACCTCCGTTACCTCGCCGGCCGGGTCGCCCTGCTCGTACCGATCCTGTTCGGCGTGTCGGTGTTCGTGTTCCTGTTCCTCCGCCTGACGCCCGGCGACCCGGCGCGGATCGTCGCCGGTCCGGACGCGTCGAGTGCGCAGATCGAGGTGATCAGGCACCAGCTGGGGCTCGACGAGTCCTGGCCGCAGCAGTACGTGATCTACATGGGCAGGATGCTGCACGGTGACCTGGGCGTCTCGACCCGCGTGCACCTACCGGTCACGGAGATCATCGCGACGCGCTTCGTCAACACCCTGGAGCTCACCGTCGTGGCCATCGTCCTGGCACTGCTGTTCGGCGTCACCGCCGGCGTGCTCTCGGCGGTGAAGCGCAACACCGCCGTCGACTACGGCAGCATGGCCCTCGCGCTGATCGGCGTCTCGATGCCGTCGTTCTGGCTCGGCCTGCTGCTCATCGGCGTGTTCTCGGTGACGTTGGGCGTGCTGCCGACCGGCGGCGACAACGGGCCGGCGAGCATCATCCTGCCCGCCGTCACGCTCGCCCTCGGCGTGGCCGGCATCATCGCGCGGATCACGCGCGCGAGCATGCTCGAGGTGTTCCAGCAGGACCACGTGCGGACGGCCTGGGCGAAGGGGCTGCGCGCGCGGGTCGTCGTCGTCCGGCACGTCCTGCGCAACTCACTGAGCGCGATCGTCACGATGACCGGGCTCGAGTTCGGCTTCCTGCTCGGCGGCGCGGTGGTCGTCGAGACCGTGTTCTCCTGGCCGGGACTCGGGCAGATCCTGGTCCAGTCGATCTCCTACCGCGACTACCCCGTCGTCCAGGGCGTGATGCTGGTGCTCGCCACGGAGTTCGTCGTGGTGAACCTGATCGTCGACGTGCTGTACGCCGTCATCGACCCGCGGGTGCGTTATGGTCACGGCTGAGCAGGCGTACGCCCCGCCCGCGGTGCCGGGACGGTGGCGTCAGGCGGTCAAGGCGGTGGCCCGGCACCGCGGCGCCGTCGTCGGCGGTTGCGTCGTCGCGCTGATGATCCTGGCGTGTGCCTTCGCCGGCCTCGTCGCGCCGTACTCGGCGACCGCGCACGACTACACCGCGGTGCTGTCCGGGCCGTCGGCCGCGCACCCGCTCGGCACCGACCAGCTCGGCAGGGACATCCTCAGCAGGCTGCTCTACGGCGGCCGGACGTCGTTGGGCGTCGGCTTCCTGGCGACGGCCATCGGCGCGGCCGTGGGCACGGTGCTCGGGCTCGTGACCGGCTACCTCCGCGGGATCGTCGACGGCCTCGTGATGCGCGTGCTCGACGTGCTCCTCGCGTTCCCGGGCATCCTGCTCGCCATCGGCATCATCGCGATGGTCGGCCCCGGCGAGGCGAATGTCGTCCTCGCCGTCAGCGTGTTCGGTGTGCCGATCTTCGCCCGCGTCGTTCGCGGCGAGGTGCTGCGACTGCGCGAGCAGCCGTTCGTCGAGGCCGCGCGCGCCGCCGGCACCCGCTCGGTGCACATCATGACCCGGCACCTGATGCCCAACGTGCTGCCGCTGATCATCGTCTACGCAACGCTGCGCGTCGCCACCGCCATCCTGATCGCGTCCTCGTTGGGATTCCTGGGACTCGGCGCGCAACCGCCGTCGCCGGAGTGGGGCACGATGCTCGCCGACGGCCGCGAGCTGCTCACCGTCGCGCCACTGGTCGCGTTGTTCCCCGGCCTGGCGATCCTGGTGACGGTGCTGGCGCTCAACCTCTTCGGGGACGGGCTGCGCGACGCGCTCGACCCACGGATGCGCGGGGAGACCGAAGGGAGAGTAGGTGGCTGAACACAAGGCGGCGATGGTCGTCCACGGCGGCGCCGGCCGGCGGCCGGTGGGTGACGACGGCGAGCGGCAGGCCGCGGTGCGGCGTGGTCTCGACGCCGGCTGGAGCCGGATCGGCGAGGGCGCGTTGACGGCCGTCGTCGCGGCGGTGTGCCGACTGGAGGACGAGCCGCTCCTGAACGCCGGGATCGGCGCGTGCCTCAACGACGAGGGCGCCGTCGAACTCGACGCCGGCGTGATGGAGGGCACCGCTCTCGGCGTGGGCGCGGTCGCGGCGGTGCGCGACGTCCGCCATCCGGTCGAGCTCGCCCGGCACGTCCTCGAGCACAGCCCGCACGTGCTGCTCGCCGCGGGCGGCGCCAGCCGGTACGCGCGGGAGCACGGCGTCGAGCTGGCCGACCCGTCGATCTTCGTCACCGAGCACCGGCGCGCGGCCGCGGCCGCCGCCGCGGCCGGTGACGCGGGCGACACCGTGGGCGCGGTCGCCCGCGACCGCAGCGGGCGGCTCGCCGTCGCCGTGTCGACCGGCGGCGTCACCGCGAAGACGGCCGGCCGGGTGGGCGACTCCCCCATCGCCGGCGCGGGTTTCTACGCCGACGACTCCGCCGGCGCCGTCTGCACGACGGGCACCGGCGAGGGCTTCATCCGGCTGTGCCTCGCGTACGACCTCGTCACCCGCCTGCGCGCCGGGCAGCCGGCCCGCGACGCCGCCGGCGACGCCCTGGCCGCGTTGCGCGACCGCACGGACGGCTGGGGCGGGCTCATCGTCGTGACGGCGACCGGCGAGATCGTGGCCGAGCAGAACTCCGGGCACATGCCCTGGGCGAGCGCGTCGGACGACTGACATGCCCGAGCCTCGACCCCGCGACCCGGCAGGGGCACCCGCACGGCGTGACGGCGCGGTGCGGGGCACCCCGACGGGTTCGGCGACGGCCCGGGTCGCGGAGGTGGCCAGATGACCGAGCTGCTGCGCATCGACGGCCTGCGGACCCGGTTCGAGACCCACGGCCGGGTCGTCCGCGCCGTCGACGGCGTGAGCCTCACCGTCGGCCGCGGTGAGACCGTCGGCGTCGTCGGCGAGTCCGGCAGCGGCAAGTCGATGACCGCCCTGAGCACGTTGCGGCTCGTCCCGCGCCCCGGCCGGATCGTCGGCGGGTCCGTCCTGTTCGGCGAGCCGGGTCGGCAACGCGACCTGTTGACGATGAGCGACGAGGAGATCCGCGCCGTGCGCGGGCGCGACATCGCGATGGTGTTCCAGGACCCGATGACGTCGCTGAACCCGGTGCACACCGTCGGCCGGCAGATCGAGGAGGCCATCGAGGCACACGCCCGCGTGCCGCGACGGGAGCTGCACGAGCGGGTGGTGTCGCTGCTGGCGCGGGTGCGCATCCCGTCGCCGGAGCAACGCTCCCGCGACTACCCGCACCGGTTCTCCGGCGGCATGCGGCAGCGGGCGATGATCGCGATGGCGCTGGCGAACGAACCGAGCCTGCTGATCGCCGACGAGCCGACGACGGCGCTGGACGTCACCGTGCAGTCCGGCATCATCGAGCTGCTCCGCGAGCTGAACCGCGACACCGGCATGGCGATCGTCCTGATCACGCACAACATCTCGCTCGTCGTCAGCCTCTGCACACGCGTCGTCGTGATGTACGCGGGCCGCGTCGTCGAGGAAGGGCCGACCCGGCAGGTCCTCGGCGACCCGCAGCACCCGTACACCTGGTCGCTGCTCCGCTCCATCCCGCGTGTCGACGAGCCCCGCGACCGGCTCGTGAGCATCACCGGTCAGCCGCCGGACCTGACCGACCCGCCGCACGGCTGCACCTTCCATCCGCGGTGCCCGTTCCGCGTCGACCGGTGCACCGAGGACGAGCCCGAGCTCGACCTGGTCGGCGACGACCGGCGGGCGCGTTGCTGGGTACTGATGCGCAACACCCGCGCGGAGGTCGACGCCTCATGACCGAGCGCCAGCGAGGGAATCATATGCACTGCTCGTCATGCCACCGCCGGGCGGGCGCAACCTCGACATTCGACCGGCAAGCCGCGGAGGCCGACGCATGAGCGAAGCCACGCCGCAGATCGCGGTCACCGACCTCACCAAGGAGTTCTCCGTCGGCGGCCGGTTGTTCGGTGGCCGTCCCCTCGTCGCCGTCGACGGCGTGAGCCTGGAGATCAGTGCCGGGGAGACGCTGGGGCTGGTCGGCGAGTCCGGCTGCGGCAAGTCCACGTTGGGTCGCCTCGTCACCTGCCTCCAACCGGCGACGTCCGGCAGCATCCGCTTCGAGGGCCAGGAGCTCACCGGCCTGCGTGGCGAGCGGCTGCGCAGGATCCGCCGCCGCGTCCAGATGATCTTCCAGGACCCCTATGCCTCGCTGAACCCGCGGATGACGGTCGCGCGCATCATCGACGAGCCGCTGCGCAACTTCGGCGTCGGCCGCGGCAAGGAACGCGACGAGCGCGTCCGCGAGATCATGCGGCTCTGCGGGCTCGACCCGAACCTCGCCGACCGGTACCCGCACGAGTTCTCCGGCGGCCAGCGGCAGCGCGTCGGCATCGCCAGGGCTCTCGTCCTGAACCCGACGTTCGTCGTCGCGGACGAGCCGATCTCGGCGCTCGACGTGTCGATCCAGGCGCAGATCGTCAACCTGCTGCAGGAGCTGCAGGAGAAGCTCGACCTGACCTATCTGTTCATCGCGCACGACCTGTCCGTCGTGCGGCACGTGAGCGACCGCGTCGCCGTGATGTACCTGGGCGCGATCGTGGAAACGGCGCCGGCGCAGGGCATCTACGAGCAACCGCTGCACCCGTACACCAAGGCCCTGCTGAGCTCGATCCCCCTGCCGGACATCGACCGCGAGGCCGAGCGCACGCCGATCACCCTGCGCGGGGAGGTGCCGTCGCCGATGCGGATGCCGACGGGATGCCGGTTCCACACCCGCTGCCCGATCGCCCGCTTCCCCCGCTGCCGGGACGAAGCGCCGGCGCTCGAACGCAAGCAGGACGGCCACCTCGTCGCGTGCCACTACGCCGGCGAGCTCTGAGCTCCCCCGGTCGACGACGACGAGGTACCGCCGGCCTCCGGTCAGGCGGCGCGGGACTCCTCCTTGCGGGCGGTGGGCAGCGCGGTGACGGTAGCGGGCTGCCTCCGCCGGAGAGCACGCCTGCCGTACGCCACCCAGCCGAGCACGGCCATGCCGAGCCAGGCGATTCCGCGGTAGGTGAGCGCCGCCCCGGCCGCCGCGCCGGGGGCGACGCCGAAGGCGACGAGCGCGCCGAACAGTCCGGCGTCGGCCAACCCCGCGCCCCCTGGCGTTATCTGCACGGCGATGCTCACCTGCACGATCAGGTAGCCGACGGCCAGCGCCGTCCAGGGCAGCTGCGTCGCGAACACCGTGAAGCCGGCCGCGAGGGTGAGGAAGTCGAGGATCCATGTTCCCGCGGCGAGACCCAACAGCACGGCCCACTGCCGCCCGCTGGGACGCACCCCCGACAACCTCGTGGCGACGCGCTCGGCGGCACCGCCGGGATCGCCCGTCCAGGCCATCCGGCGCGCCGAGGGCACGTGGGCCACGGCCGCGGCGAGCACGCCCACGCCACGGCGCAGCACCCGCGGACGGGTGAGCAACGCGCCCGCGGCCGTGATCGCCCCGATCGCGAGGAGCTCCACCACCGCGACGACCGGTACGGGCAACAGGCCGGCCCAGGCGAGCGCGGCGAGGCCGAGCGGCACGAAGGTCGCGATGGTCAGGGCGCCGGCGAGCACGACGACCCAGGTCGCCAGCGCGGTGTCGATGCCGAGCCGGCGCAGCTGGCTCACCGCGTACCCCGCGGACAGCGGTCCGCCGACCGCCGGGACGGTCTGCGACACCGCGTTCTGCGCGAACGTCATCTCCTGCACCGGGACGGCCGGCACGTGCCTGCCACCGGCGGACAGCAGCCGGCGGTGCATCTCGCCGTACGCTGCCAGCGACGCGACGGCGAGCAGCACCGCGGCCGCGAGCCAGCCCCAGCGAACCGGCGGGACGCCGCCCAACGACGGCGCGGCCGAACGGAGGTCGGCCGGGACCTTCCAGGCGAGATAGCCGACACCGCCCGCGGCCAACAGGGCACGCGCGACGACCGACCACCGCCGCGCCACGAAGCTCCCCAAAGCCCGCGGCGTCGTGGTCCTCCGCCGTGCGGTCCACGTCTGCTGCGAGCAGCCGAGTGCGGGACAGTGCTGTGTCACGTCAAGCGGCAACACCCGCACCCGGACGCTGATTCCTCGGACGCAGGTAAGGCTTCGGTCAATCGACGGTCATCTTGGCGGCGGCCATCGTCCCCGTGTAGAAGTAGTCGTCCGACGAGGCGCTCGCGCCCCGGCCCAACGTCAACGCGGAGCCGTCGTCGGGCAGGTATCCCGCACCGATCGACGCGGAGCCGGTCCCGCTGCCGTCGCCGGAGACCGTCACGGACAGGTGGCTGCCGTCCCACCGCGCCGCGATGTCGTAACGCTTCCCGGCCTCCGCCCTGACCCCGGACGACGCGATGGCGTAGGTGTGGTCGACCCGCGACATCCAGAACACGATGCTGCCGTCGGGGGTGACGTAGACCGTCCAGCCGGACGCGAAGCCACCAGCCGTGCTGCGCGCGTTCGCGAGCGCCTGGTAGTTCCCGCCGATCTTCGCGGGCACGACACCGGTCAGGTCGAGTGTCCACGACTGCCCGTTACTGATCGCCTCCGGCTGGTAGCCCGCGCCGTACGGGATCGTGATCGCGCCGTCGTCGGTGCCGTCGAACCGCGCCCCGGCGTCGTCGAACGAGACGCCCGGCCCGGCGGTCCCGTCCTGCCCGTGGCCGGACAGGTCGGCGGCGCAGCCGAGGGTGAAGTCCCACTGGGCACGGGCCTTGCCGTCGACGGGCGGGCGTGAGCCGGCACAGACGACGAGCGTCGTCTCAGCGGTCGCGCTTCCGGTCGTCTCGCCCTTCCACTGGTCGGTTCCCCAGCCGTACTCGGCCTTGGCCGTGAGACCGTCTCCCGACTCCCCCGCGCCGCCATCGGCGTTCGCCGGCGGCCGGACCTGCCACGTGACGGTCGCCGACCGGCCCGGGGCGATGCTGTCCACGGTGGTCGCCGAGGTCGCCTGCACCGTCCAGCCGTCGGGTGCCTGGATCGTGGCGTGGACGTCGGTCATGGCTGCGCAGCCCTGGTTGGTGATCGTCGCGGTGGCGGTGCCGCCGTCGTCCCCGCCCGTGAACACGGGACTCGCGTGCAGGGCCAGGTCGGCCGGCGGCGCGTCCTGCGAGGGCACCAACGGCAGCACGTCGACGGTGACCGTCCGGGCGGGCGGGTCGCCACCGAGGCCCACGCCGATGGTGTGTTCACCCGGCGCACACAGCGTCGTGGTCACCCCGACCGGCACCAGTCCTTCGTTCCTGCTGTCGAAGGAGATGAATCCCTTCGGAGTGGTGAACCCGATGCCGTTCGCGAGCGAGCGCTTGTCGGTCCACACCGGCTTCCCGTCGACGTACCAGACGAGCCTGGGGTCGTCGAGGTACGCAGCCCCGCCCGTGTTGACGACGTCGGCCTTGACCTGCAGCGGGTACCCGGCCCGCACGGTCGGGTGGTTCGCCTCGATGCCGTCGACGTGCACGTCGGCAGGCGAGGTCATCCGGTGGTAGTTCGCGAGGTAGTCCTCGACCGCCCGGCCGAACGAGTACGCCGGTGCGGCCTCGCGCTGGTGCCACGTGATCTGCACGGTCGCGGAGCTGGTCAGCGCGGGCAGGGTGATCCGGTTCCCGTCGAAGGAGCCGACGGACCGGTCGTCGACGGTCACGCCCGTCACGTCGTCGTTCTGCGGGACGCTGACCACGATGCTCTTCGGCGCGTTGCGGGTCGGCGGGTCCAGGTGCATCGTCGCGCCGTCGCTCCGCACGTCGATCGAGTACGCGACGTGCCCGAAGTCGGTCTCGCCGTCGAACGCCAACCGCTTGCCCGGCTGCGCCCACACCGGCGACCACACGTTGGCCAGATGCAGGCTCCCCTCCTGACCCTCGTACGCGAGCATGTCGCGGAGCAGGGTGAGGTACTTGCCGGAGAACTCCGCGTGCGGCTGTGTCTGGTCGCTCGCGGACCACCCCCACCGCTGGGCGGAGCTCATGCCTTCGGACGCCATGTCCGTCGCGGAGGTGTGCGTGAGCAGGCCGTAGAGGTCCTGCAGTGCCTTCCACTGGTCGCCGCGGCGCACGTAGGTGCCGGCGATCGAGATGGGCGTGTAGGAGTGCAACGTGCTCTCCACGCCGTTCTGCGGGTAGCCGAACACGCCCTCGAACGTCTTCTCCCGCCACGCCGCGAGGCTCGAGGTGACCCACGGGTCGTCGGGCGTGAACGCCTCGGTCGGCCAGACGACCTCGAGGTTGCCCCAGTCGATGCCGTACACGTTGCCGTACCAGCCGTTGCGGATCGCGGGCGCCTTCAGCCCCTCGACGGCCGGCGGGATCCAGCCCAGCTCGTCGACGGCGGGAGTGAGCTTCTCGTGCAGGATCGAGATGTACTGGTCGCGGCGCTTGCTCCATGCGTGCGCCGTCGCGTCCGCACCGACCGCCGTCGCGATCTGCGCGGCACCCGCCTCACCCGCGATGTTCCACAGGTCGTAGGTGAGCACGTGGCCCTGTACGCCCTCGTTGTCGCCCATGGACGAGGAGGGGAAGAGCCCGCCGTCGGTGTCCCAGCTCGCCTGCCGCGTCTGCCACTCCCACGCCATCGCGCGCTGCACGGCGGGCCATACCGCCTCGGCGAAGGCCCTGTCGTGGGTGCGGGCGTAGTAGTTGCCGAACGCCCACAGCGCCTGCCCGTTGCCGTCGTTCTCGCCGGACTGCGACTCGAACTGGCCGTCGGCCATCTGCCAGTCGAGCATCTCGAGCACGACGTTCCGCGCCAGGTCGGTGAATCCCGCCCCGAGTATGCCGTCGACGTCGAACGCGGTGTCGCGAAGCCAGTAATGGTCGTAGACCGTGGGGTTGGCGTCCCAGAAGTACTTGCCGCCCACCTGGTCGAACAGCAGCAGGGAGAACGCGAGGTTGGCCTTGTAGGTGTCGATGACCTTGCGCTCGACGCCGTCACCCGGGATCTCGATCCGCGTTCCGTTGTCGAGTGTGTCGTGCCAGAACTTCGCGGTCCGCGCGAGCTCGGTCTCGTAGTCGACGCCGCGGATCGCGTTCAGGTCGGACTCCTGTGCCACGAAGTACGGCATCGCGAAGGTGAGCGACTTGGTGGCGCCGGGGGCCAGCTGGACGTCGTAGTCGAGGTTGCCGCCGCTCGCCTGCGACGGGTTCTCCGACGCGGTGAAGAGCAGCTTGCCGTCGCCGACGTAGGCCTGCTCCGCGGCGTTCCACGACGGGCTCTGCGGCCTGGCCGGCCCGTTGTTGCCGTCCACCGCGGAGATCCGCTGGCTGGCCAGCCCCACGGAGAAGCGGTAGGTCCTCGCCGTGTCACCGGAGTTCGTGAGGTCGACCTTGACGAAGTCGACCATGTTGTCGACCTGCGCGTCGAGTGTGCGGGAGGGGTTTCCGTACCTCTCCCGGTACGCGACCTTCGTGACGCCCGGCACCTTCGCCGCGAAGAACTCGACGTGGTTCGCGACGCCGTCGCGGGTGAAGCCCTCCTCGAGGATGGGCAGGTAGCCGTCCTTCCACGTCTTGACCCGCTGGTTCACCGGAGTGCGGTCCGCACCGGTGGCGAAGGTGAGCGTGCCGAAGACGGTCTGCAGATAACCCTCGGGAGTGATGATCGACTCCTCCGGGCCGCCGAGGACGCCAATGGCCGCACGCGGGTAGCGGTACCAGTCGAACGGCTCGTTCGGGTCGTCCGCGACCGGTGGCAGGTCGGCCTGCTGTTGCGGTGAGTCGAGCACGCCGTAGGGCCGGCGCAGGAAGTCGTTGTACGGGTTCCCGTACGGGCTCCGGATCGGGTCGATGCGGGGTATCGGGCCGGGCCCCGGCTCGTCCGCCGACGCCGGACTCGCGAGCACACCGGCCGGCACGACCGCCGCGGCCAACAGGCCGAGGCAGGCAAGGAGGGCGGAGGACGGCCTCGGTCGCCGACGGGTCGCACTCATCACGGCTACTCCCCACGCTGTGGTCGAGCGGGCCGCCGAGCACCCCACGTCACTGCGGCGAACAGGCCTCGGTCCCACTCGGCCGGTCCGAATAAGTAACGATGTTTCGAAAAGTCCTTTGATACTTTGCGCCCGGCGGCGTGCGTCCGTCAAGAGGCGGCCAGGAGGAGCTACGGCGCGCGACCGGCCGCCGGCCGCGAACCTGTGCGGATCGCTCCGGAATGCCTGCTACCGCGCGAGATCGACACCGCGGCGGTCCTCACGGCGCTGCGCGGCAGCCCCCGTTGCGGCTCGCCGGGATCGCAGCGCGTACGGGCCCTCGCCGGCGGTCTCTCCCCGGCCTGGTCCGAGCCTCACCCGGCGCGGTCGGCGCCGCTCGCCGCGACCGGGAGCACCACGCACGACGGGCGGTCGGCGTCGTGCCGGAGCACGTGCCTCGCGGGCTGGAAGCCCTTGCCGGTGCCCGGATGCTCACCCGTACCGAGGTTGCGCGCGTACTGCGGATGCGAACCGCCCGCGACGAGGAGCCGCACCCGGTGCCCCGCCACGAAGCTGTGCGCCGTGTCCCGCATACGGACGGACACGCCGCCGGTCGCGCGCGCCGGGTCGAGCCGGACGTACCCCTCGGTGACGTTGTGGGACCTGCCCTGGCTGTCGACGTCGCTGAGCCGGACGAACAGGTCCGCGTGCGGGTTGTCGCCCTCGTGCTCGAGCTCGACGGCCGGCGGACCGAGCACGTCGAGGTCGGCGTCGAGCACCGGGCCGGTGAAGGCGAGCACGTCGGTCCGTTCCGACAGCGCGGTGTCGTCGCAATAGCCGCCCCCGGTCAACGTGGGTCCGCCGACTGTCGGCGTGGGATCCGCCGGGTCGAAGGTAAAGGTCGAGGGCCGCTCGGCGCGGCTCGGCGCGTCCGGGGACAGCGCTCCGCCGGTACGCAGGTAGAGGGCGTGCGGCGTCGTCGGCGGCGGCCATGCGCGGTGCCGGCGCCAGCGTCGCGCACCTGTGACGTACACGGCGACCGGTGTGGACCGGCGCCGGCCGGCGCGGTGTGCCAGGTGCTCGTCGAGCCAGGTCAAGGTCTCCTGCGCGACGGCGGGTGCCCCCTTCCCCACCAGGTCCTGGTGGCTCCACGGACCGATCGTCAGCGCGACGTCGACGTCGCGTTCGCGCAGCCGGGCGTACTGCTGTACGGTCTGGGGCAGGAAGATGTCCTGCCAGCCGCCGATGAGGAGAACCGGCACGGTCACGCGGTCGAGGGCCTCGGTGTGCCGCATCGGCGCCCAGAACGCGTCGTCCGGGTCGGGGTGGGTGACCACCTCGCGGTACCAGGGCGCACGACCGGCGAAGTGCCGTTCGGCCGCGTCGACCAGTGGCACCGCGTCGAGCACCGGCCGCAGCCGCCGGGCGCTGGTCGCGAGGTGGAACAGGTGCGCCAACGCCGCGTCCTGCTGGTGGGCGATCAGGTCGCTCCAGCCGAGGGCGTCGAGATTGAAGGCGCCGGTGCCCCAGTGGTGCCGGCTGAAGTCGTGCGGGCCGACCGCGACCACGGCGGCGACGAGTTCCGGCGGCGGATCGGCCAGCAGCGCCCACTGCGTGTACCCGAGGTACGACAGGCCGATCGTCGCGAACGTCCCCGTGAACCAGCTCTGGCGGCGCATCCACGCGACGACGTCCTGCCCGTCCTCCGCCTCCGAGAGCATCGGCGTGAACACGCCTCCGGACCCGAACGTGCCGCGGCTGCTGACGAACAACACCTGGTAGCCGCGGGCCGCGAAGACGCGGGCGCTGAGCAGCGACTGCGAGAGCCCTCGCCCGTACGGCCCCCGCACGAGCACCGTGCCGAGCGGCGGCGACACCGGACGGTAGAGATCGGCGGCGAGCATCACCCCGTCCCGCATCGGCACCCGTGCGCCACGCCCCACGACGTAAGCCGTCGTCGGGCGCCCCAGCCCGAGCACCCGCCCGGCGAGCCGGTCGACCAGGCGTCCCCGAGGGCGGACCTTGACCACCCCGCCAGCCTACGGGGGGCCGGCGCCCCGCTAGCCGTTGAACCGGTACGTGGGCACGTTCGCGGCCACGACGTGCTGGTGGAACGTGAACACCTGCGGGTCCCGCGTGTCGACGGTCGCACTCACCCAGTGGTTCAGCGCGCTGCCGAAGGTCATCACGCGCGTGACGTTCATGATGACGTTGCCCGCGTCGTCGGTGAGCGGCTTGTCGATGGTGAGGAAGTGACTGTCGCCGTTGACGAGGACGACGGGCTTGCCGTACGCGGCCGCTTCCCGCGCCAGGGCGGCCTTGGTGTCGGCGAAGTGGTCGGTCGGGTCCGCGGTCGTGCCTGCGGGGTCGTCGGGGGAGTCCCCGAACATGTCCGCCTGGAGCACCAGCATCACCGCCTTCGACCTGCTCGCCTCCGCCGCGGCGAAGGACTGGTGGATCCACCGCAGGTTGGCGGCGTTCCGCGCCGCGTACTCGGCGTTCGCCTCGGCCTGCGGGCCGTCGCTCGTGTCACCGTCGGGAATGAAGTCGTTGTCGCTGCCCGGCACGTTCAGGCCCACGTACGTCACCTGCCCGTAGGTCCAGCGGACGTTCTCCGGGTACGCGGCGCTCTGCCTGGTGAGCGTGAGCGTCCGCCGCCCGAGGCTCTGGTCGGTCGGGTAGAACACCTGCCGCTCGTACCCGAGCCGCTGGACGGCGTCGAACGTCGGGCCCGCTGTCGACGGGCGGTCGCAGTCGGTCCACTCGTTGTCGCCCGGTACCACGACGACGGGTGCGTCGAGCTGGTCGAACCGCTGCAGCGCGTACTTGTAGATGTCCGGCCTGCCGGCCGCCTGGGCCGAGCCGTCGACGTCGGCGTAGCACGGCTCACTGCCGTTCTTGATGTCGCCGTCGAACGCGGAGAACGCCAGCTCGTGCCGGTTCATGTCCGCGAGCACGTTCGGTTACTGCGCACGTCCGGTGTCTCCGTACGGCATGTCGCCGAACAGCCCGATCTCGTAAGGCCTGGCGCCGACACTCGCCTGTCGCGGCTGACCCGCTTCGGCGGCCTGCCAGCTCACGGTGGCGGCGATACAGGCGGCCGCGAGTGCGCCCGCGACGGCGACGAGCTTCCGGTCGCGCATGGACGTGCTCCTCCAGGTGAGGGCACCGGAACCGTCCCACGTCCAGATGGCGCCCTGACGACGCCCGGCTTGCGTCGCCGTGAACGCCGCCTGTCCTGCGGCGCCTGCTCAGCCGGCGAGCTCCCGGAGAGGGTCGTGCAGGCGGGCGGCCAGCCCGGGGTCGACGAGACGCGCCTCGGCGAGCAGCGCGTCGACGGCGGCGCGGAACGCGCGCCGCAGCTCGGCGGGCTCGAGCGAGCTGACCAGGGTGTCCGCGACGGGCGCGGTCACCTCGTCCGGCACCTGGTCGATGCCGCGGCCCTGCGCGGTGGGGACGCCGTGCCGCAGGCACTGCAACGCGAGCACGTGGTCGCGGACACCGCTGATCATGTACTCGGCCTGCCACCCGCGCCCGCGTTCGATGCTGGACCTCGCGTGCAGCGCGTACAGCCACGTCATGCCGACCAGATCCGCGGCGTCGGGTGCCGTCGGCCGCGGGCGCTCGTTGGCCGTGCCGAACAGCAGCCGGAACGTGGGCGCGGTCGGCCCGAACTCGTCCGCGGGCCAGAACGCGACGTCGACCTGCAGCGTGCTCGCGAGCAGGAAGACGCGGAAGAGCGTGTGACCGCTGACGACGTCGACGTGATGCACCGCGGCGCACCGTTCGTAGAGCACCCGGGTCCACTCCGCGACGACCTCGTCGGTGTCGGCGTCAGGGGCGAGGCAGAGCGCGAGATCCACGTCGGACCACTCGTCCTCGCGCCCCACCGCTCCGGACCCGGTGATCGCGGCACCGGTGATCCGCCGGTCTTCGCGGGCCAGTTCGACCAGCGCGTCCCGGACGCGTACCCGCTCAGCGACCGTGAACACGGCTCACCCTCCCTGCCCCCGGACCGATCCGCCGACGATCTCGGCGCGGTCGGTACCGACGGCTCGGTCAGCGTCCGCCCGGCCGCCGCCCCGCCGTCCCGACGCGCCTCACCCGCGTTCAGACCGGGCGCGGACCGGTGTCGGCACGGCGGACGAGCGCCTGGGCCACGATCACGCGGTCGCCGTCGAAGGTCAGCGAAGGCGAGCCGTGCAGCTCGTACCCGAGGTCGAGCGCTTCGCTGACCCGCCAGCAGAAGGCGGCGTCGTCGGGTCCGGTGAGCACGCGGTATCGCGGGAGGTCGCTGCCGTCAGCCATGTGGTGAGCCTAACCGTGTCGTCGTGTGCCGGACGACGCCCCGTCGCCCCGCTCGCCGCGCGCCGCATCGCGCTCGGCGAGGGCCTTGAAGGTGTGGAACTGCTTGCGCACCATGACGAGATCGCCGGCGGCGAGCAGCGGGGCCCGCAGCCGGCCCAGCCCGCTGCGGCTCAGGACGAACCGGCAGAGCAGCCGGCAGCTCGCCGTGTCGATCGGCTCGGCGGCGTACGTGCCGGCGCCGGGCCCGAACACCCGCCGGGCCGCCGGGTGGAACACGCCGGAGAACTGCCGCCCGGGCTCGATGTCGACGAGTCGGAAGACGCCCACGCGTTGTCCGACGACCAGCGCGTCCGCGCCCGGGACGAGCCGCCTGGGGCTGCGCCGGCCCCGGTTGTCGATCAGGTCGTAGCTGTACGGCGCGATCGAGATCTGGCAGAACCACCGGTACACGGTCGCGGCCGGCGCGTGGACGGTGATCGCCCGGGTGATCCGGACGTTCGGCCGGGGCAGGTAGTCGTCGCACGGGTATCGCCGCGCGTGTTCGGCGGCGGTCCCGCCCCAGTTGTAGACGCTCACCCTGGTCCCGGCCGTCCGCGGCTGTCAGCGCATGCCGTCGGCGAGCCAGTCGTCGAAGCTGGTCGGCCCGATGCGGGCGCCGTCGCCCGGCAACTGCACCTCGCCCGCCATCGACACGTCGAACCTGCCACGCCAGGTCGGGACCAGCCTGACCGCCCGGCCGCGGGCCGCCAGGGCACGGCGGGCCATGTCCACGAGGTCCTCGGTCTGCGGCCCGGCGAGTTCGATGCGCCCCAGGTGCGGCTCACCGGTCGCGAGCTCGGCGAGCACGTCGGCGACGTCGGCCGGCGCGACCGGCTGGATGAGCAGCGGCGCGACGGTCGCGCTGCCGTCCTGCTCGGTCCAGCCGACGGCCGTCTCGGCGAAGTCGTGGAACTGCGTCGCGCGCAGGATGGTCCAGGGCACCGGTCCTTCGGTGACGAGGCGCTCCTGCGCGCGCTTGCCGTCGTAGTGGAAGTTGCGCTGCCCGCGGTCGATCCCGACGATGGACAGCAACACGTGGTGGCGTACACCCGCGGCCCGCTCCGCGTCGAGCAGGTTCGCGGTGCTGGTGGTGAAGAAGTCCAGCACCTCCGCGCGGTCGGTGGAGCTCGTGTTGGACGAGTCGACCACCGCGTCGACGCCCTCGAGTGCGCCGGCGAGACCCGTGCCGGCGTAGACGTCGACGCCGAGGGACCGGCTGATCCGTACGGCGTCGTGGCCGGCTCGTTCGAGCGCCGCGACGGTGCGGGTGCCGATCTGACCGGTCGCTCCGACGACTGCGATCCGCAAGGTGCCGCCTCCTCGTGTCCGTGGCCCGGCTACGACTATATGGAAGCCGTCACCAGGGTCCGGCGACGACTTGTCCGCGGCCGGCGGACGCGGACCCGCGTCGCAGGTCGTGCGAGCCCGGCGCGACGTGGCGGCGGCGCGCGAGCACGGGCCCCGCGTGCCGGAACAGGAGCTTGGCCCCGTTGAGGGTCATGTTCTTGTACGCGATGGCGGCCCGCCCGGTGAGTATCCGCGTCTTCGGCGTCTCGTCGGCGTCCAGGAACTGGACGAGGCCGTGTCGCCGGCCCAGGCTGATGCACTCGTGGACGTAGCGGAACCGGAACGGCTTCGGCTCCCGTCCGGCGAGCCGGGCGGCGATCACGTCGGCGACCTGCGGCCCCGTGAAGCCACCGCTCCGGCACCCCATCGCGAGCTCCGTACCCCACGATCCGGCGACGGCGGCGGCGTCACCGATCACGTACACTCCCGGATGCGACACCGACTCGAGCGTCTCGTCCACCAGCGCACGGTCCTCGCTGTTCACCGCGAGACCGCTGGTGCGCGCGAGCGCGGGCACGCGGAACCCACCCGCCCACAGGCAGAGCTCGAACGGGACGCGCCGGCCGTCGTCGAGCTCGACCGCGTCGGCGTGCACCTCCCGGACCCGCGCACCGCTGCGGACCCGCACGCCCAGGTCGTCGAAGGCCCGCCGCATGTACGCGCGCGCCTTCCCCGACAACCAGGCACCGGGCTCGCTCCCGCTCACGAGGGTCACCCGGAGAGCCGGCGAGTACTCCGCGACCTCCGTCGCGATCTCGATCCCGGTCAACCCGCCACCGCAGACGACGACCCGGCCCTCCCGCTCGGCGACCTCGTGCAGGCGGACCTGTACCCGGTCGGCCGCGTCCCTGCCGACCAGACTGTGGGCGTGCGCGGCGACACCCGGCACCCGCGCGACGTCGATGTTGCTGCCCAGGGCGTAGACCAGGGTGTCGTACGGGATCACCTCGGGTTCGCCGTCGCGGACGGCCGCGACGGTGCGTCCGGCGAGATCGATGTCGGTCACCGAGGCGACCACCAGACGGACACCGGTGCCGGCCAGGAAGCCCGCCACGGGAACGGGCCTGATCCGTTGCCCCGTCGCGACCTGGTGCAGTCGCGGGCGTTCGACGAAGTCGGGGAACGCGGTCACCAGCGTCACCGTCACCTCGTCGGCGTGTACCTGCCTGGCGAGCCGTTTCGCCGCGACCAGACCTGCGTATCCGGCACCCAACACGAGCACGTCATGCATCTCGAACCTCTTTCCTCGCAACGCGTGTGCCCTCTCAGACGCAGTCACCGGCCGCGTTGTGACACACCCGGGTCCGGGCTCGCGCGCCGGGTTCCGGTGCGGCGCAGCGGATGGTCCGGCCCGACGAGCGGGGCGAGGTGCCCGAGCTTGTCGGGGTTGAGGATCGAGTGGACCGTCTGCACCCGGCCGCCGAACACGTCGACGGACAGGACGTTGAGCAGTGCGCCGGATCCGTCGCGCACGAGCGCGCCAGGCTGCCCGTTCACCGACCCGCGGTCGAGGTGCAGGTCGAAGCGCCGCAACGTGGCCGACAGCACCTCGAGCAGCCGCAGCGTCCTGTGTCGCCCGTACACCGGTAGCGGCAGGGACGGGCCGCGACCGCCCCCGTCCCCGTACATCACGACGTCGGCGGCGAGCATGTCGACCAGGCCGTCGACGTCGCCGTTCTCGACGGCGGCGAAGAAGCGGTCGGCGAGCGCCGTGCGCTGTTGGGGCGGCGCCTCGAAGCGCGGCCGTCGCGCGTCGATGTGCCGGCGGGCACGGGTGGCGATCTGCCGGCAGTTCACCTCGGTCTTCCCCACCACCCCGGCGACGTCCGCGTACTCGAAGTCGAAGATGTCGTGCAGCAGGAACACCGCCCGCTCCACGGGAGTGAGGTTCTCCAGCACGACCAGGAGCGCGAGGGACAGCGAGTCGGACAGGTCGGCGACGGAGGTCTGCTCGGCCACGAGCGGCTCGGGCAGCCAGGTGCCGAAGTACCGCTCCCGCCGTACCCGCGCCGACCGGAGGTGGCTGATCGAGAGCCGCGACACGACGGTCGACAGGTACGGCTTCAGCGACTCCACCGCCACGCCCTCGGCGCGTGCGCCGTGCAGGCGGAGGAACGCCTCGGACACGATGTCCTCCGCGTCGGCCACGCTGCCCGTCATGTTGTACGCGATCGAGAACAGCAGCGGACGCAACCGGAGGAACTCCTCGACATCAGCACCCATGCCAGCGCCTTTCCGGAGAGTCGGATTCCCCTCTCAAGACGCGGCACGTGTCCCGGGCGTGACAGCGCGGGCAGCCCGGCGTCCTACGGCGGCGCGCCGCTCACAACTGGCCGAGCGTGAACGCGACGGCGACCGGGACGAGGTACAGCAGCGGGAACGGGATGTGCGCGTACGAGCGGGCCCGGACCACGGTGACGACCGCGCCGATGAAGTACAGGACCAGCCCGACGGCGGCCAGCACGCCGATCACCGGCACGAACAGGCCGACCAGCATGCCCAGGGCCCCCGCTGCCTTCGCCGTTCCCAGCCACGGCCACCAGGACCTCGGCACTCCGTACTCGGCCAACGGTTCCACGACCCATTTCGCGTGGGCGAACAACGAGACGGCCGAGAAGGCCACCCAGGCGGCCGCCAGGATCGTGACGACGAGATGTGCAGTGGACATCGGAACGAACTCCTCGCTGACGTCTCCCCCGACCGGTACCGGCCGGCGGCTTCGGGACGTTGACCCGGCGGGGCACCCGGATGTCTCGGGGGGCGGATGTGGCGTGTGTCACACTTTCGGACCCGCCCATGTCACACCGGGACGGGGCTGTCTCGTCACCGCTGTTGGGAACGGACTCAGGAAGGACGGTGGCTGACGTGCGGGTGTTCGTGGCGGGCGGGACCGGAGTCGTGGGGCGCCGGCTGGTGCCGCAGCTCGTGGCCCGAGGGCACGAGGTGACGGCGACGACGACGAACGCGGGCAAGCTGGGCCTGCTGCGCCAACTCGGGGCCGAGGCGGTGCTGATGGACGCGCTGGACGCGGCGTCGGTGGGTGAGGCGGTGGCGAGGGCCCGGCCGGACGCGATCGTGCACCAGATGACCGCGATCGGCGGCGGCAGGAAGCCGGACATGCGGCACATCGACAGGTGGTTCGCCACGACCAACCGGCTGCGCACCGAGGGCACGGATCATCTGCTGGCCGCGGCCGAGGCGACCGGCGTGTCCCGTTTCGTCGCGCAGAGCTATGCCAACTGGAACGGGATCCGCGAGGGCGGGTGGGTGAAGACCGAGGAGGACCCGCTGGACCTGCACCTGGGTACGGCCGCGCAGCCGGTGATGGAGGCGATCCGCCACCTCGAGGACGTGGTCGTCAAGGCCGGTGGGGCCGCGCTGCGGTACGGCGGGCTCTACGGGCCCGGCGCCACCGACGACCAGGTCGAGCTCGTGCGCAAGCGGCAGTTCCCCCTCGTCGGGGGCGGCACCGGTTGGTGCTCGTGGGTGCATCTGGACGACGCGGCCAGTGCCGCCGTCCTCGCCGTCGAGCAGCATGCGACCGGGATCTACAACATCGTCGACGACGAACCGGCCCCGGCCAGCGAGTGGCTCCCCTACTTGGCCGAGTGCGCCGGTGCCAAACCGCCGATCCGGGTGCCGAAGTGGCTGGCCCGGCTGCTGGCGGGCGAGGTCGCGGTGACGATGATGACCGAGGGACGCGGCTTCTCCAACGCCAAGGCGAAGCGGGAGCTCGGCTGGCAACTGCGTTATCCGTCGTGGCGACTGGGCTTCAAGGAGGAGTTGACTTGACCAGGTCGGAGGAGTTCGAGGAGCTGCGCACGCTGCTGTTCGCGATCGCGTACCGGATCCTCGGCAGCGTGAGCGAGGCCGAGGACGCCGTCCAGGAGACCTGGCTGCGTTACGAGACGTCGCCGACGGAGCCTGCCTCGGTCAAGGCGTACCTCTCCGCCGTGGTGACCCGGATCTCGATCGACGTGCTGCGCTCGGCCCGCGTCCGCAGGGAGGAGTACGCCGGGCCGTGGTTCCCCGAGCCGCTGCTCACCGACCCCTACGAGGACCCGGAGCGCTCGGCCGAGCTGGCCGACTCCGTGTCGATGGCGGCGCTGTTGCTGCTGGAACGGCTGAGCCCGCTCGAGCGCGCCGTCTTCGTGCTGCGCGAGGTGTTCGGGTTCGACTTCTCCGAGGTCGCGTCCGCGGTCGGCCGTTCTGAGGCGGCATGCCGCCAGCTCGTGGTGCGGGCGCGTCGGCACATGGAGGAGGGCCGCCCACGGTTCGAGGCCGACCGGAGGGAGCGCGAGGAGCTCGCCGCGCGCTTCTTCGACGCGTTCAAGGAGGGCGACGTCGACGGGTTGCGCGAGCTGCTCGCCGCCGACGTGTCCATGGTCGGCGACAGCGGCGGCAACGCCCCGCGGTGGGGCGACGGCGTCTTCGGGGCCGGCAACGTCTCCCGGGTGCTCGCGGCGATGGTCCCGCCGTCACTCCGGATCGGCGTCGTGGCGGAACCGCACGAGGTCAACGGCCAGCCGGGTGCCGTCTTCCGCGACCGCGACGGCAAGGTCATCAGCACCGTGGCGCTCGACATACGCGACGGGCAGATCCAGGCGATCCGCGCGGTGCTGAACCCGGACAAGCTCGGGCACGTCGGCCCGGTCGCGGACGCATGGGCGGTCATCCGCCAGGCCAACGAGCTCCGCAGGCGGACGGACCGGCGGAGCTGACCCCCGGTGGTGGCCGTCGCGTCGCACCGGCGGCAGTGGGACGGAACGTAATGTCCGACCGGCCATACCGAGCCTTACGACCCGATAGAGTCGCCCTGCACGCATCGATGTGACTGGTCGTCCATCGCCTGGAGGTGACGGTGACGTACCCGGAGTCCGCGCTCCTGTCCATCGAGAACCTGCGTACGCGCATCAACCTCCGGCGCGGCGCGGTGCACGCGCTGGACGGCGTCAGCCTCGAGGTGCACGCTGGTGAGACGCTCGGCATCGTCGGCGAGTCCGGGTCGGGCAAGACGATGACCGTCCGTTCGGTGCTGCGCCTGCTGCCGCCCGGCGGCCACGTGACCGGCGGCCGCATCGTGCTCGACGGCACCGAGCTCACCGCGCTCTCCGACGACCAGATGCGCCGCGTCCGCGGCAACGAGATCGGCATGATCTTCCAGGACCCGATGACGTCGCTCAACCCGACGATGCCGATCGGTGCGCAGGTGGCGGAGGCCGTGCGGTTGCACCGCGACGTCTCGAAGCGGGCCGCGTACGAGCGGGCGGTCGAGACGCTCGGCCTCGTGCGCATGCCGCAACCGCGGGAGGTGATGAGGTCCTACCCGCACCAGTTGTCCGGCGGCATGCGGCAACGCGTGATGATCGCGATCGCGTTGGCGTGCGAGCCGAAGCTGCTCATCGCCGACGAGCCGACGACCGCGCTGGACGTCACCATCCAGAAGCAGATCCTCGAGCTCATCGACGACCTGCGGCGGCGGCTCGGCATGGCCGTGATCCTGGTGACCCACGACCTCGGCGTCATCGCCGGGCGGGCCGACCGCGTCGCCGTGATGTACGCCGGACGGGTCGTCGAGACCACCGACACCGAGGCGCTGTTCGGCAACGCCAGGCACCCGTACACCGAGGCGCTGTTCACCGGCCTCCCGGAGAACGCCGCGGAGACGGGACGGAAGCTGTACAGCATCCCCGGACTGCCGCCGGACCTGACGAATCCACCGGCCGGGTGCAGGTTCGCGCCACGCTGCACCTACGCCACGGACGAGTGCCGGTCGACCGACCCGCAGCTGCAGGGAGACGTGCCGGGCCACCTGTTCGCCTGCATCCATCCCGTCGGGCGCCCGGAGACGAGCGGTGCGTCCCGGCCGGTCAGCGTGCGCTCGCGGTTGCTCGACGGCGACGCCGGCGCCGAGCAGGTGCCGGCCGGCGGCCCGGTCGGGCAGGCGGGCAAGCTGCTCGAACTCGACCGTCTGGTCAAGGACTTCCCCGTCACCGCCGGTGCGGTACTGCAACGCAAGGTGGGCACCGTCTCCGCGGTGGCCGACGTGACACTCGACGTGACGCACGGGCAGACGCTCGGCCTGGTCGGCGAGTCGGGGTGCGGCAAGTCGACCATCGGACGGCTCGTCGTCGGCCTCGAGCGGCCCACGTCGGGAACGGTGCGCATCGACGGGAAGGACTTCTTCCGGCTCGACCGCAAGGAGGCCCGGCGGATCCGCCGCGACGTGCAACTGGTGTTCCAGGACCCGTACTCCTCGCTCGACCCACGCCGCCGGGTCGGGGCCATCGTCCGTGAGCCCCTCGCCATCCAGCAGATCGGCTCGCGCGCGGCGCAGGAGAGGCGGGTTGCGGAACTGCTCGACGAGGTCGGGCTCCCCCGCCGGGCCGTCGAGCGGTATCCGCACGAGTTCTCCGGCGGCCAGCGGCAACGGATCGGCCTCGCGCGTGCACTCACACTGAACCCGAGGCTCGTGGTGGCCGACGAGCCGGTCTCCGCGCTGGACGTGTCGATCCAGGCGCAGATCCTCAACCTGATGCAGGACCTGCAGCGCCGGCACGGGCTCACCTACGTCGTCATCTCGCACGACCTGTCGGTGGTCCGCTACGTCGCCGACACGATCGGCGTGATGTACCTCGGCAAGCTCGTCGAGATCGGCCCGGCCACGTCGGTCTACGAGCACCCCGGGCACCCGTACACCCGCGGCCTGATCGACACCGTCCCGGTCGCCGATCCGTGGCGGGAGAAGGCGAAGCGGGCGGAGGGAGTCGCCGGCGAGTTGCCGAGCGCACTCCACCCGCCGTCGGGGTGCCGGTTCCGGACCCGGTGCCCGCTGTCCGAGGAGATCTGCGCGCGCGAGGAGCCGCAACTGCGTCCGGTCGGCCCCGAGGGACACCGCACGGCCTGTCACTTCCCGCTCGAGGTACGCGCCGTCCCGGAACGGACAACCACCACTTCGACGAGTCCGGAGGCCTGATGTACGACCTTGTGGTGCACGGCGGAACCGTCTACGGCGCCGGCGACGGCCCGGTGCGTGCGGACCTCGCCGTCGCCGGCGACCGGATCGCGGCGGTGGGACAGCTCGGCGACGTCGAGGCCGGCACCCGGATCGACGCGACGGGCAAGGCGGTCACGCCCGGGTTCATCAACGTGCTCAGCCACTCCTACTTCAGCATGCTCTACGACGGCAGGTCGCTCGGGGAGCTCACCCAGGGCGTCACCACGCAGGTCTTCGGCGAGGGGGGCGCGATGGGCCCGCTCACCGAGGCGACGAAGCGGGAGCTGGAGCGGCGCAACGCGCACCTGTCGCTGGAGGTGACCTGGAGCCGGCTCTCGGAGTTCCTCTCCCACCTGGAGAAGCGCGGCTGCTCGCAGAACGTCGCGTCGTTCGTGGGCAACGGCACACTGCGGCCGTACGCCGTCGGCTACGACGACCGCCCCGCCACCGCGGCGGAGCTCGACACCATGTGCGGGGTTCTCGCCGAGGAGATGGCCGACGGCGCCCTGGGTCTCGCGACCGCCCTGATCTACCCGCCGGAGAGCTACGCCTCGACCGAGGAGCTCATCGCCCTGAGCGAGGTGGCCGCGTCCTACGGCGGCAGGTACATCTCGCACATGCGCGACGAGGGCGCCGGCCTGCTGACCGCCATCGACGAGCTGCTCCGGATCTCGAAGGAGGCCGGGCTACCGGCCGAGATCTACCACCTGAAGGCGTCGGGACGCGCGAACTGGCCGCTCATGACCGACGCGCTCGAGCTGCTGGAGCGCGTACGGGCGGACGGCGCTCCGGTCACGGCGGACGTCTACCCGTACACGTCCAGCTCGACCGGGCTGAACAGCGTGATACCGCAGCGTTTCCACGAAGGCGGGTCCGAGGCCCTCTACGACCGCCTGGCCGATCCCGCGGCGCGCAGCGAGATCAGGCAGGCGCTCGTCGACAGCGGACGCTGGGAGGGCGCCGAGAACGCCGACGGCGTGCTGATCCTCGGCGTGCAGCGCGAGGAGAACCGCCGGTACCAGGGCATGACCCTCACCGCGGTCGCGGAGGAGAAGAACACCGACCCGGTCGACGCCGCGCTCGATCTCATCCGCGACGACCGGTCCCGGGTCAGCGTCGCCTTCGCGTCGATGTCCGAGGACAACCTGCGGGAACAGCTGCGCAGGTCGTGGGTGAGCATCGGGTCCGACGGGTCGTCGATGGCGCCCGAAGGAGTCTTCCTCCGCTCGCCGACCCATCCACGCGCCTACGGCTCGTTCACCCGCGTGCTCGGCAGGTACGTCCGCGAGGAGAAGCTGCTCACCCTGCAGGAGGCCGTCGAGCGGATGACCCGGCTGCCCGCCGCCAATCTCGGCCTCACCGGGCGGGGCGAGCTGACCGAGGGCAGCTTCGCGGACATCGTCGTCCTCGACCCGGACACGGTCGCCGACCGCGCGACCTTCGCCGACCCGCACCAGCTGTCCGTCGGCGTCTCCGACGTCGTCGTCAACGGGGAGGCGGCGATCCGGGACGGCGTGTTCACCGGCCGCCTCGCGGGACGCGCGCTCAACGGGCGCCGCGGCTGAGCCGGGTCCGCACCCCCGGATTCAGTCGCGCCGCAGCCGTTGCTCGAACGCGTCCCGCAGCCCGTCACCGATGAAGTTGAACGCGGCGACGGTGAGGACGATGACCAGCCCGGGCGGGTAGATGAGCCACCAGTACCCGGCGTAGCTGTAGTTGATCCCGTCGGAGAGCATGCCGCCCCAGTTGGCGGCGGGCGGCGGGATGCCGAGGCCGAGGAAGCTGAGCGCCGCGACGGCCAGTACCGCGTCCGCGATCTGGAAGGTCATGTTGACCATCACGGTGCCGATCGTGTTGGGGATGATGTGCTGCCCGACGATGCGCCGCCGGCTGCCGCCCATCATCCGTACCGCGTCGACGTACTCCAGCACCCGCAGCTTGAGCGCCTCACCGCGGACCAGCCGCGCCGGGCCCAGCCAGGCGACGAAGCCGATGACGAGGATGAGCATCGCCGTGTTGGCCTGGAACACCGTGGTGAGGTAGAGCAGCAGGAACAGCGTCGGTATCGCGATGAACCCGTCGACGACGCGCATCATGACGGCGTCGAGCGCGCCGCCGGTGAACCCGGAGACGGCGCCCCACAGCGTGCCGATGACCGTGGCGAGGATCGCGGCCGCGAACCCGACCTCCAGCGACGTCTGCCCACCGAGCATGAGCCGGCCCAGCTGGTCGTAGCCGACCTCGTTCGTGCCGAGCAGGTGTGCCCTGCTCGGCGCCTGGCTCGCCTGCGCGAGGTTCGTGTGTACCTGGTCCGTGTGGTACAGCAGCGGGCCGACGAACGAGAACAGCACCATGAAAACGACGATGCCGACGCCCACGAGCGCACCGCGGTGCTCCATGAAGACCTCGAGCACGAGCCGCCACAGGCCCTTCCTGCCGGGGATCTCGCCGCCGGCAGGAGCTTGGTGAACCGATGCGTCAGCGTGGCTTGACATACCGCACCCGAGGGTCGAGGACCGCGTAGACGACGTCCGCCAGCAGTGAGCCCACGACGGTGGCCACCGAGACGATCAGCGTCACTCCGAGCAGGATCGAGTAGTCGTGCGACTGCGTCGCATCCCAGAACAGCCGCCCGATCCCGGGGTAGTTGAACACGCCTTCGGTGATGAGCGCGCCGTCGAGGATGTGCGGCAGCCGGAGCCCGAGCAGCGTGACGATGGGGACGAGCGCGTTGCGCATGATGTGGCGGTAGAGGACGCGGCGTTCCGAGGCGCCCTTGGCCCGGGCCGTGTCGACGTAGCCCTCGCCGAGGTTGTCCAGGGTCGAGGACCGCATGTACCGGCTGAACTCCGCGACGGTGACGAGGGCCAGCGTGGCGACCGGCAGGATCAGCCCGGCCGGATGCGCCAGCACGTTGAGGACCGAGCCCTGCGGCGCGCCCGACGGCAGCAGCCTGAGGTAGACCGCGAAGATCGTGATGAGCAGCACGCCGAGCCAGAACGACGGCATCGAGTAGAAGACGAACGACGCGCCCGTCAGGCCGTAGTCGAGCGGCGTGTAGCGACGCGTGGCCTGCAGCAGTCCCAGCGGGACCGCCAGCACGACCGCCACGACGATGGACAGCCCGATGAGCAGTGCGGTGGGCGGCAGCCGTTGCCCGAGCAGTGCGACGACGCTCTCGTTCTGCTTGTACGAGAAGCCGAGGTCGCCGTGCAGCAGCCGGCTGACGTAGTCCCAGTACTGGACGAACAGCGGGTGGTCGTAGCCCTGCTCCTGGCGGAACGCCTCGAGCTGCGCGTGGGTCGCGTGCAGCCCGAGGATGGCACGGGCCGGGTCGCCGGGCAGCAGCCGGCTGAGCAGGAACGTCACGATCGACACGATGACGATGACGAGCAGAGCCTGCACCGCCCGCCGTGCCAGGAAGAAGACCATGCCGTCAGAAGTGCCAGTACTGCGGGTAGTTGTAGCCGAACAGCGACTGCTTGTCCCGGTCGTATCCCTTCACGTCGGAACGTACGACGTTCAGACCGCCCTGCGCCCGCGGCAGCCAGAGGTATGGCAGCGTCTTCGCGACGTAGTCCTCGTACTCGGTCATCGCCTGCTGCCCGCCCTGGGTCTTGGTGGCGGCGACGAGCTTGTCCGTCTTCGGGTCGCTGTAGCCGCACTGGCAGGCGCCGGTGGCGAACAGGTCCTCACCCGTCGGATACGGACCGAAGTGCCAGCCGCCCCAGCCGACCGCGTCCCAGTTGCAGTCCTGCGAGCCGCGCTTGCAGTCGTTCGTGATCGACACCGCGTGGTCGAACGTCCCCGCGCGGAGGGTGATCTTGATGCCGGCCTTGGCGGCGGACGACTGGAACGCCTCCATCGAGCGGTCGGAGGACACGTCCTTGCTGTAGTCGAGGGTGAACTGCAGCTTGTCACCGCTGGAGATGCCGGCGCCGCACTGGTCCGCCCCCGTGCCCGGCTTGGCGCACGTGCTCACGCCGTCCGGCTTCACCGTCCAGCCGTGGGACTTCAACAGCGCGACCGCCTTGCCGGGGTCGTACGGGTACGGCACCGACTTCTCGTACGCCGAGGCGTAGGGGTTGGCCGGCTTGATCGGTACCGGGCCGTTGATCGGCTCGGCGTTGCCGTTGTACGCGACCTTCACGTACTCGGGCTCGTCGATCATGTGCTGCAGCGCCTGCCGGATGTAGAGCTGGTTGAACAACGGGCCGTGCTGGTTGCTGTGGTAGTTCAGCGTGATGTAGTTGATGCCGAAGTTGCCCTGTTGGTAGACCGTGAAGCCCTGGTCGGTCACCTGCCGCTTCCGGCTGGAGTCCTGGCTCGGGATGTAGCCGGTCGTGATCGACTGGTCGGACAGCAGTGCGTCGAACTCGGCCTGGTCGGTGGTGAAACGCCGTTCGACGAGTTTCGAGAGCTTCGGCTTGTCCGGGCCCGAGTAGTTCTTGTTGGGAACGAAGTCGATGTCGCCGCGCGGGTCGAACTTCTGCAGCTTCCAGGGGCCGTCGACGACTCCCCACAAGGGGTCGGAGTCGTACTTGTCCGGGCTCTTCGCCTGTGCGGTGAGGAAGTCGAAGACCTTCTTCGCGCCCGACGGCGTGCTGGCGTAGTCACCGACCTTGCCGTCCGCCGACGTCTTGTCCCACACGTGCTCGGGAATCGGGGCGATGTCGGCGAGCGCGTTGACGGTGAACCAGGTCGGCGCGTACTGCTGGTCGAGGGTGAGGACGACCGTCTTGTCGTCCTTGATCTGCACCTTCTTGATGTTGTCGGGGACGCTGCCCGGCGAGTAGCAGCCCCAGTCCTTCTTGCTCGCGCTGTAGAGGTCGAAGTAGAACTTGAGGTCCTTGCTCGTCACGGGCTTGCCGTCGGACCACTTGTAGTCCTTGAGCGTGACGCTCACCTGCTTGTTGCCGTTGCTGTAGACCGGCGGCTCGGCGAGGCTGAGCTCGTCGTTGCGCTCGAACTCCTTGCCCGGCACGCCGCCGTACCAGTACAGCGGCCGGTAGAGCAGGGCACGCAGGTCGTAGTGGTTCGTCGCGGTGCAGTTCGGGTCGGACGGAAGGATGTAGGTCGGCGCCTCACCCGCGGTCAGCGCCACCGTCGCGACGTTGCCGTTCTGCTTGGAGCCGTTGCCGCCGGTGCATGCGACGAGCACGATCGCGGCGGCCGCCAGCAGCGCGCAGGCTCTCAGGGGACGAAAGGAAACGCGATGCCGGAGGTTTTCCACCGTAAGCTGCTCCTGCCCGATGATCTCTTACCGGCGGACAGTATTCCGCGTGGTCCGTCCTCTGGGCAATGGGCAGATCGAACCGTTACCAACCGCCGCGACGGCCGTCTCACATGCCGAGATAGGCACGCGAGCGAGAACCGCCCGGGAGGCGAGCGTTACGAGCTCCCCACCCGGGCGGTCCGACACGCGGCCCCGGCCGCCCGGGCTACTTCGCTGCCGGAGGGAGCAGCCGCTGCTCGATGAGCGTCTGCAGGGCGTTGCGGAACGAGACCTCGGTGTCGGTCGTCTCCGTGAACCCGGCCTGGCGCAGCTTGACCGTGCTCACGAACGCGCGCGGGCCCTCCGGAGCGCCGTAGGCGAAGGCGAAGTCCGCGTGCTGGTCCCCGCGGCCCACCAACTCCCGCAGGTCACGTGAGCGGAGGTCGTACTTCGCGGCGACCCGCTCCCAGACGTCGGCGTTCTCCGCGAGATAGGCGGCCACGCTGAGGGGCGTGTCCGGCCCGGTCTCGACCCCCAGCGTCTCGGCGAGGGCCGGCCACAGGTTGCGCCACTCGAACACGTCGCCGTTGGTGATGTTGAACGCCTCGTCGGCCGCCTGCGGTGACTGCGCGGCCCACACCATCACGTCCGCGACGAGGTCGGCGTCGGCCGCCTCCCAGACGAACGACGGGCCACCGGGAAACCCGAACGGCTCGCCCTTCTCGCGGCGGATGGCGGCGTAGACGCCGATCGCGGGCAGCACGTTCAACGCGCCCGGGGTCGCGCCGGCGACGAGTTGCGGGCGTAGTGCCGTGTAGCTGAAACCATGTCTCGCGCCCATCTCACGCACGTATTCCTCGTGGTCGAAGAAGAAGTTGTCGTGGTCGGCCACGGCGTCCCGTTCTCGCGCCGGGATGGGGATCGGGTGCAGGTGCACACCGTAGATCTTCGTTCCCTGCAGGATGCTGATGTGCCGGAAGCCCTCGGCGTTGCGGACGACCGGTTCGAGCACGTTGCGGAGCATGGCGTTGTTGGTGTCGATCTGGTCCCTGCTCGACCAGCCCTCGACCAGCTCGCGCTTCTCGTGCAGGGCCGTGTACGCGATGTGCGTCACGTCGGTCAGCGGTTCGAGCGCGGCACGGGTGGCGTCGGCGTCGCGCAGGTCGACGGACAGGAATTCGATCTCCCGGCCGCTAGGCAGGCTCGGCCTGCGGCGCGATACGCCGACGACGTCCCAGCCGGCGGACAGGAACTTCTCGATCGCCGCGACCCCCAGCAGGCCACTGGCTCCGGTGACGAGCACCTTGTTCGGCATTGCTCTCTCTTTCCCTACTGCTGCTGATATGCGAGGTCGGCGGCGGTGAGGCCCTCGAGGGCCATGCCGAAGGGCACCCCCTCGACGATGCGGCGCAACAGCCGCTGGTTCAGGGTCTGCTTCTGCAACGACCGGTACAACCGCGGCCTCGCGGCGAGCTTGCGTGCGATCTCCAGGCCCCTGGCGTACGCCTGGTCGTGCGGCACCACCTCGTTGACGACACCCCACCGCTCCGCCGTGGCGGCATCGATGGTCTCCCCGGTCCAGAGCAGCCACTTGGTGCGGGCGGTCCCGACCGCCTCCTCCCAGACGACCTGCAGGCCGTCGCCGGCGGTGATGCCGAAGGCCGGGTGCGGGAAGTCCCTGTACGTGGCCCGTTCCGAGGCGATGTGGACGTCGGTGAGGAGCAGGTACTCCGAGTGCACCGTCGCGGGCCCGTTCGCGACGCCGACGACCGGGAACGGCAGGCTGAGCAGGCGCTGCAGGACGGCGAGCCCCTCATTGCGGATCTTCTCCCAGACCGCCGGCCTGAAGATCTCGCCGAGGCTGGGACCGTCGATGTCGTCCATGAACACGTCACCGCTACCGGTGAGGATCATCGCCTTGTTGTCGGCGTCGAGGGCGGCCTCTTCGAGCGCCTTGGGCAGGTCCTCGTGCGTCCGGCCGGTGAAGACGGCCGGCCCGCCCGCGGTCTGGAAGCGCAGGGTGAGGATGCCGTCGTCGGTTCGCTGGAACGCCAGGTCTTTGTACTTTCGGAAATAACTCGGTTCGGACATCGGACTCTCCACTCGCGGAAGAACTGAGCTGCGACGGCCTCAAGTCCTTTCCCGGGGCGATCGATACCAGCGGGGCGAGAACGATCCCCGATGGCCGCCATAAGCAGCGATTGGCTCCCCGGGCCGGCCGCCCCATGCACCGCGCGACGGGCCGTGTTCCCGGCCGCGTGTGATGAGATGGGCGGGTGGAATTGCGGGAAATGCGAGCGTTCGTCGCGGTGGTGGAGGAAGGCAGCCTCTCGGCCGCGGCGCGGCGGCTCCACGTCAGCCAGCCGGCGTTGTCGCAGACGGTGGCGGCGCTGGAACGGCAGCTCGGCATCCCGCTGCTCGTCCGGAGCCGCACCGGTGTGCGGGCTACCGAGGCCGGCATGACCCTGCTGTCGGAGGCGCGTGCGGTGCTCGCCCGGCACGACCAGGCATTGGCCGCGCTCGCCCGGTACACCGGGGCAGGTGGCAGTGTCCTGCGCATCGGCATACCGCTCGAGCTGCCGGCGGGCCTGCTGGACCGGCCGCTCGCCGAGCTCGCCGCGGCCCATCCCGGCACCCGGGTCCAGGCACGCCACCTGTCGACCGCCGCGCAGCTCGACGCGTTGCGGGCCGGGGAGCTGGATCTCGGCCTGGTCCGCGAACACCCGATCGGCCCGGACCTCGACGCCATGCTCGTCATGGAGGAACGGCTCGGCGTGCTGCTCGCCACCGGGCTGGCCGCCGAGATCGCCGGACCGGATGGCGTACGGCTGGACGCCCTCTCGGAGCTCGACTGGATCGGCTTCCCCCGCTCGGGCAGTCCTGCCTGGTACGACGAGCTGACCGCGATCCTCCGCAGTCACGGCCTCGATCTGGGGCCGCAGCCGCCGGAGGGGCAGGAACTCATCGCCGAGGTGAAGCTGGCCGCCGTCACGGCCGGCGGCGCGTTCGCGCTCGCGCCGCCGGACTGGGCACAGCCGATACCCGACTCCGTGGCCTGGTCGCCGCTGGCGGGACACCCGCTGGTGCGGCGGACGTGGGCCGCCTGGCCGGCGAGCTCGCACCGGCGGGACCTCGGGCTGTTCGTCTCCGCGCTCGGCCGGCCTTCCGTCCCCGCCCGTGACGGCTCGGGCCCGCCGTAGCGACCCGGAACCCACACGACCATGGCAGGCACGGCGGGAAAGGACAGGCTGATGGACACCACGAGTACTTTCGTCGCCGACGACGGTCGGTACGAGAAGATGACCTACCGGCGGTGCGGGCGCAGCGGCGTGCTGCTGCCGACGATCTCGCTCGGGTTCTGGCAGAACTTCGGCGGCGACCGCCCGCTGGAGGTGCAGCGCGCGATCGTGCGGCGCGCGTTCGACCTCGGGATCACCCACTTCGACCTGGCCAACAACTACGGGCCGCCGTACGGCGCGGCCGAGGAGAACGTCGGCCGGCTGCTCGCCGAGGACTTCGGCAGGTACCGCGACGAGCTCATCGTCAGCACCAAGGCGGGCTGGGACATGTGGCCCGGGCCGTACGGCGACCGCGGCTCCCGCAAGTACCTCCTGGCCAGCCTCGACCAGTCGCTGCACCGGCTCGGCCTGGACTACGTCGACATCTTCTACTCCCACCGCCCCGACCCAGACACGCCGCTCGAGGAGACGATGGGCGCGCTGCACTCCGCGGTGCAGCAGGGCAAGGCGCTCTACGCCGGGATCTCCTCGTACGGCCCCGAGCGCACCCGCCAGGCGGCGGCGATCCTGCGTGACCTCGGCACGCCGCTGCTGATCCACCAGCCGTCGTACTCGGTGCTCAACAGGTGGATCGAGCACGGCCTGCTCGACGTCCTGGCCGACGTCGGCGCCGGCGCCATCGCGTTCACCGCCCTCGCCCAGGGCCTGCTCACCGGCAAGTACCTCGGCGGCGTCCCCGAGGGATCCCGGGCGGCTCGCGGCGGCACGTTGTCTCGCGGGCTCCTGACCGGAGACCGGCTCACGGCTCTCCGCGAGCTGAACCGGATCGCCGAGCAGCGCGGACAGTCGCTGGCTCAGCTCGCGGTGTCCTGGGTGCTGCGCGACCCGCGGGTCACCTCGGTCGTCGTCGGCGCCAGTTCCGTCACCCAGCTCGAGGAGACCGTCGCGGCCGCGGCGCAGACCGAGTTCGACCCGGCCGAGCTGACTGCCATCGACGCGGTGGCGAAGGACGACAGGGAGATCGACATGTGGCGCGAGCAGTCCGAGATCGGGCCGGACGCGGGCGCGGGACAGGCGCGTCCGCGGCCGGTGGCCTGACCCGCCTCGCTGCGCCGCCGCGCCGCTCGCAGGCGACCGCGTTCGATCCAGGGCATCGTTACCGGGCAGGGAGATCCGTGACACTGAGACTGGGCGTGCTGACCGACCTCCACGTCGCCGAGCCGGGGACGCCCGACGACACGTGGATCAACACCAAACGCCTGGGCCGCTCGGCGGAGTTGCTCGCCCGGGCGGTCGACGCGCTGGGCGACGCCGGCGTCGACGCCGTCGTTCTGCTGGGCGATCTCACCGAGAACGGCGCCGTCGCCGAGTCCGGGCTCGTCCGGCGGCAACTGGCCGCGGTCGGGGTTCCGGTGTTCGCCGTCGCCGGCAACCACGACGTCGGCGGGGCCACCGATCCCGTCGAGGTGGCCGGAGCGCGCCGCCCGGGTCCCGAGGGCACGGACGCCGCCGGGTTCACGCTGGCCGCCGGGACGCTCGAACGGGACGGCGGGCAGGCGTACCGCGAGGGCCGGACACCGGCTCCAGGCGGGGACCGGCCGTACCTGTGGTTGTCGCATTTCCCGGTGCTCGACCTCGCGCCGGCACTGCGGCAGCGCCGCCTGCCGCACCCGGGTGACCTCGCCAACCGGTCCACCGTCGAGCGGTTCCTCACCGCCCACGACGGCCCCGTCGTCGTGTTGTCGGGTCATCTGCACGTCCACGCGTCGGTCGCGGCCGGGCCCGTGCTGCAGCTGCAGCACGCGTCGCTGGTCGAACGACCGCACGCGTACACCGTCGTCGACCTGTCGGTGGACCAGATCTCGGCCGTGGTCGAGGTCGTGCGGCGCACGGAGACGTTCGAGGACACCGCACCGGTCGACCCGTTCCTGTGCGCCCGGCAGGAACGCTGGCTGTGGGACGACGGCACCTGGCAGCCGCAGGGCTCGTAGGGCCGTCCCGGCCATCGGGCCGGTGGAGCGTGTTCCCTTTCGGCCGCTCCACCGGCACGATGCGGTGCGTCAGCCGGCCGAACGGGCGAGGTCCAGCCAGCCGTCGTTCGGGCTGCCGAGGCCGGTCACGTCGTCCCAGCCGGGTCCGGTCGTGAGGCTGGAGTCCATGTCGAACTGGCGGACCGAGTAGAACACGCCCTTGCTGGCGTCGACGCCGTTGTCGAAGTCGACCCGGACGTTGCCGATGTCCGCGCCCGCACCGGTCACGTCGTCGAACGCGGACGGGTTGGCGTAGATCGTCGGGTTGAGCAGCCCGAGCCCGGTACCGCCGCGGGCGCCGATCGCGAGTGCGGTCATGCCGGCGAACAGCGGCGAGGCGAGACTGGTCCCGCCGAGGCGGAACGTGTCGAACGAGACGCCCTCGGGGAACGTCTGGGTCTCGCCGACGAGGAACCCGGTCGTCGGGTCGGCGTCCATGCCGACGTCGGGGACCTGCCGGTGCGCGCCGGGCACGGTCCCGTTCTGGTACGCGGGCTTGTCGAACAGGTGCGAGACGCCACCGCCGGCGCCGCTGGTGAAGCCCTCGTCCGGCGCCCACCTCTTCCCGTTGGCCGACAGGAGGACCTCGTCGGTCCCCCAGCCGGTCTCGAACAGCCGGCTGCCGTCGGCGCCGACGGCCAGTGAGGTGCCGCCGACCGACGTCACGAACGGGTCGGAGGTCGGGTAGTCCGCCTGCCGGATCCCGGTATTCGCGAGCTCGTCTCCGGAGTCACCGGAGGAGAAGGTGAACGAGATGCCCTCGACCGCGCCCTGGGCGAAGACCTGCTCGAACTTGGCGATCGATCCGGTGGTCTCGCCCTCCTCCGGTTCGCCCCAGGAGTTGGTCACGATCTGCGCCTTGTCCTGGTCGACGACCTTGGCCAGCGTGTCGATCAGGTCGACGTCCTCGCAGCTGGCCGCGCCGTAGTAGCGGATGTCCGCGCCGGGCGCCATGGCGTGGACCGCCTCGATGTCGAGGGTCTGCTCACCGGCCCAGCCGGTCGGGACACAGAGGTTCTGGTGGGTGAACCGCGCCGCGTCGATCAGCCTGAGCTGGTTCTTCGCGTAGCCGCCGTCGCCGTTCTCCACCGCGTAGCGTTGCGCGTCACCGACGATCGTCGGCGCGTCGTAGGCGTCCACGATCGCCACGGTCGCGCCGGTTCCGTCGAGGTCCGTTCCGGGTTCGTACGCTGCGCGCAGCTGCGGGCCGGTGTAGCCGCACACCGCGTACGGCAGCCGCTGCCCCTTGAACGCCGGCAGCCTGGTCTTGAAGTCCGCCTGGAACCTGGCCTCGAGCTGCCCGTAGAACACAGAGCACGGACGGGCGTTGCGGAACCCGGGAGGCGGTGGTTCGACGGTGCTGGCCGGCTTCGCGACCGACACCGAGCTGTCCAGTCCGGTGACGGTGAGCACCGACGAGGCGACCCGGCCCGGGACCCGCACCGCCGAGGTGGGCGCCTGCACCGTCTGCCCGTCGTGTCGATAGCGGTCGATGGTCACGTCGAAGGCCTGCTCGGCCTGCCGTACGGTGCCCCGCACGCGCACGTAGGACCTGCCGGCCCCCACTCCCGTGACGGTCAGCCCGGCCGACCTCAGCCAGTTCTCGACCGCGTTCACCGCCGCGTCGGTGACGCCGTACGTCGCCTGGTACTGCGCCGCGGTGAGGAAGTGCCCGTACCGGGCGTCGCCCGGCGTCGACACGGCGAGCGCCTGCCGCTGCAGGGCGGCCAGCCCGCCCCGCGGCGCGAGGTAGACGCGCGCGTCGACCTTCGCGGCCGAGCCCGCGTGCCCGAGATGAGTCGCCCGGGCGAGCCACGCCGGCTTGGTGTCGGGCACGGCCTTCGGGACGACACTCGCGTTCGCCGCCGGGGCGGTCAGGACCCCGGCGACGAGCGCTGCCGCCGACAGCAGCGTCGCGGCGATCGGATGTTTGTGCATCTGTCGACTCCTGCCTCATCGAAGGAGCGCGCACTGATGGAGCGCGCTGTCACAGAAGCTCGAGACGGCATCGCCGACAGGGGCACAAGTCGTACAGAGCGCGGTGCCGTGCCGTGCGACATGCCGATCCCCCGGAATCAGGGTCCTGAGATCCACCGGCCGGCGAGCGGCCCGCCCCCTTACGCAATACGCGGGTCTGCCCGCATCGGTTCAACGACGGCGAGACATTTCGGCGGGGACCACCACGGGCGCGTACGGTGTAGCAGCATGGGCGGATGGCACCCGACCCGGACATCCCGCCGCACTCGTACGGCCCCTTGGTCGCGACGACCGCGCGCATCGTCACCTGGAACGTCTGGGGTCGGTACGGCCCCTGGCAGGAGCGGGAAGCCGCGATCGTCGCGACGTTGCGCAACGCCCGCGCGGACGTCGTCGTGCTCACCGAGTCGTGGGCGAAGGGCGACGACAGCCAGTGCGCGCGCCTGGCCGAACCGCTCGAGCTGCCGCATCACGTCTTCAGCGGCGTCCCCGCGCAGGAGGACGAGGACGCGCTCTCCGGCGTCGCGGTGCTGTCGCGGTGGCCGATCCGGCACGAAGCCGCCCACACGTTCGGCGGCGCGCGGGTGCAGTATGCGGAGCTGGCCGGGCCGCGCGGGCCGATCCAGGTCTTCGGCCTCGTGATGGACGCCTGGTGGTTCGACGAGAGCGAGGCACGCCAGAACGCGGTACGCGGCCTGCTGGAGCACGCCGGCGCGACACGGGACGAGAGCGTCCCGCTGGTCGTCTGCGGGGACTTCAACGCCGACCCGGACAGCGACGAGATCCGCATGCTCACGGGCCGCACCACCGCGCCCGTGCCCGGCATGTCGTTCTACGACGCGTGGGACGCCGCAGGTCCGGCCGTCCCCGGACACACCTGGTCCAACGCCAACCCGTGGGCGACGCAGCTGCTGTGGCCCGACCGCAGGATCGACTACGTCTTCACGGCGGCGCCACGGCGCGGCGGTGCCGGGCACCCGCAGGGTGCCGCGCTCCTGGGCACCCGTCCCGTCGCCGGCACCTACCCGTCCGACCACTACGCGCTGCAGGCCGACGTCCGCTACTGACTCCGCCGCCGTGCCGGCCGCGGGCCGGGCACCGCGCGTGCCCGGATCAGCCGAGGACGAGCGGGAGCCGCGCCGCCAGTCCGCCGAGTTCGGCCTTCTCGGCGCCGGTCGGGACGCGCCGTCCGGTGCCGACGAGGAGGGCCCGGTCGTCGGGCCACGCCGCGGGGAACGCGGCGCCGGCGATCCGCTCCAGCATCTCGCGGGACCGGGCGAGGCACTCGGCGGGAGGGGCCGGCGCGCCCGGAAGGTGCGCGGTCAGGTCGAGGTGGTGCAGGGTCCACTCGAGGACGTACGCGCAGAGATACTCGCCCACCGTCAGCACCATGTCCTGGGTGGCGACCGCGCGGCTCGGCTCGGCGAGTTCGGCCGCGCGCCCCGCGGCGGAGCCGACGTCGTCGAGGTGAGCCTTCAGCAGCCACGGCTCCTCGTACGCGGCGGCCAGCCGGACCACCAGCGCGTCGAGCGGGTCGTCGCCGGCGGGCGGGGTGTCCGTGACGTTCCAGTAGGTCAGCGCGTCGTGCGTCGGCTCCGACCCGGCCGGCGTGGCGAGCGTGATCAGCACGTCCTGTGCGTCGACGACCAGATGGCACACCAGGTCGCGCACCAGCCACCCGGTGCAGCCCGATGGCTGCGCGAAGTCCTCGTCGGGGAGTCCGGCGACCGCGGCGCGCAACGCGGCCCACGCGCGCATGAAGAGATCCACGGCCGCAAGCTAGCAGCCTCGTCGGCGAGCGCTACCGGTAGCAGTAGGAGTCCGAGGACGCGTCTCCGCCCTGCAGGCGGATCTGGTGGACGCGCCGGCCGCGGAACTCGTCGCCGTGCGGGAAGAAGCGCTCGTCGACGCCCAGCCCGCCGTCCGGGCCGGTGTCCAGCTTCGCCATCCACGCGCCGACTCCGTCGGGGTAGAACTGGTCGTCCCAGGCCCCGTACAGGGAGTTGGTGAAGTAGACCCGGCGCCCGTCCCTGCTCACCTCCACCATCTGCGGACCGCCGGCGAGCGGCAGGTCCGGCGCGGCCGGGTGAGCAGCCCGCTCGACGATCCCGCCGAGGCGCACCGAGCCGCTCTGCCTGGGGTTGGCGGGATCGGAGACGTCGAACTGCTTCAGCTCCCCGGTCCCCCAGCACGACACGTAGAGGAACCGGTCGTCGACGGACAGGTCGATGTCGGTGATGAGCGGCGGCACCGCACCGAACGGCCGCAACAGAGGCGGGAGCCGGTCCGGGTCCGCCGGTTCAGCCGGGACGGTGATCACCTTCTCGACGCTCCACTCGTCTCCGGAACGGAACCAGCGCCAGACCGACCCGGAGAGGTCGGCGGTGGAGACGACGCAACCGACGAATCCCCAGGTGGCGTCGGGATCGTGCGACGGCCGGACCTCCAGGACCATCTGCTGCTCGTCGCCGAGGTCGACGCGCTGCAGGTGCCTGCCCGTGGAGAGATCCCAGAAGTGCAGGGCGTGCCCGTACTCGTTGCCGAGCAACAGCTCCGGGACGACGCCGTCCTCGATCATCGACGGGCTGCCCCACTCGCTGGAGACCAGGACGTTCTGGTTGAGGTGCCACCAGGCGTCGTAGTGGAAGTGCTGCGGCCCGCGGTCGGTCTCGAAGGCCCGCACCACCTCGAACGTGTCGTGGTCGAGCAGCGCGATGCCCGCGGGCCCGTCGTCGTCGCCCTCGCTCCCGCCGAGGCAGGTCAGGAAGACGCCGTCGGGACCACAGTGCAGGGTGTGCGGCCGGGAGTAGCCGGCCTTGGCCGACAGCTCGCGGGCGTCGACCGTCTTGACCAGCCGCGGCGCCCGCGGGTCGGGTCGCGTGTCCAGCACGTAGACGTTGGACGAACGTATCCCGGGCGTCAACAGGTACCGGCGGGCGAGACTCGCCATGTCGTGGCCCTCGTGCCTGAGCGCGCTGCAGCAGGCGTTCCAGCCGAAGTGGTGCAGTTCGTCACCGAGCCCGGGCATGTCGGTCCACCCGACGACGGTGCCGTACGCGGCCGACCCGGGGTCGACGTCGACGACGGTCATGGCGTCGTGGCTCCGGCCGGCCCGGTCGAAGGCGACCACGTACGCGAGCCGCTCGGGCGGAGCGGCCGCGGCGTCCGCGGCCGATCGGTAGAACGTGGGATCCAGGACGCCGGACTCGCTCATGGTCACCCTCGCTCTCCGTGCCGCGTTCCGTTCACCTCCATTCGGCCACGCCGTCCGCTGCCGGACAACCCTGCCGGGGACCTCGTTCCGGGCACTACCGGCCGTCGGCGGACGGGAACGCAGATGCCGGACGCTCGTGAGCTGATCACGCGGCCGTCAGTGGCTCAGGGACGCCGAACCGCACCGGGCAGCGCGGCGACCAGGTCGGGTGCAACGGCGGCCCGTACGGCTCGACGCCCACGTCCTGGAGGAGCGTCCCCGAGACGTCGAGACCGTCGACCGTGCACAGGGACCAGGGCGGATGGGCCACGTCGAGGCTCAGCGAGCGGTGCCCGCGGGCGGTGAACAGCCGCCACCTGGCGGTCAGGAACGACACCGTCGGGTCCGCCGGGCGCGGCGGGCCGATCCGCGCCCGCAGCCTGATGCCCGTGTCGCCGCGCGGGGTACGCCGTACCGTCTCGTACCGGACCGCCGTCGGCCCCCGCCCCACGGCGATGCGGGCACGCCGGTAGGGCAGGCCGAGCAGCGGCCGCGCGGTCAGCACCGGCACCGAGGACGACGCCTCCATCGTGACGAAGACCGTTCCCCTGCGGCCGCTGCCGTCGACGGCGTAGAGCCGTACGTTCACCTCGCCGAACGGCGGCGCGGCCGGCACGACGCCGCCGAGCCGGCTCCGCCGCGCCACCAGGCACACCAGGCTCACGAACGTCGAACCGTTCAGCGTGTCGACGCGGGTGCCGGCCGGGAGCAGCGGGGCCACGGCGCCGGGGTCGGCCCGCCAGTGCACCATGACCACGTCGGCCCAGGTCTGCGACAGCGTGCGCGTGACCTTGCCGGGGGCGGTCGCGGTGACCGGTTCGATTCCAGGCGTCTCGTCCACCGTCCCAGCCGGGGCGCAGGTACCGGGTGTTCCCGAGGGCACGGGCCGGGCACCACCGCCGGTCGCCCGCGCCGGATCGGCCGCGCCGCGGTTCCTGCCCGCTGTCGGTGTCGATCCGGGCGTGCCCCGTTCGTGTAGGCGGTGACGGACGACCTCACGACCTTGGAGAACCATCATGACCGAGCAGACCAGTACCCCGATCACCGGGATCCCCGTCGTGGGCGTCCCGGTCACCGACCAGGACCGCGCCGTCTCATTCTACGTCGAGACGCTGGGTCT
Organism: Streptosporangiales bacterium; assembly: GCA_036378185.1. GTDB lineage: Bacteria > Actinomycetota > Actinomycetes > Streptosporangiales > WHST01 > WHST01. Next base: position 28,841 of record DASUWX010000012.1, on the reverse strand, counting down.
CGAGAAGCGCATGGACGTCCCGCTGCCGCAGCTCGGCGGCCGCTGGATCCAGGTGGCGCCCCGGGGTTCGAACGTCACGATCGCGCTCGTCCCCGCGTCCGAGGACAAGCCCACGGGCGTCGAGACCGGCATCAGGCTCAGTACGCCGGACGCCGCCGCCCTGCACGCGCAGCTCGAGGCGGCCGGGGTCACGGTCGGCGAGCTGCTCCGGTGGCCGGGCACCCCGCCTATGTTCGCGTTCCGCGACCAGGACGGCAACCGGCTGGAGATCGTCCAGTAGCAGGCGGACGGCTCGTCACAGGGCCAGGACCTGGCCCTCGTCCACCAGCCGGCGCTGCAGCTCGCCGACGTCGACGCGCTGCACCTCCCGGTCGCCGGCGAGAGCGAGCACGGCGGCCAGGCCGGCGATGTGGCCGAGCATCTCGTACTGCGGCTCCATCCGGACCGACGCGAACGCCACGTGCGACGCGCTCACGCACACCGGGACGATCAGGTTCGAGCAGTCGTCGAAGCGGGGCACCAGGGAGCGGTACGGGATCGGGTACGGCCGCACGCCGATGGACTGGTAGCCCTCGTTGACGACCTCGCAGCGCTCGTCCGGGTGCTCGTACGCGCTGCGCCACACGCGCTGCACCTCGCGGACGTCGATGTGGTACGAACCCATCGCCACGACGTCGTACTGGCGGCGGGGTGCCGGCAGCAGGTCGTGCTGGGTCAGCACGTACTCACCCCGCATGCGCCGCGCCTCGCGGACGTAGAACTGGTGCGGCAGGCCGTCGGTGTCGAGGAACTCGTCGGCGGCCCAGCCCCATGCGGCGAGCCCGTCGCGCACGCCACGGGGCACGTCGGGGTCGGTCGACATGAACCAGAAGAAGTCGCGCGTGTAGTCGCGGTGCACGCGCCGCACGCGCTCGCGATCCTCCGGTGAGCCGTCGGGGTACGCCCGGTTGGTGCCGTCCAGCAGGTTCAGGGAGAACGGCCCGATCGAGTTGCCGTCGCACTTGCCGTTGGGCAGGTTGCGCACCAGGCCGACGACCTGGTCGGCGCGCAGCTCGACGCCGTCCTCGGCGAGCCGGCGGAACCAGTTGCGCGCCAGCTCCCACTGCGCCGGGTCGTACCCGTCACGGCGCTCGAAGGGCCGGCGGTCGGGCCCGCTGCTCAGGCAGACGCGGTAGCCGTAGGACATCACCGCGCCGTCGCCGGCGCCCACGTCGGCCATCGGCTCGTTCCTGACGAACGGCACCACCTCGTCGGTGCCGGCGCGGAACGGCGAGACGTAGTGCGGGAACTGATGCTTGCCGGGCCGGATCTCGGTGCGCCCGGCGAGCGACTCACCGTGCAGCGACCGGTCCTCGCGGCCGACGGCGTACGGCACGCCCGCCTTCGCGAGCAGATCGCCCTCGTAGCCGGCGTCCACGAAGACCCCTGCGGTGTAACGCTTCCCGCCCGCGGTGACGGCGACGATCCGAGCGCCCGCCAGTTCGACGCCGCCGAGCGGTGCGTCGTGCACGACCTCGACACCGGCGTCCTCGAGCCAGCGACGGAAGATCTGCTCGGCGACGTGCGGCTCGGGCCCCGCATAGTCCCCGATCCGCACGCCGTAGTGCTCCGCGACGGCCGCGGCGAACTCGCGCGCGATGCCGCCGACGACCCGGGCGTCGCCGACGTCGGTGTACCCCAGGCCGCCCGACACCATGCCGCCGACGTGGCGGCCGGGTTCGAGCAGCACGACGCCGACGCCGTGCCTCGCCGCGGACACGGCCGCGGCGACACCCGCCGCGGTCGCGGCGTACACCACCAGCTCGGCGTGCCGTCCCGTCGCCGTCACGGGCTCTCCTTCCGCACCCGCCCCGTGGGTGCGTCGTGGCCCCTACCAGGGCAGCAAGGCCACCACGTCACGGTTCGCCGCACGGGGTCGGCGGCAGGACGCCGGACGTCGCGACCTGCCGGTAGTACCGGCCGCTGTCCTTCACCGTCCGCCGCTGCGTCGCGTAGTCGACGTGCACCAGGCCGAACCGTTTCGCGTAGCCCATCGCCCACTCGAAGTTGTCCATGAGGGACCAGTGGCAGTAGCCGCGGACGGGAACGCCGGCGGAGACCGCGCGGTGCAACGCGGTGAGGTGGTCGTGCAGGAACGCCACCCGCCGGGCGTCCCTGACCCGGCCGTCGGCGTCCGGCCCGTCGCCGTAGACGCCGCCGTTCTCGGTGACGAGAAGCGGTACGCCGGGATAGTCGGTGTGCAGCCGGACGAGCAGGTCGGTGAACGCCTCCGGTGTCACCTTCCAGCCGGCGTCGGTCACGCGGGTGCCCTCGGGCACCGGCAGTACCTGCCAGCCGAACGGCCCGTCGCCCTCCCCCGCACGGATCACCCGGTCGGTGTAGTAGTTGACGCCGATGAAGTCGCAGCCCGTCGCGATCTCGGCCAGGTCGCCGTCGCGGACGGCCGACAGCGGCGCGCCGATGCGCTCGTAGTGTTCCGCCATGTCCCGCGGGTACTCGCCGCGGAACAGAGGGTCGAGCACCCAGCGGTTCACGTAGCCGTCCGAGGCGTACGCCGCCGCCCTGTCCTCGGGAGAGTCGGTGGCGGGGTAGTTCGGGAACAGGGCCTGCGCCACGCCGGCCCTGCCCGGGTGGTCGCTCGCCCGCAGCGCGGCGCTCGCCCGGCCGTGCGCGAGCAGCAGGTGGTGCATGACGGTGACGGACGCGGCGAGGTCGCGCTCCCCCGGCGCGTGCAGCCCGAGCCGGTGGCCGAGCAACCCGACGATCCACGGCTCGTTCTGGGTCACCCACCAGTCGACGCGGTCGCCGTACGCGTCGAAGCAGGTGCGGGCGTAGTCGGCGAACCGGTCGACGGTGGCACGGTCCCGCCAGCCGCCGCGGTCCTGCAGCGCCTGCGGCAGATCCCAGTGGTACAGGGTGACGATCGGCGTGATCCCCTTGTCCAGCAAGGCGTCCAGCAACCGGTCGTAATGGTCGAGGCCGCGCCGCTCGACCGGCCCCGCACCGGTAGGGAACAGCCGCGGCCAGGCGATCGAGAAGCGGTACGCGTTGACGCCGAGCTCGGTCATCAGGTCGACGTCCTCGCGCCAGCGCGCGTAGTGGTCGCAGGCGACGTCGCCGGTGTCGCCGCCGTCGATCCGGCCCGGCTCGTGGCTGAACCGGTCCCAGATCGACTCGCCGCGGCCGTCCGCGCGCACCGAGCCCTCGACCTGGTACGCCGACGTCGCCACGCCCCACAGGAACCCGTCGGGGAACCGCAACGCGGTCACGCTCTTCCGCCGTTCAGCTCCTGGATCGACAGCGCCGCCTCGCAGGCGTACAGCAGCACGCCGACGCACCACGCGTGCGAGAGCGTCAGCAGCATGCCCTTCGCCTGGAAGCACGCGGTCTGGTAGAAGCGCTCGCTCACCATGCCGCGGTACGCGTCGAAGTCGCCGTCCTCCCGGGCGACGAACTGCCGGAAGCAGTCGAGGTTCTCCCGCGTGGACGCGAGGTAGTACCCGTCACCGGTGTACCGCGCGAGCCGCACCATCTCGGGCAGGCAGATCAACCCGAACGAGTGCAGGTGCTGGTTCGCCGGGGACGCCTGGTCGGCGCCGCGGGAGCGGAACCCGTACCGGCCGAGCAGCGTGCGCGGCGGGAACGCGACGTCGTAGGTGTAGCGGAAGCTCAGCGTCCAGTCGGCGGCACGCCGCGCCGCGTCCAGCCATCCGCCGCCCCGGTCGAGCTCGTGCAGCACCACGTACGCGACGACGGCGAGGTAGCCGTCCTCGGACGTGGGCGCGAGGTCGACGTCCTCGGGCGCGCCGCACAGCCACTCGGTGTCGAGCGTCGCGCGGTAGTACGCGCCGGCCCGGCGTGCGGCGTCGAGGTAGCGCGGCTCGCCGAGCGCGACCGACGCCTCCGCGAGCGCGGGCACCCAGGCGAGCCCCGCGCTGCCCTCCCACGACAGCACCTCTCCGGTGTGCGCGTCGTACGCCGCGCCGAGCGCGCCGTCGGCACGCCGGCTCCCGCAGGCGACGTCGAGGTTCGACCGCAGCGCGGCGACCCAGTCGGGATGCTCGACACCGTGCGCGCGCTCCGCGGCGATCGCGCGGGCCAGGAACAATGCGGCGTCCCCCAGCGTCCGCGCGTGCAACCGGCGCGGGTCAGGCGTCCACCCGACGGTCCACACTCCGCCACCCCCGGAATCCCCGCCGGGCCAGCCCCGCGAAGCGCTCCACTGCCCCCAGAAGGTGCCGCCCGGCGCGAGGTTCGCGGCGACGTTGTCGATGACCGCGGTCGCGGCGTCGACGTACCTGTCGGCACCGACGCGGCGGCCGTGCAGCAGAAGGGCGTGCGCGTACGGCACGCCACTGACCCAGGAGACGTGCATCGCCTTCCTGTCGGCCGTGTCGCCGAACGCGTCGCGGTCGAACGCCGCGGTCTCGAGCAGCACGGGCGGGTCCGGCCTGTAGTGCCAGCGCCACAGTCCCCAGGCGGTCAGCTCGGCGGCCTGCTCGATCGGGACCCATGCCGCGTCCGCCTTCTGCCTGCCACGCGCGTGCACGTCGCGGATGACCCGGGTGTAGTCGTGCCGGTCGGCCGACAGCCGGTGGACGGCGAACTCGAGGACGGCCGTCTCCCCCGGCGCCCAGCGGTACGCGGGCAGGTCCGCGGGACGGGCGACGTCCGAGCCGTCGTAGGCGACCGGCTCCTCGCGGTACGGGAAGTGCAGGCGCAGCAACGGTCTCCCGTCCGCGAAGGCGAACCCGACACCCGCCTGCCCCAGCGGCGACGTCTCGGCCGTGACGAGCGCCAGCCCTCCTTCGTCGTCCCACGCGAAAACCGCGGGCGTCGCGCACCGGTCGGCGCGGAAGCTCCAGGACGCCGACTCGAACCGGGCCGGGTCGGCGCCGGTCGCGACGAACCGCGGGTAGAGCCGCGTGCACGACGCCAGCCGGTTCTCGCCGTAGAACAGCCCGGGGATCAGCCAGTGCGGGTCGGACGTGACGCCGAGCGCGGCCGCCACGCGGACGCCCGCCTCGACCGGCTCGTCCGCCGTGCACGTCACGGTGAGCCGGACCTGCGTACGCCCGCTGCCCTCGTCGCTCTTCTCGTACGCCGTGTCGAAGTCGCCCGAGACTCCCCCGTCCTTCAGGAGCACGGAGACGTCGAGCGCGAGGTCGTCAGCGGACATCGGGCACCGTCACGTTCCACCCGTCCAGGGAGAGCAGACGCTCGTCACCCGCGGCACGCCAGCGGACGTCCACCGCCGCCGACTCCCCGGGCAGGAGGTCGAGCCAGTTGTCCGAGAACACCGCCCAGCCCGGCGCGTCGTACCGGCGGCCGTCGGCGAACACGAGGCCGAGCGCGGCGGGCCCGTCGACATGCCGGGCCCGGATCCGTGTCGAGTCGCTGCCGTGCCGGGCCTCGACGTCGACCGTGGCAGGGGGGAGGTCGAGCAACGGCGCGAGGTCATCCGTGCGGCTGAACAGATACCGGTTCCGCTGCCCGCCGTCGCCGGCGTCCAGCGAGAGGTCGAGGACGACCACGTCGCTGCCGGAGACGGTCAGGTCGGCGGTGAGCTCGCCGAGCTGCCGGGCCTCGCCGGCGGGCAGGTCGACCGTCCAGGTCCGATCGGCCAGCGGCATCCCCCACACGTCGACCAGCCGCGCGGTCACCGTCGCCGGCCCGGCCGCGTCCAGGCACGCCCACACCCGCGCCGCGAACGCGGACTCGCCCGCCCACGCCTGCCGCTCGAACGCGGCGCTCACGTGATGGCGGGAGTACGCGCGGCGGACGGCGTGGTAGGCGGGCTTGGGGTCGCCGCGGTGGTCGACAGCGGCAGTGCACCAGGCGTTCGGGTACGACTCGTCGAACTGCCACGGGAGCGTGCCGCCGCACCGCGGCGCCCTGCGCCGGTTGGCCTCCACGGCGTAACGCAGCCCGTCGGCCTGCAGGAACCTGCTGGCCCTGCCGAGGGTGTCGAGGTCGTGCAGCCGGCCGCCGAACGACGCCCGGACGAGCGGTGCGTTGTTCCACCACGCGCCCAGGTGCGCGTAGACCGGGTTGTCGCGATCGGCCGGCCAGCGCGAGCCGGCGGGCACGACGGCGTCGAGGGTGCGCGGGTTGGTCATGCCCTCGACGCCGAACTCGCTGTGCAGCGGCGTCGTGCCGGCGTCGTAGCAGCGCTGGTGTTCGTTCACGCCCTGGTGCTCCCACGGCCCGTGGTCGTCGTGCGGCGACGGCGACGTCGGCAGCCAGGCACGGCCCGGGTCGAGCTCGCGCACCACGTCGCGCAAGGCACCGAGCACCGGTGTCGTGTCGTCCAGCGGGCCCTCGGGACCGGCCAACTCGTTGCCGCCGCACCACATCGCGAGCGAGGGATGATGCCGCAGCGGCGGCACGATCGCGTGCGCGTCGCGCACCATCAGGTCGACGAAGCCCGGTGCGTCCGACGGCACGCTCGCGAAGCCGGAGCTGGACATGGCGAACTCCTGCCACACGAGCAGGCCGAGCCGGTCGCAGCGGTCGTAGAACCCGGGCGTCTCGATCAGCCCGCCGCCCCAGACGCGCAGCAGGTTGACGTTCGCCTCCTTCGCGAGGCGCAGCAGGTGGTCGAGCTTCTCCGGGCGCGGGACGCCGTAGAGCGCGTCGAGCGGCACCCAGTTCCAGCCCTTGACGAACATCCGCTCGCCGTTGACGGCCGGCTCGTGCGGCAGTCCCGCGAGGTGTCGGAACCCCACGTACCTCTCGGTGCCGGACGCACCCGGAGCGACGCCTGGCACCGACAGCTCGACGCCGACCCGGTAGAGCGGCTGCTCGCCCGCTCCGTTCGGCCACCACAGCCTGGGCCGTTCGACCGGCAGGGTCGACCGGACCCGGGAACGCCCGTCGACGCGCACGTCCTCGACCGAACTCGCTACCACGGTGTCGCCGTCGGCGACGGTCACGCGCAGCCCGGCGTCCGCCACGCCCTCGACCTCGGCGACCACCTCGACGGAGCCGGTGGCCAGATCCTCCGCCAGCATCGTGCCGACCGAGACGTCGACGAGCCGCGCGTGCCGCCATGCCGTCAGCGTGACCGGGCGCCAGACGCCCTGGTGCACGAGGCGTGGGCAGAAGTCCCAGCCGTAGCCCATCCGGCTCTTGTGCACCGACACCCGGTGCGTCTCCCCGACCTGTGGCTCGTTCGCGGGGGCGGGATGGACGACGACGGCGAGCAGGTGCTCGGCGCCGTCCGCGAGCGCGTCGGTGACGTCGACCTCGAACGGCACGAACATGCCCTCGTGCGCGGCCACGACGTCCCCGTCGAGGCACACGGTCGCCGCGTGGTCGACCCCGTCGAAGCGCAGGACCGCGTTCCCGTCGCCGGGAGAGGAGATCCGCCGGCGGTACACCCACGCCCGTTGCCACACCCACTCGGCCGCGAGGGTGTTCCTCGCGACGTACGGGTCCGGGATCTCCCCCGCGCGCCAGAGGTCGTCGAGCACGCTGCCGGGCACCCGGGCCGGCATCCAGCCGGGGGCGTCCCACGGCTTGTCGAGATGCCACCGCCACTCGTCGCCGAGGAAGCCGCGCAGCTGCCAGTCGTCCCCGTCGAGCCGGCCCGTCATGCGCTGTTTCACTCCCGGATCTCGCGCTCGAGCAGGTCGGTCTCGACGACCGGGCGAGCGGCGTCCCGCGGGATGCGGAACGTCTTCACCTCCGCCGGCCCGAAGTCCGCCTCCACGGCGCGGTCGAGCAGCCGCAGCGTGACGGTCGCGTGCGCGGGCCGGCCGTGCGCCTCGTACGCGCGCAGCACGATGTCGCCGCTGCCGTCGGCCGCGGGCTTCAACACCGTCGGCACCACGGCCTCGGCGTCCACCTCGGCGAACGAGGCGTCCGGCGGAAGGTCGCCGTCGTGGTAGGACTCCAGCAGCGGGAACGCCGGCTGGTTCAGCTCGGCCGCCCGCCGGACGACCCCGGCGTCGCGCCAGTCGCCGGCGTGCGGGATGAGCCGCAGCGTGAACTCCTGCCTGCCCTGGTCGAGGTAGTCGTGGACGTCGTCGTCCAGCGGTTTCGGCTCGTGCCAGGCGTACGCCGGGCTGCGCACGGAGGTCACGCCGATGTCGCCACCGCGCACGTCGTGGCCGTACTTGCCGTCGTTGGCGACGGTGAACCCCGCAACCGATCCGTCGCCGAGCCTGCCGGTGACGTCGACCCATGCCTGGGCCGGCTCCTCGCCGCCGTTCGTGGCGCGTTCCACGTGCCCGTACGGGATCTCGAACGTGGCCCGGGCGTCCGCGAGCGTGGTCGGGAAGCGCAGCTTCAGCATCTTCATCTGCTCGTGCCAGTCGACGACGACGCGGACGTCGACGTGGCCGGCGTCCCTCCCGAGCACGAACTCCTCGACCAGCGTGGACGACCCGTACCCGCTCTCCACGCGCAGCACCGAGCGCACCGGCCCGTCCTCGACCATCCGGAGCCGCCGCGGCCGGAACGAGCCGATCGCCCGGTCGTACCTCCGCACGCGGTGGCCCCACGTGTCGGAGGTGTCGGCGAGCACCTCGGCGTGCGTGCCGCCGGCGACGAGGTCCGCGCCGATCCGCTTGTCGTGCACGGTGATCGCGCCGGTGTCGGGGTCGACCTCGACGGCGAGGTGGTCGTTCTCCAGCCGGTGCGCGTCGACGGCGTGCCGCACCGGGGCGGGCTCGCTCGCCGCACGGATGCGGTAGAGCCGGTATCCGAGCGCAGGCAGCTCGGCCGCGAAGACGAGCCGCCGGCGCCCGGCCGCGACGACGTGCGAGCGTCCCTCCTGCACCGCGACCGGCCGGCCCTGGTCGTCCACCAGTTCGGCCCGTTGCCGCGGGAAGCCGCCGCCGAACTCCAGCTCGACCTCGGTGCGCACGGGCCACGGGTGCGGGTTGAAGACGACGACCGGGGAGGTGTCGGACTCGTACGGGATCCGCACGCGGCGCGACAGCGACTGGATCGCGCGGTTGAACGTGAACATGCCGACGGAGGCTGCGTGCCCGTACTGGTCCCTGCTGTCCTCGTACGCGGACGGGATCGCCGTTCCCGCGAGAGTGTCGTGGAACTGGTTGAACAGCACGAGTTCCCACGCCTCGGCCATCGCGTCCGACGGATAGTCGAGCTCGCCCACGACGGTCGCGACGACGCCCCACTTCTCCGCACGCTGCAGGATGTTCTCCGCCCTGCGGTTCCAGCGCTTGACCCCTGAGTGCGCCGAGTAGCAGCCGACGGCGTGGTGCTGGAGCTCGGCGGCGTGCACCGGGAAATCGCCGCCGCGGTCGAGCAGCCGGTCGAAGTAGGCACGCGGTGAGCTGCACCGCAACGAGGGCAGCCCGTCCAGCGCGTCCAGTCTCCGGATGCTGTCGAGGTTCGCCCGCGTCGGCCCGCCGCCGTGGTTGCCGACGCCGTAGAACACCATCAGCTCCGGTTCGTCGGCCGGCAGTTGGGCGAGCGACTTGTCCACCTGGTAGCCGACGTCCTGCGCCGAGCTGCCGTACTCGTGCGCGATCCGGTACGCCAGCACCCGCGAGCCGTCGGGCGCCTCCCACCAGAAGTACGGCCCCGGCAGCGACTGCTCGTGCGGACCCGGACGCAGGAACACGTAGGAGTCCATGCCGGCCTTGCGCAACAGCTGCGGCAGCTGCGCGTTGTGGCCGAACGGGTCCAGGTTGCAGCCGACCGTGGCGGCGACGCCGAACCGCTCCAGCAGGTAGCGCTGGCCGTGCAACGCCTGCCGGACGAACGACTCGCCGGACGGGATGTTGCAGTCCGGCTCCACCCACCAGCCGCCGACGACCTGCCAGCGCCCGTCCGCGATGCGCTTGCGGATCGCCTCGAACAGCTCGGGATCGGTGTCCTCGACCCAGGTGAGGTACGCGACCGAGTCGCAGGTGAAGACGAACTCGGGATACTCGTCCATCCGCTGGATCGCCGACCAGAACGTGGCGCGCACCTCCTGGTAGCCCTCCGGCCACTGCCAGAGCCACACCGCGTCGATGTGCGCGTTGCCGATCATGTGCAACAACCGCCTGCGTTCAACCATCCAGGCAACACCCGTTCACCGTTCGTCCTCTCCGGTCACCACGTCACGGCGTCAGTCGCCGCCGGCCGCCCACGCGTCCACGCGTTCGCTCAGCAGGTGCAGCAGCATCAGGTGCATCTCCTGGATGCGCGCCGTCGTCGACGACGGCACCACGAGCGCGACGTCGGCGTGCGCGACCGCCGGACCGCCGTCGCCGCCGCCGAACAGCACGGCGGTCGCACCCTGCTTCCGCGCTGCGTCGAGGCCGCGGACGACGTTCAGCGACCTACCGCTCGTCGTGAACGCGACGACCATGTCGGACGGGCCCGCGAACGCCTCCACCTGGCGCGCGAACACGTCGTCGAACCCGTAGTCGTTGCCGATGCAGGACACGACGGACGGGTCGACGGACAGCGCCGCCGCCGGCAGCGGGCGGCGGTCCCTCTTGTACCTGCCGACGAGCTCGGCCGCGAGGTGCTGCGCGTCCGCGGCCGATCCGCCGTTCCCGAACGTGAACAGCCGCCCGCCGGACTCGTAGCTGCCGATCAGCCGAGCCGCCACGTCGTCCAGCAGCGGGACGAGTTCGCGCACCCGCTCGGCCAGCTCGACGTGCTCGGTGATCTGCTGCTCCGTCATGTCGACTCCCGTCGCCCGTCGGCGGTCTCCCGCTCACGTTCCCACACGGCGGCGGCGGCGCCGATGACACCGACCCGGCGGCCGAGCGCCGCTGGGACGACGCGGACCCGTTCGGCCGCGGCGGCCATCGCATCCGCCTCGACCCGCGCCCGCACCGGGGCGAGCAGCTGCTCGCCGGACTCGGTCACGCCGCCGCCGAGCACCGCGACCTCCGGCTCGAACACGTTCACGATCGACGTCAGCCCGCAGCCCAGCGCCAGGGTGGTCTCGTCCCAGATGCGCACGGCGAGCGGGTCACCCGCGGCGGCGGCCGCGGCGACGTCGGCGGCGGTGGCACCGCCGGGCAGCGAGCTGGGCTCGCCGGCGTGCACGGCTTCGCGTGCGCGCTCCGCGATCGACGTCCCGGACGCGTACGCCTCCAGGCAGCCGCGGCGCCCGCAGCCGACACAGCGCCGGCCGTGCCAGTCGACGGTGACGTGGCCGAACTCGCCGCCGTTGCCGGCCGCGCCGCGGAACAGCCGCCCGGCGACGACGGCGCCGCCGCCGACCCCGGTGGAGACGGTCAGGTAGACGAGGTCGGACACGCCGCGGCCCGCCCCGAACCGGAACTCGGCCGCCGCCGCAGCCGTCCCGTCGTTCTCGACGACCGCCGGCCGGTCGAACTCGTGCTGTGCCCAGGCGGTGATCGGCACGTCGCGCCAGCCGGGCAGGTGCGGCGGCGCGACGAGGACACCGCGTGCGGGGTCGAGCGGCCCGCCGCAGCCGATGCCCACCGCGCCGATGCGGGACGGCTCCACCCCGGCGGCGGTCATCGCCTCGCGCCCGAGCGCGAACAACCGCTTGACGCCGGACTCCGCGTCGTCGCCGGAACCACCGGGCCCGACGACGAACGACAGCGCCTCGCCGCGCGGGGTGACCACGCCCGCGGCCAGCTTGGTGCCACCTATGTCCAACCCGAGGACGTACGGCTCGCCGCCGTCCCCCGACCCGTCGCGCGTCAACGCATCCTCCCCTGCCGCCCCAGCACGACGTCCCCCGTGCCGTGCCCCGGCACCAGGACGCCGTGCCGTGCACCGTCCCACATCACGACCGCTTCCACCGGGCCATCCGCGACGTTCCGCAGCCGGACGCGCACCGCGGCCGTACCGACCGGCCGGACCTCGGCGAACAGTCGTTCGGCCGGCTCCACCCGCAACCCGCGCCCGCCAGGTTCGACCGGACCGGTGTACCGCCGCGCCTGCAGCGGCTCGAGCAGGTCGCGCCCGTACACCGCGACCCGGTCGCGGGTGACCGGGCCCTCGGTCGCGGCGAAGCGGTACCGGTACCGGCGGGTGCCGTCCTGCCGGGCCTGGAAGTTCGTGAAGTGCAGGTTGTTCATCAGCCAGCTGTTCACGTGGCCGCCGCGCACCTCGAGCTCTCTCGCCCACAGGCCGGTGTGGAACCCGCCGAGCTGGACGAGCGGCGCGTCGAAGCTCCCCCACAGCACACCGTGCGTGCCGGACGTGACGCCGACCGCGTGCTGGATCGAGAACCAGTCCTTGCTCGTGTCGGGCAGCTGCTCGGTTCCGGCCGCGTACACCGCGCCCGCGGTCTCCAGCAGGAAGACGGGATCGTCGACGGCGAAGGGGAACGCGACGAAGATGCTCTCCGGCCCGGCGTGCTCGGGTTTGACCAGGTCCACCTCGAGGTCGACGGCGTCGACGTCTCGATGGAGCGTCAAGGTGGTGGTGATCTCGGGTACGCCGGGCGCGCTGGACCGCCATGTGATGCCGGCGAGGCCGTCCGACTCCGCGATTTCGGGTGGGTCGTCGGACGCGCCGGCGGCGGCGTGCCGGTCGAACTCCGGGCCGGGGGTGTCCGGATGGAACGCCCGCAGGTCCCCGTGCAACATCGGGTGGGTGCTGCCGGCCACCGGCCGCTCGACGACGACCGCGCCGAGGCCGTGCCCGGCACCGCCGTCGACCAGCTCCCGTCCCGACCGCACGTCCACCAGTGACGCCACCCCGCCGGACGACGGGTCGACGCGCACCCGGTACCGGCCGAGCGCGAGCTCGTGGCCGCGGCGACGCCGCGGCGCCGCGGGCGGCGGAGCCAGGGCGACGCCGAACGCCGGCGCCGTCGCGACCAGCCGCCGCCGCTTCGCCCCGTCGACCTCGACGACGACCGGCTCGGTGCGGTCGCGTTCGGTGGGGTTGACGACCAGGACGCCGTCGCCGTCGCCACCGCCCGCCCTGCCGTCGGGCGCGGCCAGCCTGAACATCGCCTCGATCGCGAGGTCCCTGGCCAGGTCGTAGGCGGCGTAGGCGAAGCCGGCCTTGGCGTTCCAGTGTGAGTGGCTGAACGTGGAGTGCGGCCTGCGGTAGGTCTCCCAGGAGCCCCACGTGTGCTCGCCGAACAGCAGGAGGTCCTCGTCGACACGGGCGAGGTCGGCGACGACCCGGTCCGCGTCCCGCAGCCGCACGGGGCCGCGGCGGTACCCGATGACCTCCGCCGTCGCGGCCACCGGTGCCGCGCCCTCCCTGAGCAGCGACAGGCCGAGCCCGGTCTGCGCGGCGCGGGCGAACGAGCGTGCCTCCCGGTGGACCGCCACCTCGCGGGCCGTCGAGCCGTGCCCGTGCGACCACCAGTCCGACCATTCGCCCCTCGCGACCGGGAGGTCGGCGTCTCGTGCCTGCGCCTGGACGACGTCGAGGGCCTGGTCGACGGTCGCCGTACGCATCGGCGCCTCGGGATGCGCGGCGTTCCAGTGCCGGACGACGTCGAGCAGTTTCGCCGTCGGCCAGCGGTTGTCGTTCGCCGCGTGGACGAGCGCCGCGTCGAACGGATAATCCGGGCGCGCCTCGAGCCGCTCGACGAAGCCGGCGATGCTCGCCTCCGCCAGGGCGGTGTCGCCGTCGACGATCCCCCACTCCTCGCCGACCCCGTAGTGGGTCGAGAGCCAGACGAACACCCGCCCGCCGCTCTGCCCCTCCCACCAGAACGCCGTCGGCTGCTCGTACGGCGCGCGCCCGTGATCGGGGTTGAGGGCCATCAGGAGCCGGTCGATCCCGGCACGCCGCATCCCCTCGACGCTGCCCCAGGCGAGGCCGTTGACGTCACCGTGCTGCTGGGTGCGCACCGGCAGCCCGGCGTCCCGCAACGCCGCGAGCGCGTCGTAGCCGGCGTCCAGCTCGGCCGCGGACGGCAGCTGGGTCATGTTGAGATAACCGCCCGTTACGCTGATGCGCTCGGCACGGACGAGCCGGCGGAGACGGCCGGCGTCCGTCGTCGAGGCGCGGTCGAGGAACCGCAACACGGGCCGCGCGACCTCGAACGTCCAGCGGAACCGGTCCGGCCCCGGGCGGTCGTGGCGGGCACAGAGCCGGAGTACCTCGTCGACGATCCTGCTGTGCAGGTCGTCGACGATGCGCGGGCTGTTCGTGTAGCCGACGTAGTGGTGCGTGTGCGGGACGAGCAGGACCTGGCGGATCATCCGGGTTGAGACCTTGGTGGTGTGGAATCGATGCCACACATCCAACCGCAGCCGCCCGGGGAGGTGCAACCCGGGAGCCGGTAGCACTGCGTCGCGGCCAGGTCAAGGCTGCCACTTGTGCAGCTCACCCGAGTGGTTTAACGTCGGGTGGCAACGATTCCAGGTCGGCTCGGCGCCTGGTCCGATGAGCCGTAACCAATCCGTTGCCATAGGAGGGGAACCCCCTGTGAAGAGAAGGCAAGTCGTCGCGGTCCTGGCCGTCGCGCCCCTGCTCGCCGCGGCCGCATGTGGCGGGTCCGGCGGGAGCAGCGGGAGCCCCTCGTCCGGTGCCACCTTCAACGCCAAGCCCAAGGGCACGCTCAACGCGTGGGCGTTCGACAGCGCCGACGACGTCGGCAAGGCGCGGATGAAGTACGCGGACGAGCAGCTGAAGAAGCAGAACGTCACCGTCAAGTACGACCAGACGGCGTTCAACGCGCAGAAGTTCACGACGCGGCTGGCGAGCGGGAACGTGCCCGACATCGTGCAGATGGACCGCCAGTACGTGGCCACCTACGCCGCGCAGAACCTCATCATGCCGCTGGACCAGTGCTTCTCCGCCCACAAGGTCGACCCGAAGACCGTGTGGTACCCGTCCGTGCTCGGCGACGTGACGTACAAGGGCAAGATCTGGGCGGTGCCGCAGTTCTACCAGCCGACCGCGATCATTCTGAACAAGAAGGTCATGGACGCCGCCGGCGTGACCAGCGACCAGATCGACACGTCCAAGCCGGACGTGCTGCTGGCCGCCATCAAGAAGATGTACAAGCAGAAGGGCAACGTCCCGAGCACGCTCGGCTTCGACCCGCAGCCGACGGGCCAGTGGCAGATGTGGATGCTGGGTCTCGGCGGGCAGATCGTCGACAAGAACGGGAAGCCGACGCTCGACAACCCGAACAACGTCTACCCGCTCGAGATGCTGAAGAAGATCACGGACGCCCAGGGCGGCTACGCCAAGCTGAAGAGCTTCACCGATTCGTTCGACTTCTTCGGCGACAACAACCAGTACGTGAAGAACCAGGTCGGCGCCGAGGTGGACGCCCAGTGGTACCCGAACGTGCTGAGCCCGTTCAAGAACAAGATCTCCATCGAGACGGTGCCCTTCAAGGACAAGAACGGCAAGCCCGTCACGTACGCGGGCGGCACGTCGTTCGCCATCCCGACGAAGGCCAAGAACAAGTCGGCGGCGTGCGCCTGGGCGATCACGGTCACCTCGCAGGCCGACTGGATGGCCGCGGGCAAGGCCCGTGCCGACACCATCGCGAAGAACGGCGGCGTCAACACCGGCCTGTTCACGGGCTCTCCGGGCCCGGACAAGGAGATCAAGAGCAAGTACGTCAAGTCGAGCGGCAACCCCGGCTTCGACCAGACCATCAATGCCTACTACGACATCGTCGGTGACGGCATCACCATGGGGGCGTCGCCGGCCGGCCAGCAGATCCAGACGGAGATGAACAACGCCATCGCATCCGCGCTGCTGGGCAAGAAGAGCCCCAAGCAGGCGCTCGCCGACGCGCAACGTGGGGCGTTGCGGGCGTACAACAACGTCGTGCACTGACGATGGCGCGGAAGACGGCGATCGACGGGCCCGCCGAGGCGGCGGTGCGCGAGGCGACGAAGCCTCGGCGGGCCAGGAAGTACGACCGTCGCGAGGCGTTGGCCGGCTTCGCGTTCATCTCGCCGTGGATCATCGGGTTCCTCGTCTTCACCGCGGGCACGATGATCTACAGCCTGGTCATCTCGTTCACCAACTACAACCTCGCCACCGACACGGTCGCGCCGGTGGGGTTCAGCAACTACGAGCGCCTGGTCGAGGACCCGACGGTGCTCACCTCACTGGGCAACACCCTGTTCTACGCGCTGCTCGCGGTGCCGCTCGAGATCATCGTCGCGCTGTTCCTCGCCATGCTGCTGAACTGGGCCGGGCGCGGCGCGGGCTTCTTCCGGACGGTCTACTACCTGCCGAAGATGACACCCATGGTGGCGACCGCGTCGATGTTCCTGTTGCTGCTCAACGGCAACACCGGCGCGGTCAACCAGGCGCTCCGTGCCGTCGGCATTCCCGGGCCGCAGTGGCTGGTCGACCCGACCTGGGCCAAGCCGTCGATCGTGCTCATCACCCTGTGGGGGCTCTCCGGCACGATGGTCATCTTCCTTGCCGCGTTGAAGAACGTGCCCACGGACCTGTACGAGGCGGCGTCGATCGACGGCGCCGGCCCGCTGCGCAAGTTCTTCTCGGTCACGCTGCCGATGATCTCGGGCGCGTTGTTCTTCAACGTCATCGTGCTCACCATCGCCGCGTTCCAGGTCTTCGACCAGGTGTACCTGCTGTTCTGGCGGGACCAGAGCAACGCGTCGCCGGACTCCGCGCTGTTCTACGTCGTCTACCTGTTCCAGCAGGCGTTCCAGCAGTTCAACTTCGGGTTCGCCGCGGCGATGGCGTGGCTGCTGTTCGTCATCCTCGTGATCCTCACCTTCATCCAGGTGAAGGTCGGCAATCGCTTCGTCTACTACGAGGGGGGCAAGTGATGGCCAGGGCCGACGTGCTCGAGCCGACGGCCGAGCCGGCTCCCCCGCTCCCGGGCAGGGGTGACACCGCACGCGGCGTCGGCCGCAGGATCGTGCGCATCGTCGTCAACCTCGTGCTCGTCGCCTTCGCGCTGCTGTTCATGTACCCGTTCTTCTGGCTGCTCGCGGCAAGCTTCAAGCCGAAGACGCAGGTGTTCGACAACCGGCTGATCCCGCGGACGTTCCAGCTCAGCAACTGGGCGCAGGTCTGGCACGAACTGCCGGTGCTGCACTGGCTGTTGAACAGCGTGGCGATCGCGTTCCTGGCGGCCGGTCTCGTCGCCGTGTCGAGTTCGATGGTGGCGTACGGGTTCGCCCGCTTCCGGTTCCCCGGCCGCGGCGTGCTGTTCGCGCTCGTGCTCGGGACGATGATGCTGCCCACGTCGGTCACCATGATCCCGACCTACCTCATCTGGAAGTCCTTCGGCCTGGTCGGCACCTGGGTGCCGCTGTTCGGCACCAACCTGTTCGGCTCGGCGTTCTACATCTTCCTGCAGCGGCAGTTCTTCCTCGGCCTGCCGGGCGAGCTGTTCGAGGCGGCGCGGATCGACGGCGCCAGCTACTGGCAGGCGTTCTGGCGCATCGCCATGCCGCTGATCAAGCCCTCCTTCATCATCGTGTTCCTGTTCGAGTTCCAGGCGAGCTGGAACAACCTGATGGGCAGCCTCATCTACCTGAACGCCGGCAGTGTCGACAACTACACGGTTCCGCTGGGGATCGCGTACGCGATGACGAAGTACAGTCCCACCGCGGGCGGCCAGGGCGACTACCAGTACGTGATGGTGGCCTCGTTGCTCGTGACGCTGCCGTTGCTGGTGTTGTTCGCCTTCGGCCAGCGCTACTTCGTCAGCGGCGTCGCGACCCAGGCACGCAAGGGTTGACAGGACCGCCCGTGACCGCTGAGGGCGCCCCTCACACCGGCACAGTGGGGTGAAGCCTGCGACGCACTGACCTGCCGGAAGTGCCTTCGGGGGCACAATGCGGGCACTCGGTGGCGAGCCGAGCAGCAGATCGTCGATGGCGGTGAGAGGCCACGCACGACACGTTCCTGCGTCGTCTCGACCGGCGGGACGAAATGCGCGTACGACCGCCAGGTGACCGCGGGGACGGCCGGCAACAGTGGCGTACCGCACAACAGGGCTGCGCCACCGAGCCCGGCATCGAGTTGCTACCGACTGCGTGGGCGCGGGAATGGCGGCGTCGCCGGCTCGCCATGCTCACCGTGGTCGACGAGGCGCTACTGACGTACCGCGCCGAGGACCGGCCGGACGCCACCGACGAGCGAGTCCCGTGGGCGGCGGGGGTCGAGGCGTCGAGAATGGTTATCCGGGCACGACTGGGAGTGTCGCACTGACCGCACGCCCGTAGCCGCGCACCAGGGCGCCTAAGGGCGCGGTCGCACCCGTCCCGGGAATGGCCACCTCGCCAGATGCTGCACCAGCAGCCCACCCACCACCGGGACCTTGCTGCCGCACAACGGGCATTCAGCGAGCTTCGGCATGCCACGACCGGTCGTCGCCAGCGGCGGCGCAGGGTGCCCGCCCCGTGGGCATCGGACGCTCGTCATGACTGGGACGGTACGGCCGCGCACCTCGCCCGACGCACGGATCGAGAAGTACGCGCCTGCGCCGCCGAGGCGCTACACCCCGCGCAGGGCCATGCGCGGTGTGAGCGGTTGGGAGCGCGACGGCATACGCTCGCCGCCACGCTCCCGTCTCGGCAATGCCGGAGGGTCCTCATCCCTTGCCGAGAGTGTGGGCGTGACCGGGCTCAGTCGGGGCAGCCGAGTACGGGCACGCCGGTCCAAGCGCGATCCGCAGCAGGTCGCGGTCGAGTGTGCGCAACAGCTCGACCAGCGCCGCGCGGTCATGCTCGCCAAGCCACGCGAGACGCGCCACAAGGTCACCGTGCGCCATTCCCGCTCCCGTTCCTACGCTTCGCTTCCGTCAACCGCTTCCGCGCGCCGTGCGGGTGCCCGTCCCGGATCACGCGCTCGATCACCTGCGCGTCTTCGTAGGCGACGAGCCCGGCGCGGCGGGCGTCGTCGAGTGACTGCATCGCAGCAACCTGTGCCGCGTTCAGGTCGTCGACCTTGTGCCAGGGCAGGTCGTACGGCGACCTGCGCGCAGACGGTTCCCCGTTGGTTCGCACGCGCTCGACGATGCCGGAACGTCCACGGTATGCCGATCCCGTCGTGGGTATCTCACGGTGAGAGGTAATCTCGCTATGAGATGACAGCACCGTTGCACGCACCCGTCGAGCTGCCCGCGTGGGCGTGGCAGCGCCCCGACGTGCGCAAGGCGCTCGCCGCCCGCGACGTCGCCGCCGTGCTGCGGTTCGCTCAGCAGTACGCCGGTGCGTCTCAGGCTCGACTCGCCGTCGCCTGCGGCATCGGGCAGGGTCGGCTCAACGAGGTCATCAACGGGCGCCGGGAGATCACCCGCTTAGACGTGTTCGAACGGCTCGCGGACGGGCTCGGCATGCCAGACGACGCCCGCATGCTGCTCGGGCTCGCGCCCCGCCGGGTCGAATCCGCCGACGCGGCGTCGCAGGCCGGCCGGGCCGAGATCGCCCGCGTGTTCGCCTCGCAGTCGACTGCCGCGTCAGACATACGCGACGCCGTACGCGCCGCGAGCGTCGTCGACCTGCTCGCCGTCCGTGCACTTGGGCTGATCGGTCTCAACGACTCGCTACTGCGCGAGCCGTTGACGGCGGACCCGTCCAAGCCGGTAACCGTTCGGGTGCTGCTACTCGACCCGGACGCCGAGACCGCCGCGCGCCGCGCAACCGAGATCGGCGAATCACCCGAGTCGTTCAGCGCCGGTATCCGGCTCGCCATCGCGCGGCTGCGCGACCTCGCCGACGAGCCCGGCGTCACCCTCGCGGCCGCGACGTACACGACGCTGCCGACATGGCGGACGATCCGGGTCGACGGCACTGTCTACCTCTCCGCGTTCGCCGACGCCGCCGAAGGGCACCACAGCGCCGTCTACAAGCTCGCCGCCGCGCCCGTGAGCGTCCTGCACGCCGGCTTCCTCCGGGCGTTCGATGACCAGTGGGTGACCGCTGAGCGGGTCGTCTGAGCTGCCCCGAGGCCACGGCTTCGCTAGCCGGTCAGGATGACAGTGCCGCGTCTGCCGTTCCTGATAGCTCATGGCAGTCCCACGAGCCATGCGACGGGGCGACCGGGCGCTACGCATGGTCGGCAGCGTGCGCCCGACACGCACGCTCTGCGAGGCTTACGAGCGTGATTGAAGCCGAGCTGAAAGCCCGCGTGCATGCGCCCGATACCGTCCGCGCCCGGCTCGCCGGCCTCGCCGACGAGGAAGCCGCTACCTACGCGGACACCTACTACGACTGGCCTGATCGCCGGCTTACCAATGGCGGTTGGGAACTACGGGTGCGCGTCGTCGAGACCGACGCCGGACGGCGCACGCTGCTCACCTACAAGGAACCGCCCGCCGACACCGGCAGCGGGTCGAAACCGGAGCACGAGACCGCCGTAGACGACGATCGGCCGGTCGACGTGATGCTGCGCGGGCTCGGGCTGACCGTGCTCGTCGAGCTGACCAAGCACTGCCGCAACTACCGATTCCGCGTACACGGTCGCGACATGCTCGCGACCCTTGTCACCGTGCCCGAGCTGCACGGCACCTTTCTGGAGGTGGAGACCATCGCCGAGCCCAACGAGCTGGACGCCGCGCTCGGCGCCGTCCGCGCCGTGCTCGACGACCTCGACCTGCTCGACGACCTGGACGCCACTGACTACACCGACGCCGTGATGCGCGCCCGAGGGCTGCTCGACAAGGGAACAGTGCACACAGAGGGAACAACATGACCGCGTCTGGCCACCGCCACTCAACTCACCGGTTCCAGCGTCAGGACGGGAGACGCTTGGCGCGACGCGGCTTGCCGGTCGAGCCGCGCACCTTGAGCTCCGGCTCGAGGTGGACGGTGCGCGCTCTCGCGCCGACGGCGTCGCCCGACATCCGGTCCAGCAGCAGGTCCGCGCACCTGCGGCCCATCTCGACCGTGTGCTGCGACACGGTGGTGAGCCCGGGCCGCACCATCGACATCCACGGCACGTCGTCGTACGCCGCGATCGAGATGTCCTCGGGGACGCGCAACCCGCGCTGTTGCACCTCCTGCACGACCGCCTGTGCCAGGACGTTGTTCGCCGCGAACAGCGCGGTGAGATCGCGGTGTGCGTCGATCAGCCGCGCCGCCGCGACCCGTGCCTGCTCCACGTCGAAGCTCGCGTACGCCGTCAGCTCGTCGTCGACCGGCACGCCCAGCTCCTCGTGCGCCGCACGGTAGCCGGCGAGCCGACCCGCGCCGGTCGTCCACTTGGTCTCGTCGATCAGCAACGCGATCCGCCGGTGCCCCAGCTCGAGCAGGTGCCGGGTCAGCTCCCGCGCGCCCGCCTCGTTGCCGCTGAGGACCGCGTCGCTGCGCGGCCGCCCGACGACGCGGTCGGCCTGCACGACGTGCACGCCGTGCCGCCGCAGCGCGTTCAGCGCACGGCCGGAGGTCGGCGTGACGATCACGCCGGGGACGCGCAGTGCCACGAACGTCTGAACCGCGCGCAGTTCCTCGTCCTCGAGACCGTTGTCGCTCACGAGCGTCATCGAGTACCCGGCCTCGCGCAGCCGTTGCTCAGCGCCGGCGGCGAGGTCGGCGTAGAACGGGTTGCGCAGGTCCGAGATCACGACGCCGACGGACCGGCTGGTGCGCTGCCGCAGGGTGCGGGCGTTCGCGTCGGGCACGTACCCGATCTGCTCCGCCGCGGCACGCACCTGCTCGCGGACGTGCTTCGCCGCGTACCCGCTGCCGTTCAGCGCCCGGGAGGCCGTGGACGGCGAGACGCCGGCCGCCTTCGCGACGTCGGCGATCGTCGCACGCCGCAGCTGCGGCGGCGGCGCGCTGTTCGACCGGCCGGGCATGCAGGAGAGTCTAGGCGCCTCGGTGGCCCTGGGAGTGGGTGAAGCGGGTGAGGAGCGACGTCAACCGCTCCTCATCCGCCGCGCTGACACCGTCCAGCGTCTCCGCCAGCCGCTTGACGACCGCGTTGTGCACGCGATGGGCGAGCCGTGTGCCCTCGGTGGTCAACGTCACGCTGAAGGCCCGCCGTACGAGCGGACTCCGCGGCCGTGACGGTCGGCTCGGGCGAGCGGATCTCGGCCGACTACACCGTCATCGCGACCGGATCGACGTATCCGTTCCCCGCCAAGTTCGAGGCCGTCGACAGCGACGCCGTCAGGGCCCGGCTCCACGAGACCCGGGCCGCGCTCGCCGACGCGACCCGGGTCCTGCTGCTCGGCGCGGGCCCGGTCGGCCTGGAGCTCGCCGGCGAGATGACGGCTGCCTGGCCGGACAAGCGGGTGACGCTCCTCGACCGCAACGCCGACGTGCTCTCCGGCCGGTTCCCGCCGGAGCTGCGCGCGGAGATCCGCGCACAGCTGGCCGCGATGGGCGTCGAGCTCGTCCTCGGAGCACCGCTGCGCGAGGAACCGCCGTCCGATCCCGGGGAGCCGAAGTCGTTCACCCTCTCGACGACCGCGGGGGTCGAGGTCGCCGCCGACATCTGGTTCCGGTGCTACGGCGTCACTCCCGTCTCCGGCTTCCTGGCGACCGACCTCGCGGGCGCCCGGGAGCCGTCCGGCCAGCTGGCCGTCACACCTGAGCTACGCCTGCGCGGACACGACCGCGTGTTCGCCGTCGGTGACGTCACCGCGGTTCCCGAGGCCAAGATGGCCAAGTCCGCGGGCATTCACGCCGACGTCGTGGCGGCCAACATCACGAGGCTGAGCCGGGGTGGCACCGCGCTGCGCACGTACCGGCCCGCGCCCGAGGCGATATCGCTGCCGCTCGGGCCGCACGGCGGCGCCTCGTACGCGCCCGGGCGTGGCCTGCTCGACGCCGCGGAGACGTCCCGGCTCAAGGGACGGAGCCTGCGGCTCGACAGCTACCGGCGGCTGCTCGGGCTGGTCTGACCCGCCGGCCTCCGTCAGCTGTAGCCGAGCGGCATGGGCAGGTCGTGCTTCTTCCGGTACTCCGCCCAGAGGCGCGCGACCTCGGCCAGGTCCTCGGGCAGCAGCGGCTCACCGGAATGGTCGACGTGCGTCACGTAGTACAGCGCGGGAACGCCTATGCCGGGCTGGCGCCGCGTCCACTCCAGCCACGCGACGCGACCCGGCATCATCCAGCCGTCGGTGTCGATCGGGACGCCCGGGCACGCCGCGCGGACGACCTCGGCACGGTAGCTCATGTGCGGCGCGACGGCCGTCCACGGTTCCGGCGCGTCGAGCATGAGCACGTCGTTCAGCCGGATCAGGTCCGTCACGTCCGCGAACGCCGGGTTCGCCGCGTGCGTGATGATGCAGGCCGACGGCTTGACCGCCTTGGCCGTGTCGTAGACGACCGCAAGGAGCCGGTGCAACAGGGCCGCACCCCATGACGGCCCGGCGTGCGTCAGCCCGACGCCACTCGGCGTGCGTGCGGTGAAGTCGACCTTGAAGCCGTCGGCGTCGAGCCCCTCGGGGGCGAGCATGTAGCGCACCGCGTCCTCGACCAACGCCCGGCCGGACGGTGACTCGGGGTCGAGCGCGACGGGCTCGCCGTCGGGTGTGCACACGCACGCGTCCCGCGGCGCGCCTTCGGGGTCCCACGCCTTCCACCACAACAGCACCGATTGGCCGGACCGGTGCCGCCGGGCGATCCAGCGCCGCAGGTCCGGCCACTTCCGCGGGTCCGGACGGCAGGTGGCGTACTGCTCCTGCCACTTGTCGTCCACCACGACGGTGCCCGGCAGGACGCCGTTGTCGGTGAGCCGGGCGAGGAACTCGTCGTACGCCTGCTCCGTGGCGTACTGCGGGGCGGACCCGCGGCGCTCCACGGCCAGCCAGTTCTGCGCACCCCAGCCGCAGAACAGCGGCTGCATCCAGCGGTCGAGCGTCTCGTGCGGCTCGGGCAGCAGCCCGCGTTCCCGCAGCAGCGCCGTGTGCGCGGCGAAGGCGTCGTACGGGTCGGTGTGGCCGAAGTCGACGACGACGGTGGGCGTGCGGAACTCGCCCGCCACGGTGGTGTGTCCCTCGTACTCGAGGCGCAGCGAGAATCCGTCGGTCACCGGGTCGTAGTGGAACGCGGTGAAGGTCTGCTCCGCGACCGGTGCGAGCAGGCCGACCACGGCCCACTCGCCGTCCGGCGGGTCGACGTCGTTCGCCGCGGGCTCCCGGCAGACGGCGTAACACCACGGTGCGGGCGTGAACAACCAGTGCCCGACGCCGGGTTCGCTGCCCTCGCCGACGACGCCGATGACGGCCGGCTCCACGGCCGACCGCGCGACCCGCCGTGGATGGTCCGGATTCGGTGACACGACGGTGTGCAGCCCGGACCCGCTGGGCAGAGCGCCTCGCGGGAGGCGGCGTCCGCCGAACAGCTGGGCCGAGAGGACCCGGCCCTCGCCCCGTACCACCGTCCAGTGCTCGAGCCGCGTCTCCGTGCAGCGCAGGTACGTCGTCCGCTCGGTCCACCGACTGCTGCGGCAGCGCACCTCGACGAGCAGCCCGTCACCGTCGCCGCGGCCGCTGACCGCGACGTCGCCCACCGTCTCGTCCGGCCCGTCGAGCGTGTCCAGGGATCCCAGCAACCGCAACCGGAACCACAACCGGCCGTCGGCACCCCGCACGTCGGCGACGGCCCGCACCGGGTCGACTCGCAACCGGTACGCGGCCGTCGTCATGCTCAGCGTCTGGTCGTCGGTCGGGTTCATCCGCCCTCCTCGTCGCTTCCGGCACCGGCCACGTCCACCAGCGCCTCGGCGTGCTGCCCGAACCGCCGGTTGCCGACGGTCAGGTCTGCCGCGATCCGTACCCGCCGGACGGCGGGGCCCGCCGCCGTCACGTCGAAGTGCACGACGCCCCTGGCGTGCGGGGCCAGCTCGACCGACGCACGCGGTGGCACCGCCGTCCAGCCTGGCGGCACCACCAACTCGACGCGGGCCGTCTCGTCGTGCCCGAACGGGTTGACGACCTCGACGTCGTAGCGCACCGAAGCGCCGGCGGCCACCGTCGCCTGGTACGGCTCGATCCGCGCACCGACACCCTCGGCGTCGAAGTCGACGTCGTCCAGCGGCAGCAGCGCCCGGTGGATGTCGGCGAGCTCCCTGCCCTTCTCGGCGAGCATGTCGAGGTACGCGTCGTCGACCTCGCGCGGCGCCCAGTGACCGCTGATCATGAGGTCCGGCCGCAGCTCCCGGTACAGCGCCGCGCTCCTGACGAAGTCGTAGATGCGGAACCTGTTCTGGTACTGGAAGTTCAGGATCTCCGTGTGCACGCCGGGCTCCCACGCGCCGTCCTGCTGGTCGCCGGTCGCGACCACCCGCCTGCCGTCCACGTCGAACGCGATGGCGACGGCGTACAGCGTGTGCCCGGGCAACGGGTACACGGTGAGCTCGTACTCGTGCCACCGGACGCGTTCGCCGGGCGACAGCTCGCGCTCGACCGCGATCGGGTCGCGCCACAGACACGGCAGGTCGTACCTGCGGGGTTCCCGCAGGATCCGGGCGATCGACCGTTCCGCCCACACCTGCGTGCCCTCGGTGTCACGGAGCAGGTTGAACGCCGCCACGTGGTCGTCGTGGTAGTGCGTCGGGATCGCGACTTCGACCCGGTCGACCCCGTGGTCTCGTTTCAACGCCCGTAGTGACGGGAGCCACGGACGCCTCGCCGCCCGGTCGGCCGTGGGCGGCGGGAACCCGGTGATCATGTCGAAGCCGTAGTCGAGCACCAGCGCGCCGCCGGAGTCGGAGAGCAGCACGTAGGTCGTGGCGTGGCTCGTCATGTTGCGCAGCAGGTGCGGGCTCAACGGCACGAACGGGTCGTCCCAGAGCCGGTCGACGTTCCACGGACGGTCGCGCCGGCTGTCGATCAGCCGCCGCAGCCTGCGTTCCAGCGACGCGAACGCCGGCATCGGGTCGTCGATCGGCTCCCCGTGCGACGGCAGGACGAGCGTGGGCCGGCGCTCCAGCAGGTCGCGCAGGGACAGCACGGTGGCGCCCGCGCCCTCGAGCCCCGAGTAGGTCCACTGCATCGCGGCGAGCGACCAGACCTTGCCCGGCCCGTAGACCAGGTCACCGGTGAACGCCAGGCGCCCGCCACCGGTGTCGACGAGATAGGACACCGAACCGGGCGTGTGACCCGGCGTCGGCACGACCGTCACGTCGTGACCACCGAACCTGCGCGTCGTGTAGTCCACGACGGTCCCGGCGATCGGCACCGACGCGAGCAGCGAGAAGCGGTCCTGCCGAAGGTCGTAGTTGCCGTCGACCTGGCGCATCTGCCAGTGCTCGTCGACATGCGCCACGAGGTCCTGCTCCGCGTGCGGCACCCACACCCGCGCTCCGTGCGCCACGGCCCGCGCGAGGCCCTGCGTCTGGTCGCGATGATGGTGGGTCAGCAGGACGTCGGTGAGCCTGCGCACGCCGAGCCCGTCGAGCTCGTCCAGCACCGATCCGCTGCCGAAGTCGACGGCGACGGCCTCGTCGCCCGACACGAGCAGGTACACGTTGCACGTGTCGGGCACGACGTGGACGTCGTCGCTGATTCGGGTCACGGACACGTGGCAACGTTGCCATAGATCGGCGGGACGGCGCCACCCGAGAGAGACAGGTCACCGCCGGCCCGGTGCGGAGTAGCTGCGGCCCTTCCAGGCCGCTCCCCTGCCGGACAGGTGCCGGCGCGCGGAGTCCACCGTCATCGATGCGTACAGCACTGCGACAGCCGGCAGCAGCAGCGCGGTCGACACCGGGAGGCGGTGGTAGCGCAGCATCGGGACGAAGCTCGCGGCCATCACCAGCCAGGCGGCGACGCCGAGGAGCAGCACCGGCACGTCGCCCGCGAGCGCGCCTACGACCGCCGACACCGGTGGCACGAGGAAGAGCAGCGCGAGACCGAGAACGGTGACGCCGAGCAGCAGCGGCGAGTACCGCAACTGGGTGTAGGCGCTCCGCGCGATCATCCGCCACAGGTCGCCGAGCCGCGGATACGGACGCAGGCTGCGGACGTCGGTCGCCAGGCCCAGCCAGAGCCGCCCGCCGGCACGCTGCACGAGCCGGGCGAGCGTCACGTCGTCGATCACGGCGCCGCGGATGGCGTCCAGGCCGCCGGCACGCGAGAGCACGTCACGGCGCAGCAGAACGCAGCCTCCTGCCGCGGCAGCCGTACGCGCCGATGCCCGGTTGACCCAGCGGAACGGGTACAGCATCGCGAAGAAGTAGACGAACGCGGGCACGACGAGCCGCTCCCATGCCGCCTCGGTACGCAGCCTGGCCATCTGCGACACCAGCTCCCGGCCGCCGGACGCGGCGGCGACCAGCGCGGCCAGCGACCGCGGGCCGTGTGCGACGTCGGCGTCGGTGAACAACAGGTAGTCCACCTGCCCGGCCTCCGCCACGCCGCGGCTGAGCGCCCACAGCTTGCCGGCCCAGCCCGGCGGCGGCGTGCCCGCAGCGAGCACCGTCAGCGGCAGCCCCGCGACGTCCGCCGCGATCCGGCGCGCCGCCTCGGCCGTGCCGTCGGTGCTGCCGTCGTCGACGACGATCACCCGCGCGTCCCCCGCGTAACGCTGGCACAGCAGCGTCGGCAGCGTCGCCGGCAGCATGGCGGCCTCGTCGCGAGCGGGCACCACCACGGCCACCGACGGCCACCGTTCCGGCTCGACCGGCGACGGCAGTCGCTGGTCGGTGCGCCAGAAGAACCCGCGGCACAGCAGCAACCACAGCCAGGCCGCCAGAGCGGTTCCCGCGAGCACCCAGCCGGCCACGAGGCAAGCCTGCCAGTCCAGGACGGACGGGATGGCGTCCGGCTAAGACATATGCAGGCAGCATCTGATGTGGTATGCATATGTGATGGCGAACCGGCTCGACCAGCTCCTGGGAGTGACCGCGCTGGCCGTGCTGGACAGGTTGCGCACGGCGGTGGGCTCCGTCTCGGGACTCGGGGAGGCCGAGGCGGGCGCTCTCGTCCACCTGCAGGCGTGGCCGGGCGAGTCCGTGAACAGCCTGGCCGGCGTGGTCGGCCGGTCCCAGCCCGCCACCGTCCGCCTGGTCGACCGGCTCGAGGAACGCGGCCTCGTGCGGCGCGAGCCCGGCGCGGACCGGCGCACGGTCGCCCTCGTCCTCACCGAGGCGGGTTCCCGCGCGGCCGACGCCGTCCTCGAGGCTCGCTCCAGGGCGCTCGCGCCGTTGCTCGCCGGTCTGTCCGCGAGCCAGCAGGCGGCGCTCGAGCGCGTGCTCGGCGACGTCGCGGCGGGCCTCGCCACGGACCGGCCCTCCGCCGTGCGCACCTGCAGGCTCTGCGACCGGGACGCGTGCTCGTCCGGGCCAGGGTGTCCGCTCCGGCACACGTCAGGGTCCGGCGAGTCGCGGCGGTCACGGTCGCGCTCGTGACGGCGCGGACCGCCGCGACGCACGGCGCTCACCCGTCGGCACGCGCCCTCGCGGTCGCCGGATCGGCGGCGGTCGCGACCGCGTTCGGCATGGCACGGTACGGCTACGGGTTGTTGCTACCGGACATCCAGCACGACCTCGCGCTCGCGGCGACGACGCTGGGGGCGATCGGGACGCTCGCGTACGTCGCCTACGTCGTGGCGGCGGCACTGGTCAGCCGGTGCATCGCCCATCTCGGCCAGCGCGCCACCGTCGTGACGGGCGGGCTCTTCGCGGTTGCCGGCACGGTCGTCGTCGCGCTGTCTCACGGCCCGGCGCTCCTCGGTGTCGGGGTGGCCACCGCCGGTGTGAGCGCTGGGCTCGCGTACCCGCCGTTCGCGGATGCCGTCGACCGGCTGCCTGCGACGGTCCGCGCCCGGACGCTCGCGAGCATCAGCTGCGGCACCGGCTGGGGGGTCGCGGTCGCGGCGCCGATCGCGATCGCGGCCGGCGATGCGTGGCGTGCGGCGTTCCTCGGCTTCGCCGCCTGCGCCGCGGCGAGCACCCTGTACGCCGCACGCGTCCTGCCGGCACGCGAGGCCCGTCGCCGTACCGCGAGGAAGCGACCCGGGGCCGGGTTCCGCCGCTCCGCGGCACCGATGCTCGCCGGCGCACTGTTGGTC
>DASUWX010000011.1:0-12196 GCA_036378185.1 Streptosporangiales bacterium | reverse complement strand
GACAGACCCAGCGGGAACAGGCGCACGCTGCCGTACTCCTGGATCTCCACACCGTGCTGGTGCAGCCACGGCTGGCTCGACGAGGGCGTCGTCTCCCTGCTCGCAGCGGACGTCTTCCTCGCCCCGCGTGCCGGTGCGGACTTCTTCGCCGGACTCATCGGCATCCTCCCCTGGCTGTGTCACCCCGAGACAACCCTCCGATTCCACTCCCGCCAGGGTCGCTGCACAAGCCCTGGCCGGTGCGGCGGCCTCAGGACGGCGGCTCACCGAGCGCGGCGCGCTGCCGGCGCAGGAACCCGCGCTCCGCCTCGTTCGCGCTGCCGCCGATCGCGGCGTCGTACGCGCGTGCCGCCTCCGCGGCGCGGCCGAGCCGGCGCAGCAGGTCGGCACGGACGGCGTGGAACGGGTGGTAGCCGCCCAGGTCGAGCTCCTCGACGAGGACGAGCCCGGCGGCCGGCCCGTCTACCTCGGCGACGGCGACGGCCCGGTTGAGCGCCACCACCGGCGTCGGCGCGACGGCCAGCAGCTGGTCGTAGAGCCGGAGGATCTGCGGCCAGTCGGTGTCGGCGGCGGTTGCGGCGTCGCTGTGCACGGCGTTGACCGCGGCCTGGATCTGGTACGGGCCCGGCCGGCCGCGGCGCAGGCAGCGCCGCACGAGCTGCTGGCCCTCGGCGATCAGGTCGCGGTCCCAGCGGGCGCGGTCCTGCTCGCCGAGCGGGACGGCGGCGCCGTCCGGCGCGGTGCGGGTGGCGCGACGGGACTCGACGAGCAGCATGAGCGCCAGCAGGCCCATGGCCTCCGGCTCCTCCGGCATCAGCTCGACGAGCAGCCGGCCGAGGCGGATCGCCTCGGCGCACAGGTCCTCGCGCGCGAGCCGGTCGCCCGAGCTGGCGGTGTGGCCCTCGGTGAAGATCAGGTAGACGACGGCGAGCACGGCTCGCACCCGTTCCGGCAGGTCCGCCTCGTGCGGCACCCGGTACGGGATCCGGGCGCCGCGGATCTTCCCCTTCGCCCGGACGATCCGCTGGGCCATGGTCGCCTCGGGCACGAGGAACGCGCGGGCGATCTCGGCCGTCGTGAGCCCGCCGAGCAGCCGCAGGGTAAGCGCCACCTGGGCGGGCAGGGCGAGGGCCGGGTGGCAGCAGGTGAAGATGAGCCGCAGCCGGTCGTCACGCACGGCACCCTCCTCCACCGGGTCGTCGGCCGCGTACAGCTGCTGCGCCTGGGCGTGCCGGTCGTTCCTGGACGCCTCGCGGCGCAGCCGGTCGATCGCCTTGTTGCGTGCGGTCGTGATGATCCACCCGGCCGGGCTGGGTGGCAGCCCGGCGGACGGCCAGCGCCGCACCGCCGCCGTGAACGCCTCCTGCACCGCCTCCTCGGCGGCGTCGATGTCGCCGAGGAGGCGGACCAGGACGGACACGGCGCGCCCGTACTCCTCGCGGAACACGCGCTCGATCTCGGCCTGGGTCGGGGCCGGGGCGCCGGGCATCAGTGCTCGTCGTAGAACGGGCGGACCTCGATCGGCAGCGTCGTGGCCGCCGCGACCTTGCGGCCCCAGGCGAGTGCCACGTCGAGGTCCGGCGCCTCGACGATGGTGAGCCCGCCGAGGTACTCCTTCGCCTCGGTGAACGGGCCGTCGGTGGTGAGCACGTCGCCGCCCTTCGCCCGCAGCACGGTGGCGGTGCTCGGCGAGTCGAGCCCGCCGGAGAATACCCACACCCCGGCGGCCCGCATCTCGTCGTCGACGGCGCGCACGTCCTGCATGATCTTCTCGAGCTGCTCGGGCGGCGGCGGGGTGCCCTCGGGCTGGTAGACGCTGAGCAGGTACTTCATGGTCGGCCTCGTCTCGGTCGTGTCGCCGGCACCGTACCGGCATCCTCGTCGCCTATACGAACGACGACCAGCCGGATCGACACCGGGCGGGTCACTGCCGGGTTCCGGGGAGCAGGCGCAGATCGTTCCGCGCCGGCCTGAATTCGCACCCACTGGTTCTGCCCACACTCGACCGCTCGGTTTGACGCACTCGAACGTCTGTTCGATAATATGGCATGGGTTGGCACAACCCCGCCATTCCCTGGCGGGAGTTCGAGGAGCGGCTGTCCTGGCGGGCCCCACAGCCCGGCCGGGACGGGCAGCCGGTGCCGCGGCGCCCTCCCCCGGCCTCGGCCGCCGAGCAGGCGGCGGCGCCGGTCGGTCCCGATCCCGCACCAGTGCCCTGGGCCGAGCTGCACTGCCACAGCTCGTACAGCTTCCTCGACGGCTGCTCACCGCCCGAGGCGCTCGTCCACGAGGCGCTCGCCCTCGGCGTCGAGGCGCTCGCCCTCACCGACCACGACGGCATGTACGGCGTCGCGCAGTTCGCGCAGGCAGCGGCGGGCACCGGGTTGCGCACGGTCTTCGGCGCGGAGCTCAGCCTCGACCTCGACGTCCCCAGGACGGGGCTGCCCGACCCGACCGGCCGGCACCTGCTCGTGCTCGCCCGCGACTCGGAGGGGTACCGGCGGCTGTGCCGGACGATCAGCGCCGCCCAGCTCGCCGGCGGGCAGAAGGGCCGGCCGGTCTACGACGTGCCCGGGCTCGCCGACGCGCACGACGGGCACTGGGCGGTGCTCACCGGCTGCCGCAAGGGCGCGGTCCCGGCGGCGCTGGCCTGCGGCGACACCGGCGCGGCCCGCCGCGAGCTTCGTGCCCTCGTCTCGATGTTCGGCCGCGACAACGTGTTCGTCGAGCTCGTCGACCACGACCAGCCGCTCGACGACCCGCGCAACGACGCCCTGTACGAGCTCGCCCGCGAGACCCGCGTGGGCGTGGTGGCGTCCAACAACGTGCACTACGCGGGCCCGCGGGAGGGCGACCTCGCCACCGCGGTCGCGTCGGTCCGGGCGCGGCGCAGCCTAGACGAGATGGTCGGCTGGCTGCCCGCGACCCGCACCGCCCACCTGCGCTCCGGGGCGGAGATGGCCGCGCGGATGGCGCGGTTCCCCGGCGTCGTGACCGCGACGGCCGAGCTCGCCCGCGGCTGCGCGTTCGACTTCGACGAGGTCGCGCCCGAGCTGCCCACCCCGCGGGTGCCCGAGGGACGGACCGTGGCCGAACACCTGCGAGAGCGCACCTACGAGGGCGCGGCCCGGCGGTACGGCACCCGCACGCAACGGCCGGACGCGTACGCGCGGATCGACCACGAGCTCGACGTCATCGAGCGGGAGGGCTTCCCCGGCTACTTCCTGATCGTGCACGAGATCGTGGAGTTCTGCCGGGAGAACCGCATCCTCTGCCAGGGCCGCGGGTCGGCGGCGAACTCCGCGGTCTGCTTCGCGCTGGGCATCACCAACGCGGACGCCGTCTTCCACAAGCTGCTGTTCGCCAGGTTCCTCGCGCACGGTCGCGAGGGGCCGCCGGACATCGACCTCGACATCGAGAACGGCCGGCGCGAGGAGGTCATCCAGCACGTCTACGACCGCTACGGCCGGGACCGCGCCGCGCAGGTCGCCAACGTCATCATGTACCGGCCGAAGATGGCGGTCCGCGACGCCGCGAAGGCACTGGGCTACGGCCCCGGCCAGCGCGACGCGTGGTCGAAGCTCGTCGGCTTCGGCGACCCCGTGCCGGACGAGCCGGACGTGCCCGCCGCGGTCGGCGAGCTCGCCCAGCGGTTCTCCCGCCTCCCCCGCCATCTCGGCATCCACTCCGGCGGCATGGTCATCTGCGACCGCCCGGTCAGCGAGGTGGTCCCCGTCGAGTGGGCGTCGATGCCGAACCGCAGCGTGATCCAGTGGGACAAGGACGACTGCGCCTGGCTCAAGCTGGTCAAGTTCGACCTGCTCGGCCTCGGCATGCTCTCCGCGCTGCACGACGCGTTCGAGCTCATCGAGGAGGCGCACGGCGTCTCGTTCGGGCTGCACAACATCCCGAAGGAGGACCCCCGGGTCTACGAGATGCTCTGCGACGCCGACACCGTCGGCGTCTTCCAGGTCGAGTCGCGGGCGCAGATGGCCACGCTGCCGCGGTTGCGCCCGAAGGAGTTCTACGACCTCGTCGTCGAGGTGTCGCTCGTCCGCCCGGGGCCCATCCAGGGCGGTTCCGTGCACCCGTACCTGCGGCGGCGGAACAACGCGGAGGAGCGGGTCCCGCCGCACCCGTCGATGGCGAAGGCGCTCGAACGCACCTACGGCGTGCCGCTGTTCCAGGAACAGATGATGCAGATCGCCATGGACGCCGCCGGGTTCTCCGCCAGCGAGGCCGACCAGCTCCGTCAGGCGATGACGTCCAAGCGTTCGGAGGAACGCATCGCCGCCTTCCGCGACCGGCTGCTCGCGGGCATGGCCGAGAAGGGCATCGACACCGCCACGGCCGAGGACATCTACCAGAAGCTGCACGGGTTCGCCGGGTTCGGGTTCCCCGAGTCGCACGCGATCAGCTTCGCGCACCTCGTCTACGCCAGCGCCTACCTCAAGCGCCACTACCCCGCCGCGTTCACCGCGGCGCTGCTGCGCAACCAGCCGATGGGGTTCTACGGCCCGCACACGCTGGTCGGCGACGCGCGGCGGCACGGCGTCGTCGTCCGCGGCGTCGACGTCAACGTCGGCAAGGTGAAGGCGACGCTGGAGGAGCCGCTGCCCGTGCCCCGCGGGCTGAAGCACGCCCCGGACCAGGCCCAGCCGGCGATCCGGCTCGGCTTCGGCACGGTCCGCAACCTCGGCACCGAACAGGCGGAGGCGATCGAGGCCGGCCAGCCCTACACCGACATGGAGGACCTCGCCCGGCGCACCCAGCTGAGCGTCCCCGCGCTCGAGGCGCTCGCGACGGCCGGCGCGTTCGGGTGCTTCGGCCTCACCCGGCGCGAGGCGCTCTGGGCGGCGGGCGGCCTCGCCGGCGTCCGGCCGGGCCAGCTGCCGGGCAGCACCCCCGGCCTGCCCGCGCCCGGCCTGCCCGGCATGTCGCCGGTCGAGCAGACCTTCGCCGACCTGTGGGCCACCGGAGCCTCGCCGGACAGCCATCCGGTGCAGCACGTCCGCGCCGAGCTGGACGCGTCCGGCGTCGTCCCGGCGAACCGGCTGCGCGAGCTCGCCGACGGGACGGCACTTCGCGTCGCGGGCGTCGTCACCCACCGCCAGCGGCCCGGCACCGCCGGCGGCGTGGTGTTCCTCAACCTCGAGGACGAGACCGGCATGGTCAACGTCATCTGCCTGCCGCCCACGTACCGCAGGAGCAAGAAGGTCGTCCTCGACAGCGCCGCGCTGATCGTGTCCGGGCGGCTGGAGCGCGCCGACGGCGTGATCAACCTGCTCGCCACCCGGGTCGAACGGCTGCCCATCACCACGGCCACGCGCAGCCGTGACTTCCGCTGAGGGACCGCCGGACGAGTACTCTCGTGCTCGATCCGACATTCCTCCTCGAGCCGAGCGGGGCGAGACCGATGGCCACCGTGCGCTACATCGTCGACGACGTGGACGCGGCGATCGCGTTCTACTGCGGGCACCTGGGCTTCCGCGAGGTGATGCACCCCGCGCCCCCGTTCGCGATGCTGGCGCGCGACGACCTGCGGTTCACGCTGGTCTCGCCGGTCGGCCCGGACGAGCCGGGCGGCGGCTCCCGCCCGATGGAGGACGGCACGCCGCAGCAGCCGGGCGGCTGGAACCGGATCGCCCTGGAGGTCTCCGACCTCGAGGGCACCGTCGAGCGGCTCAAGGGCGTCGGCGTCCTGTTCCGCAGCGGCATCATCCACGGGATCGGCGGCGACCAGGCGCTCGTCCAGGATCCGTCCGGCAACCTGGTCGAGCTGTTCGAGCCCAAGATCCCCGAGGCGCACGAACGGGCGGCGTTCGAGTCCGACTAGGTGTATCCCCCGCTCAGGGGTGCTCGCCGACGGTCGGGACGTGGCCGGCCGGGTTCGTGGCGGCGCGCCGTGCGGCGAGCGGGGCGAACACGTCCAGGCCGAGGAAGATCAGGAAGAACATCGCGCCCAGCAGCCAGCCGGCGAGGGCGTCGCTGAACCAGTGGTAGTTCAGCCCGACCATGCCGAAGCCCGCCGCCGCGCTGCCGACCACGACGAGCACCCGGCGCACGCGCACCGTCAGCCACCGCTCGACCACGGGGAACGCCAGCACCAGCATCTCGAGCGCGGCACCCCAGATGACGATGGCGTTGACGGCGTGGCCGGACGGGTACTCCGTCCCGCCGACGAACATCGCGTCGTAGCCCGAACGCGGCGCGGTGCGGCCCGTCACGATCTTGATCCCGGGGATGACGAGCGCGAGGGTCGCGCAGACGCAGAACGTGACCACGATCGGGCGGATCGACCGCAGCCGGGCCGCGGCGATCAGGCAGCAGGCCCCCAGCGGCGGGATCAGCACGTACTCGTTGCCGACCTGCGCCAGGATCCACCAGAACCACCACGCCACCGAGTGCGCCGGCGGCGGGAACCACTGCTGCGAGAGCACGAGGTCGAGCCGCTCCAGCGGCCCGCGGTAGGTGATGTCGACGGTGACCGCCGCGGTGGCGGCGAGCAGCCCGACGCACGCCCAGGCCCTCCCCCGCCCGAAGGACATCCGCCGCCTCCCGCACGTCACCGTCGTGTCCCCTCGATTGTCCCGCGCCCGGCCGCCGCGCAGTGGAGGGCCGGCCACCGTTTCACGAGGCCACGCGCTCCACCACGGCCGGCACGGGCCGTCCGGTCGCCGAGGCTATCGGCACGGGGCCGAGCCGACCCAGGGGTCAGCCCGCGACGGCGGCGGCGACCAGCCGGGGCAGCACGTCGCCGATGGGCTCCCTGATGACGGCGTCGGCGAGCTCGTCGTACGGGGTCGGCTGGGCGTTGACGACGACGAGCCGCGCCGAGGCACCCATCGCGACGTCGCACAGCCCGGCGGCGGGGTGCACGGACAGCGAGCTGCCCACCGCGAGCAGCACCTCGCCCGAGGACGCCGCCGCGAACGCACGCAGCCACACCCGCTGGTCGAGCTCCTGCCCGAACGAGATCGTCGCCGACTTCAGGATGCCGCCGCACGCCTCGCAGGCGGGGTCCTCCTCGCCCGCCTCCACCCGACGGAGCACGTCGCGCATCGGCAGCCGTGCGTGGCAGTCCAGGCACTCGGCCTCGTGGATCGTGCCGTGCACCTCGATCACCCGGTCGTCGCTGTTGCCCGCCGCCTGGTGCAACCCGTCGATGTTCTGCGTGATGACGGCGACCAGCTTGCCGTGCCGTTCCAGCTCGGCCACCGCGCGGTGGCCGGCGTTCGGTCGCGCGTCCCACGCCGGATGGACGAGCCGGCCCTGCCACGCCCGGCGCCGCACGTCCGGATCGGCGACGTAGGACTGCAGCGTCGAGAGCTCCTGCGCGGCGGGGTCCTTGGTCCACACGCCCTGCGGGCCACGGAAGTCGGGGATCCCCGAGTCGGTGGAGATCCCCGCCCCCGTCAGCACGGTGACGGCGCGCGCGGCACGCAGCCAGTCCGCCGCCTCGTCCTCAGGACCTGCCATGCGACCTCTCAGTGTCATCCGCGCCCCGCCGCCCCCGCACCCCTCCGGCAGGTGCCGCGGGCGGCGCGCGTCGTGGTGCGTCCGCGCCCCTACCTCCGGCGTGCTCGTCGGCACCTGCGCTCAGTACCCGTACACCGGGATCAGGAACCCCCTGGCGAGGGTGTGGAAGTGCATGGTGAACCCGACCACCGCCGGCGTCGCGTCGGCGTCGAGGCCGAGCGACTCGGTGTCGAGCGCGTGGACGGTGAACACGTAGCGGTGCGGCGGGTCGCCCTTGGGCGGTGCGGCGCCGCCGAAGTCCTTGCTGCCGTAGTCGTTGCGGGCGTGGATCGCGCCCTCGGGCAGGCCCTTGAAGTCGCCCGTGCCGGCGCCGCGGGGCAGCTCGTGTACGCTGGAGGGGAGGTCGAACAGGACCCAGTGCCAGAAGCCGCTTCCGCTGGGGGCGTCCGGGTCGTAGCAGGTGACCGCGAAGCTCTTCGTCCCGTCCGGCTCACCGGACCAGGCGAGGTGTGGCGAGACGTTCTCGCCGCTCATCCCCATGCCGTTGAAGACGTGCGTGTCGGACAACATCTCGCCCTCCGCGACGTCGTCGCTGCGCACCTCCAGCGTCGGCACCTGCGGCATCCACTCGTACGGCAACAGGGCACGTCGCTCTGCCATGGTCATCCCTTCCGCTGTTGACGTGGGTGCTGATGTGTAGGCCGTTGTCTACCAGCTCGAGTCGAGCGGCATCCCCTCGGCGTACCCGGCGGCGCTCTGCGTACCCAGCACCGCCCGGTCGTGGAACTCCTCGAGCGACCGGGCGCCCGCGTACGTGCACGAGCTGCGCAACCCGGCGACGATCGCGTCGAGCAGGTCCTCGACACCTGGCCGGTCCGGGTCGAGGTACATCCGGGCGCTGGAGATGCCCTCCTCGAACAACGCCTTCCGCGCCCGCTCGAACGGGCTCTCGTCGGCGGTGCGGCTGCGCACGGCACGCGCGGACGCCATGCCGAAGCTCTCCTTGTACAGCCGGCCGTCGGACGACTCGTGGAAGTCGCCTGGCGACTCGTACGTGCCGGCGAACCAGGACCCGATCATCACGTTCGACGCCCCGGCCGCGACCGCGAGCGCGACGTCGCGCGGATGCCGGACGCCGCCGTCCGCCCACACGTGCCGGCCCAGCCGGCGCGCCTCGGCGGCGCACTCGAGGACCGCGGACAGCTGCGGCCGGCCGACGCCGGTGCGCATCCGCGTGGTGCACATGGCGCCGGGGCCCACGCCGACCTTGACGATGTCGGCCCCCGCCTCGACGAGGTCGCGTACCCCGCCGGCGGTCACCACGTTCCCCGCGGCGAGCGGCACCTCGGGACGCAGCCCGCGCACCGCCTCGAGCGCCTCCAGCATCTTCTCCTGGTGGCCGTGCGCGGTGTCGACCACGAGGCAGTCGACCCCTGCGGCCAGCAGCCCCTTCGCGCGGGCGACCACGTCACCGCCGACACCGACCGCGGCGGCGATGCGCAGCCGGCCCTCGGCGTCGAGGGCGGGCCGGTACAGCGCCGAGCGCAGCGCGCCGGTGCGGGTGAGCAGCCCGACCAGGCGGCCGGTGCCGTCGACGACGGGTGCGAGCCTGCGGCGCGCGGCGTACAGCCGCTCGAACGCGTCCTGCGGGCCGACGCCGGCCGGCAACGTCACGAGTTCGGCGGTGAGCAGCTCGCCGAGCTGGGTGAACCGGTCGACGCCCGCGCAGTCGGCCGCCGTCACGACGCCCACGGGACGGTCGTCGTCGACCACGACGACCGCGCCGTGTGCGCGCTTGGGCAGCAGCGCGAGCGCCTCGCTGACCGTGTCGTGCGGTTCGAGCGTCACCGCGGTCTCGTAGACCGGGTGCCGGCCCTTCACCCACGCGACCACCTCGGCGACGACGTCGCCGGGGATGTCCTGCGGGAGCACGGCGATCGCACCCCGGCGGGCCACGGTCTCGGCCATCCTGCGGCCGGAGACGGCCGTCATGTTCGCGACGACGACCGGGATCGTGGTGCCCGTGCCGTCGACGGTCGCGAGGTCGACGTCGTAGCGCGAGGCGACCGACGAGCGGTTGGGGACCATGAACACGTCGTCGTAGGTGAGCTCATGGCCGGGCGTTGAGTCGTTGAGGAATCGCACGATTAACCGATCCTACGTCGCGTCCCCGGGAAATCCGGGTGACGAGCCTGCCAGGATGGGCGGCATGGATCTGGGTCTTGCTGGACGCGTGTACATCGTCACGGGCGGAACGAAGGGGCTCGGAAGGGCCACGGCGGAGGCGCTGGTCGCCGACGGCGCGAAGGTCGTGGTGTCGTCCCGCGACGAGGACAACGTCACCGCCGCCGTCGAGGCGCTAGGTGGCGCCGGGCACGCCGCCGGGCTCGCGCTCGACAACGCCGACCCGTCCGCCGCGGACCGGCTGGTCGAGCACGCGACCGGCACGTTCGGCCGCCTCGACGGCCTGCTCGTCAGCGTCGGCGGCCCACCCGCGGGCCCGGTCACCGGCATCACCGACGAGCAGTGGGAGCAGGCGTTCGGGTCGGTCTTCCTCGGTGCGGTGCGGCTCGCGCGCACCGTGGGCACCCGGCTCACCGACGGCGGCGCCATCGCGTTCGTGCTGTCCACGTCGGTACGCTCGCCGATCCCGAACCTCGCGATCTCCAACGGGCTGCGGCCGGGCCTCGCGGTCGTGGCGAAGACGCTGGCCGACGAGCTCGGCCGCCGCGGGATCCGCGTCAACAGCCTGATGCCCGGCCGGATCGAGACCGACCGTGCCCGCGAGCTGGACGCCGCCACCGACGACCCCGAGGCCGCACGCAGGGCGCGGGCCGCAACCATCCCGCTCGGCCGCGACGGCACACCCGACGAGTTCGGCCGGGTCGCCGCCTTCCTGCTGTCTCCCGCCGCGTCGTACGTGACCGGCAGCGTCGTGGCGGTAGACGGTGGCGCGCTCCGGACCCTCTAGGCCACCGCGACGACCGAAGCTCCTCCACACCCTGTTCGGCAGCTACGCCGGACTGCTCACCGAACCCGCCGTGCGGCGGTTCGTCGGCTTCGGGCTGCTCGGCCGGGTCGCGATCTCGATGATGTCGCTCGGCGTCATCCTGTTGATCTCGGGCCTGACCGGCTCGTACACCGACGCGGGGCTGCTCTCCGGCATCGGCGTGCTGTCCGGCGCCGTCGGCATGCCGGTGCTGGGCCGGCTTGCGGACCGGTACGGCCAGAGCCGGGTGACCCTGCTCGCCATCCCGGTGCACGGCGCCGGGCTCGTGTCGCTCGTATGGCTGGCCGTGCTGCGGTTGCCCGTCCTCGCTCTGGTGCCGTCGGCGTTCGTGATGGGTGCGGCCTACCCGCCGATCGGCTCGTTCGTCCGTGCCCGCTGGTCCAGCCGGCTGGGCGGGACGCCGAAGCTCACGACCGCGTACGCGTTCGAGTCCGTCGTCGACGAGCTCATCTTCGTCACCGGGCCGGTGCTCGCGACGCTGCTCGCCACCCGGGTTCACCCGAGCGCGGGACTGGCGGCCGCGCTGCTGTTCACGCTCGTGGGCGGCATCGGCTTCTCCCGGCAGCGGGCGACGGACCCGCCGCGCCATCCGGGCCAGGGCCGGCGCGCCTCCGCGGTGCGGACCCCCGTCGTCTACGTCGTCGTGCTGGTGAACCTCATCGCCGGCACGGCGCTCGGCTCGATCGACGTCGCGGTGGTGGCGTTCACGTCCGCGGCGGGCGTCCGCTGGGCCGCGGGCCTGGTGCTCGCGCTGTTCGCCGCGGGCAGCGCGGTCGGGGGTCTCACGTTCGGCGCCGTGCCGTGGCGGGTCGACCCGTTGTGGCGGTTCGCCGGCACCGGGACGCTGCTGGGCCTGCTGTTCCTGCCGCTCGTGTTCGCGCCCTCGGTCGGGTGGTTGATCCCGCTCGGGTTCCTCAGCGGCCTGGGCATCTCACCGTTGATCGTGGCGAGCAACACGCTGGTCGAGCGCAGCGTCCGGCGGGACCGGCTCACCGAGGCGCTCACCTGGCTCACCACCGGCCTGCTGATCGGCGTCGCCGCCGGTTCCTGGCTCACCGGCCACGTGGTGGACCTCACCGACGGCTTCCGCGGCTTCCTGGTCGTCACGCCGGCCGCTCTGCTGACCACCGTCGCCACCTGGTCGGCGTGGTTGCGGCTGCGCCGCATCTTGCCCGAGGTAGCACGAAATCATATAATACGAAATCGTGGTAACTGAACGCGGCTCGGATCGTTGGTCACCCCTCCTCGCGCTGCAGCGGGCGACCCACGCGACACTGCACGCACTCGAGGCCGAGCTCAGCGGACTGGGTCTTTCCGCGTCCGAGATCAACGCGTTGGCCAACCTCGCCGACGGCCGGGGCCGCACCGTCTCCGCGCTCGCCGCGGCGATCGGCATCCGGCCCACC
This sequence comes from Streptosporangiales bacterium, assembly GCA_036378185.1. Lineage (GTDB taxonomy): Bacteria > Actinomycetota > Actinomycetes > Streptosporangiales > WHST01 > WHST01. The sequence goes on along the minus strand of DASUWX010000011.1, from coordinate 301 downwards.
ACGCTGACCAGCGTGCTCGACCGGCTGGAGCGACGCGGCCTGCTCACCCGCGCCGCCCACCCGGACGACCGCCGCGCGGTCCTCGTCCGGCTCACCCCGTCCGGGCGCCGCTCCGCCGCCAGGGTCCGGCGCGCGGTCAGCGGGCTGGAGCGACGCGCACTCGACGGGCTGTCCCCCGAGGCCGTCGCCGGCCTGCGTGCCGGCCTGGACGCGCTCGGCGAGGCGGCCCGATGAGCCACGAGACCCCGAGGGACACCCGCTTCGACGAGCTGTTCGCCGAGGTCATGGCGACGGCCGACCG
>DASUWX010000010.1:0-3409 GCA_036378185.1 Streptosporangiales bacterium | reverse complement strand
CAACGTGGCCCGGGCGTCACGCTGTCGCGAGCTGCCGCCTGCATCCCGTAGCGCACGGAGCCCTTGACCATCGCTTGCAGCCAAGGGGAGCCGAGGCGCAGGACCGCGTTCGCGACACCGATGACCGCGTCGTCGCGAGCGCGGCCGATCCGCCCGGCAGGCCGGGTGGGGCGAAAGTCGCTCATGTCGCCTCGTTGAGGTCGTGGCCCGAGCCCGTCACTACCGGGCTCGGGCGGTCGGGGAAGGACCCGCAGTGCCACCCGCGATGATCACAACCGCCCGAAGGGCGAAGGTGTCCCGGCCGTCCACCGGGGCCAACTCACCGATGGTGACAGAACTGTATGCGGCGACTGGGTGATCAGCAACTATGCAGGGACGACACGGCGTGTCATCGGCCGTCGTCACGTCGCGTTGCGCTGGGCGTCCGGCCCTTGACGATCGCGGCAATCAGTTCGGGGCTGCATCCCACCGCCAACGCGAGCACGGGGTAGGTCCAGCGCTGCGGGTCCTCGTCGCGCAGGCGGCGGACGATGTGGTCGCGAAGCTCGCGGTGCTGCGCCGCCTGGTCGACAGCCAGGCCCGCGAGACGGTGCGCCTCGCGGGCCTGGGCCGCGCGTGGGTCGGACATGCTCAGATCGCGCCGCGCGAGAAGTCCGCGATCAGGCCGGGCACTGCGGAGTCGAGGCCGGCCACGTCGAGCATGCCCGGGTCGGACGGGTCGGCGATCGAGCAGTCGGTGGCGGTGAGGCCGACGACGGCCATGCGGGCGGCCGGATTGACGCGCTCCCGGTAGTGCCGCAGGGCCTGGTGGACGTGCGTGCCGCCAGCCCACGTCTCGTTGTCGGTGTAGACCACGAACGTGTCGTAGCTCTTCCGCTGCGCCAGTGCCCACAGCAGCGGCTGGGCGCAATCGGTGCCGCCGAACGGAAGGTTGGACACCGCGCGGATGGCGTCGTCGAGCCGCTGGCGCGGGCTCAGCGGCAGCGGCTGCAGGGTCGTGGTGAACCCGACCACGTCGACCTCCGCGCCCGGCTCGGTCGCCATCGTGACCAGGGCCAGCGCCGCCGACGCCTCGCGGGCGCTGAGGCCCAGGCCCGACGCGGACCAGCCCATGGAACCGGACACGTCGAGGGCGAGCAGCGTGTCCTTCCCGGTCGGCTCGACGGCCGCGTACGCCGCGTAGAACGCCGCGTCGAGGGCGTCCACAACACGGCGGTCGGGCGCCCAGGTCGACTGGCCGCGGGCCGACTGGCCGGAGGCGTAGGTGCGCTGCGCCACCAGGACGTTCATCGGGTGCACGCGGCCCTTCTGCAGCCGCGCCGGATCCGCGAGCTGGGTGGTCACGAGGTCGCGCGTCGGCGGGTCGCCGAGGACGCCGAGGCGGGTCAGGCGCGGCAGCTGACGCAGCAGCGCGGTCTGCGGCATGCCCTTGGTGATCAGCGCGCGCCACACCGCGGGCTCGGTGAGCGCCGGGTCCGGCAGCATCTCCCACGACAGCGGGTGCTGCTCGATCAGCGTCACCCACGTCGCCGTGTCGGTCGCCTCCTGCGCGCGCTGGAACGCGGCCACGAGGCCCGGCGTGGCGTCGCTTGCGGCGCCGGAGACGATCCAGGAGAACAGCGCCCGCCGGGCCTCGTCGTCGGTCTCCGGGTGCGCGAGCCGCAGCAGGTCGCGGTGCGACCAGCCCTCACGCTGCCGGTACTTGACCGCCTGGTACGCGACGTCCTCCACCTGGCGATCGACGTACCAGCGCGCGACCGCGCCACGCAGGCCACGGCCCCAACCGCGGAACTGCTCGACGTAGCGCGCGAACAGGAACAGGTGGGTGCCCGTGCGAGCCACCTGCGGCAGCGCGGCGAGCGCCCGGGCACGGGCGTCCTCGTCGCCGAGACCGGCGACCGCCGCGAGCGCGAACAGCGCCGGGTTCTGCCGCGGAGCGCGGCCCGCGACAGACACGTCAACGATCCGATCGACCAGCCACGCCCCACGCTGGCGAGCGGCGTCGAGGACCACTCCGGCGGCGTCTCGTGTGAGATCCCGCTCGGACGTGTAGTACGTGCCGCCGGTGGTGCCGATGGTGAGGAAGCGGTGGATGTGCGCGTCGTCCGTCACGGTGAACACGTAGCCACAAGCCGCATTGAGCTTCTGCCGGGCGTCGGCCCGCTCGGACTGCGGCGTGGAGCGGGTCGCGACTGCGGTGAGCGGGTCCATCGGGGCCTCCCTGAACGGGTAGGCCCTGCGGGCGTGTGAGCCGCGACCGGGTCTATGCCAAGGTAACCGATCGCGTCCGGCCCGCAGGGCCGGTGAAGCAGGCGGACAGGCGTGGTGTGACTGCCGGGGTTAAGCGCTCTGCCGATTGAGCTACCGACCCGAAGGTCGGGCGGGACTCGAACCCGCAACCTCTCCATTAACAGTGGTAACCGACCGTCTCCGGCCCGTCCTGGTGCGACTGTAACACACTACAGGCTGATCAGCGCAACTAAGCGGCGTCGGCGCGTCGTCCGGGGAGCAGCGCGTCCAGCACCGCCCCGACCCTGTACCGCCGACGTCGCGAGTGCGACTCGATGCCCACGTTCGTCAACCGGCCGTCGCGTGCGGCGCGGCGGATGTCCTCCACCTGGGTCTCCACGCCGAGCCGGGTCAGCAGTGCGGCCAGCGTCTCCGCGGTGGCGGTCTGCTCCTCCACCTGCGCCAGCAGCCACTCCCGGCGCTCCAGCACCCGCCACGACGCCCCGCACGCCGGGCACTCCACGTCCTCCTGCGACCGGTAGGCGTACAGCTCCCGGTCGCACGGCTCGTTCTCCGGGTCGCCGAGGTCGCAGCGGCCCAGGTACACGCGCGTGTCCGCGGGTCGGTCGATGGCGCGGCGGGCCAGTTTCACCGCCTCGGCGATCTCGTCGGCCAGCTGCGCGACGGCTTCGTGGTCGGCGATCCATGACGGGTAGCGGAGCAGGAACGCGGACACCGACGCGAGGTCGGGGCCGCACGGGATCAGCGCGCCGGCGGGGCCGTTCGTCTCCCACAGGTCCCGCGCCCACGTCGTGAGGGTGTTGGCGAGCACGTAGTGCGCCTCGGCTGCCTTCTCCGACCACGCGAGGCGGGTCTCCGACGACTTGCCCGGGTCGGCGCCGAGGTTGTCCTGGCGGTACCGGGTGACGTCCAGCTCGCGCACCAGCTCGGGGACGGCGCGCAAGTCGGACTGGACGCGGCCGACGCACGACGGGCAGGCGTTGCTGCCACGGTGCTGGCGGTGACAGACCGCGCAGGTCTGGGTCGTCATGACACCCCCGTGTGGTACGTGATCCTGATCGTGTCGCCCGACTCGGCGGTGACCGTGGGAAGCGCGGCGGCCTCGCGTTCGGCCGCAGCCAACGTCTCGGGCCTCACGGCGACCCCACCGTCAACACCG
>DASUWX010000009.1:0-13441 GCA_036378185.1 Streptosporangiales bacterium | reverse complement strand
GGCGTCAGGCCGCGCGCACGAGGGCAGGGACCGCACCCTTGCCGCGCACTTCCGCTTCCTCGATGTCGGCCGCGGCGATCGCGCGGTCGAGCGCCGCCGGGTCCATGGCGAGGTTCTCGTCGACCGCGACGACCCGCAGGTTGTCCACGCCGATCCCCGCGACACGGACGGCCTTCTCGAGCGACGAGTGCGTCTCGCTCGACACGTAGACCGTCTGCCGCGCCGTGACGCCGCTCTGCTCCACGGCGCCCCCTGACGCGCGATGCCGTGCGGCGAGCAGCGCGACCAGGCTGGCGCTGCTCGCGGAGTCCTGGATCGTGCCGCCTCCGGTACCGGAGTGCGTGAACTCGCCCGGCATGCCGAGGAGCTCGGCGAGCCAGTCGACGACGACCATCTCCAGCTCCGTGCACGCCGGGCTGGTCGCCCACAACATGCCCTGCACGCCGAGGCCGGACGACAGCAGGTCGCCGAGGATCGCGGGGCCGGACGCGTTCGCCGGGAAGTACGCGAAGTACGACGGGTGCTGCCAGTGCGTCACCCCCGGGAGCACGACCCGATCGAGGTCGGCGAGCACCGCGTCGAACGTCTCCCCCTGCTCCGGGGGGTGCGCGGGCAGGGCTGCGCGCACGTCGCCGGGGGCGAGCTGGGACCGCACCGGGAGCTCGTGCACGCGTTCGGCGTAGTCCGCGATCCAGTCGACGACCCGGTGGCCGTACGCGCGGAACTCCTCGGGTGTCATGTCGGGCATGCTGACACCTTAGGGAGATCCGGGTGTGCGGACCTCACGGAGTCAGGGTGCGTCCCCGATGCGAGCCCGCGCCGCCTCTGGTTGTCTTCTCGCCGTGGCTCGAAGAAACGAACGCACCGGCAGGACGGCCACCGTGGCGATCGCGGCGGCCGGCGTCCTCGCGGCGATCGTCGCCGGGGTCGCCGCGATCCTCGGAGCGGCGGCGGTCACCGCCCGCCCGGCGCTGTTCCTGGGCGCCGGCCTCGTGGCGTTCGCCGTCGTCGACGGGCTGGTGGCTTACGCCGTCGGCGGCCGCACGCGGCGGGCGGCCCGGCGGCGGGTGCGGTGGGCGTTCTTCGCGAGCACCTCGGTGGTGCTCGTCGCGGCGTTCGCGGTCACGGCGCTCCGCCCGGACGCTGAGGCGGCGACCGTTCCCAGGTTGCCGGGCGAGACCGTCGTGACGGTGCCGACCGGCTCGCGGCTCGCCGTCGTACACCTCCCCGCGAGGGGACGGGTGCACCGGCCCCCGGTCGTCGTCGTGCACGGCGGCCCCGGCGTGCCCGACCTGCCCGCGAACGCGACGGCGTTCGCGCCGCTCGCCGCGCACGGATCGGACGTGTACCTGTACGCACAGCTCGGCACCGGCCGGTCCGGGCGGCTCGCCGACCCGCGCGGCTACACGGCCGACCGCGGCGTCGCCGACCTCGAGGCCCTGCGCCGCCATCTGGGTCTCGCTCGGATGGTGCTCGTCGGGCACTCGTACGGCGCTGCGCTCGCGGCGGACTACCTGGCCGGGCATCCGGGTCGGGTCGCCGCCCTCGCGCTCATCTCCCCCGGGGCAGTGGACCCGTCGGACACGAGCAGCAGCGGCGTCCTCGGCAGGCTCCCCGTGCGCAGACGGTTGCACGCGTACGCCGCCGTGCTCCCGCCGCGGCCCATGCTCGGCTGGGCGCTGTTGCAGGTGAACCCCCGCGCGGCGCACGCGTTCTACCCGGACCGTGAGGCCGACGCCCGCAACGACGAGGTCGTCTCACGCGCCAGCCCGGCGCTGCACTGCGACTCGGCGTCGCGGCCCCAGACACCGTCACGCGGGACGGGCTTCTACGCCATGCAGTACCCGCAGTCGGCTGCCGCGCCGCGACCACCCGACCTGCGGCACGCGTTGACCGGACTGCGGACGCCGACGCTGATCGTCAAGGGGTCCTGCGACTACCTGTCCTGGCACTCCGCGGTCGAGTACCGGCGGCTGCTCCCCCGCAGCCGGCTCGTCTACCTGCACGGCGTCGGGCACAACCTGCACCAGGACCGGCCCGCGCTGGTGTGCGCCATGATCAGCGCACTGCTCGACGGCCGGCGCCTGCCCGTGGCCGCGTACACCCGCGACGCGGCGCCGAAGGACTACCAGGGACCCGCGTAGCTGCGAGCGGTCACGGACGCCGGACGTAGATGCGTTCGCCGGTCTCGACGATCCTCGGGAAGATGGTCGACGTGTGCATCGGGATGCGCACGCACCCGTGCGATGCGGGGTAGACCGGCACCGACGGCTCACCGTGCACGGCGATGCCGCCGTTGAAGTAGACCGGGTTGTAGAGGTAGCCGAGCTTCGAGTGCCGCCAACCGGCGATCCTGCGCCCGGCGCGGTAGTCACCGGTCGGGGTCACCGCGACCCCGCACGCCGTCCCCGTCCGACCGGTCGCGTCGTCCTTGTACGTGTCGCAGTAGTGCAGGCCGCTGCCGCTGGAGATGTGCGAGATCAGCCGGATCCCGCCGTGGTGGTAGACGGTGAGGACCTGCTCGGTGAGGTTGATCTCGACGCGGTCGCCCGGGCCCTTTGGCTTCAGGACCCTGGGCTGCCGCGGGTCGTCGAACGCGGCACGGGTCCGGTGGCCGATGGTACCGGTGGGCTTGATCCCGTTGACCTTCTGGAACGCCCACACGGCCATCAGCGTCGTCGGCCCGAAGTGCGAGTCGACCGGGCCCGGGTCGTAGTGCAGCTTCGCGAGGCGCAGCTGCAGCGCCTTGACCCGCTTGCCCTTCGCGCCGACCCTGAACGTCCTGTCGCCGAGGTCGAGCGGGTCGTGCGTCCGCGTCGGCGTGGGTGTCGCGCTCGACGACGCACTGGGCGTACCGGTCGGTGCCGCGGACGCCGACGGAGCGGCGGACGCGGAACGGGTCACCGCCGCGGGGCGGCTGGACCCGTCGTCGGACACCCGGGTGCACGACGTGGCGAGCAACGCCGCCGCGGCCAGCACCACACCAGGGACGACGAACCCCCGCACCATCCGTACCTCCCCGTCGCCAAGTCGATCTCGTCACCGGGCGGCAAGCACGAGCTGTCGGTGACGGGATCCCCCTCGGAACTCCTCCGCAGCGTAGCAGCGTCGATCTTCGGCTCCGGGCACCTTGAGCACGTCTATCCGCGCGAGCCGCCGTCAAACGGGCTCAGTGCTCGGCGTACGTCGCCAGGCCCGCGATGAACACGTCCAGGCCGAACTCGAAGTTCGCCCAGCCGTCGTCGCCGCGCATGTGCTTGCGCAACGCCGTCATGTGCGGGAGGTGCTCCGCCGGCAGCGAGTCGAGATAGCCCTCGATCTCCTCGAGCCGGCGGGTGGCCTCGGCACGGCCGGCTTCGGTCGTAGGCCACAGGCTCGCCTCGTACGCATAGGCACTGCCGAGCAGCGCGAGGGAGTCGCACGCGGGCGCGACCAGGCGGTCCGGGATGCCGCCGGCACGCATGATGCCCATCAGCGCGTCCATCCCGACGAGGATGCCCGGTGTCGTCGGGATGAGCGTCTCCATGCCGATCCTTGCGGCGCCCGGATGCGCGAGCAGCGTCCGGGTCAACTCCAGGCACAGCTCCTTCAGCTGCTGCCGCCACCTCGCCGGGTCGGGCTCCGGCACCTCGAGGTCCTTGAAGACCTCGTCCAGGATCAGCTCGTGCAGCTCCTGCTTGTTGCGCACGTGCTGGTAGAGCGACGCCGCACCGGTGCCCAGCTCCTGGGCGACCCGCCGCATGCTGACGGCGTCCAGCCCCTCGCTGTCCATGATCCGCATCGCCGCCCGGACGATCGCCGACACGCCGAGCTGCTGGCGCACCGGCTTCGCCGTGCCACGGCGCCAGGGCGGCGGCGGGACCGCCTCGGTCCGCGCTCCGTCACTCATGGCGAACACTGTACTTGACGCGAACGCTGTTCGGATATAGAACGGCGTTCGTACTCGAACACCGTTCCAACCGGAGTCGCCATGTCAGCCACACCGCACCACGTTCCCGTCCTGATCGTCGGCTCCGGCCTCGCCGGGACGTCGACCGCGATGTTCCTCGGCCTGCACGGGGTCCGCCCGCTGCTCGTCGAGCGCCACCCGGGCACGTCCAACCAGCCCAAGGCGCGCGGCCAGAGCTGGCCCACGATGGAGGCGCTGCGCATCGCCGGCGTCTCCGAGCGGATCCGCGCCGCCGGCTACGACCTGGACCTCGGGATGCCCATCGTCGTCGCCGAGAGCGTCACCGGGCGGGTCCTGCACGAGATCATCGGCGAGAAGTGGCCGGAGTTCCCCGACCTCACGCCGGAGCGGATGGGCATGGCGAGCCAGGAGCGTGCCGAGCCGATCCTGGCCGACCGCGCGCGCGAGCTGGGCGCGGAGCTCCGGTTCGAGACCAGACTCGAGTCGTTCGAGCAGGACACCGACGGCGTCACCGTGGTGCTGGCCGACCTGCGGACCGGCGAGCGGCGCACCGTCCGCGCCGACTACCTCGTCGCGGCGGACGGCTGGCGCGGCGGGATCCGCGACGCGGCGGGCATCGGCGTCCACGGCCGCGGGGAGATCGGGCGGTCCCTGAGCGTCGTGTTCGACGCCGACCTCGCGGACGCCGTGCTGGGCCGCGAGTACGCGCTGTTCTACCTGCAGAACCCCGCGGTCGAGGGCAGCGCCGCGTTCGTCAGCACCGACACGCCCGGGCGCTGGGTCACGCTGTTCGACTACCACCCGGAGCGCGGCGAGCGGTTGACCGACTATCCGGAGGAGCGGCTGGTGGAGATCGTCCGGCGGATCGTCGGCCTACCCGACCTGCCGGTCGAGATCGTCACCGTCGCGGAGACCGGCATCGCGCACCGCGTCGCCGACCGGTTCAGCGCCGGGCGCGTCCACCTGGTCGGGGACGCCGCCCACACCATGCCCCCGCACGGCGGCCAGGGCGGCAACACCGCGGTGATGGACGGGTTCTACCTGGCCTGGAAGCTCGCGGCGGTCGTGCAGGGCTGGGCGGGCCCGGGGCTGCTCGACAGCCACGACACCGAGCGCAGGCCGTACGGCGAGATGATCGCGGGACAGCAGTACGCCAACATGATCACGCGGTCGATGCCGCACCTGGCCGACGGCACGGAGGACGCGCCGATCCCGCCCGAGCAGGGCATGTTCGGCTACCGCTACCCGGGCGGCGCCGTCGTGCCCGAGCCGGACGAGGACGGCGCGCGCCTGGAGGACCCCACGCACCCGACCGGCCGGCCCGGCTCGCACGCGCCGCACTTCTGGCTCACCAGGGACGGCGAGCGCATGCCCGTGCTCGACCTGTTCGGCCGCGGCTTCGTACTGCTGACCGCGTCCGACGCGTGGGCGAAGGCCGCGGCCGAGGTCGCCGACGGGCTCGGCGTCCCGCTGCGGGCCGAGGTGATCGGGGGCCCGGACGGGCTCGCCGGCCGGCACTCCCTGGTCGCCGACGGCGACTGGCACGGCCGGTACGGCATCGGCCCGGAGGGCGCCACGCTGGTCCGCCCCGACCGGTTCGTCGCCTGGCGCACCAGCGCACCGGCGGATGCGGCTCCATTGGAGGCGGCGCTGCGCAAGGTGCTCGACCGCTGAACATCGGCACAGGCGAGGTACGGCGTGGGGCGCGTCACGTTGCCACCCGGCGAGCGCGACCGGCTATAGTCGGACTGACCAGTCAGTACAAAAACTCTCGAGGAGAGTCCGATGACCCCGTACCTCGCCGCCGACCGGCTCGCGCTGCTTCGCGAGGGCGCCTGGGTCTTCCGCGGCGTCGACCTGGAGGCCGACCGCGGACGGCTCGTCGGCGTGACCGGCCACCCCTCCTCCGCGCACACGCGGCTGCTGCTCTGCCTCGCCGGCCGGATGCGCCCGTCGTCCGGCGTCATCACGCTCGCCGGGCGGCCCGCGTCCCCCGACACGCTCCGCCGGCACGTCGGCGTCGGTGCCGTCAGCAGCGTCTCCGACCTCGAGGACGCGCTCCGGGTGGGTGAGCTGCTGCGCGAGCGGGCCGCGTTCGAGGGCCGGTGGCGGCGGCGCCGCGGCCTGGTGGACGGCCTGCTCGCCCGCGTCGGGCTGTACGTCCCGCCGAAGACGCTGGTCCGCGACCTGGACGCCGCGCAGCGGGTCCGGCTGGCGGTCGCGAGCGCGCTGGTCGGCGCCCCGGACGCCGTCGTCGTCGACGGCGCCGACCGGGGCGTGCCGGCGCGGGAGCGGCCGGGGATCTGGCGGCTGCTCCGCGGGATCGCCGACGACGGCGTCGCGGTCGTCGCGGCCGGGGTCGACGCCCCGGCCGCGGCGGCGCACGCCGATCTGGTCGTCCCGGTCGGCGTGGAGCCGGCCGTCGAGAGCTACGCCTGACACCGCGTCGTCGTTCGTCCGGGCGGGGCGGCTGACTACGCTGGCCGCACACCGCCGGACGACGACGGTCACCCGGCTGCCTCCGCGGCACGAACTGGAAGGCGGGGACGTGGCTCGACCGAGGTCCGATGCGCGGCACCGGTTGTTCGAGGCCGCGATCGCGCTGATCGCCGAACGCGACTTCGCCGGCACCACGGTGGACGCCATCGCCGAGCGCGCGGGCGTCGCGAAGGGCACCGTCTACTACAACTTCCCGAGCAAGCAGGCGCTGTTCGAGGCCCTGCTGGAGCAGGGCATGGACGAGCTCGAGCAGCGGCTCGCGAAGGCGTCCGAGGGACTGGAGCCACTGCCCAAGATCATCGCGCTGGTCCGGGCACAGCTCGAGTACATCGCGGAGTACGAGCCGTTCACCAAGCTGCTCGTGTCGGAGATGTGGCGCACCGAGCGGGCGTGGCGCGACACGCTGGACCGGCTGCGCGACCGCGTGGTCGGCCGCTACGTCGCCGCGCTCGACGAGGGCGTGCGCACCGGCGCCCTGCGTGCCGGGCTGGACACCCAGGTGGCCGCGGCGTCGGTGTTCGGCATGGTGCTCGTCACGGCGCTGGGCTGGCGGGAGTTCCGCCCCGAGCAGTCGCTCGACGACGTGCACGCGACCATCGTCGACCTGCTGCGCGGCGGCGCGATCGTCGCCCCATGACACCGGAGCGGGCGCGCATGGAGGTGTACCCGGTCGACGCCGACACGTTCACCGCCGAGCTGGTGGACGCCTGCGTCGACATCTACGGCGCGGCGATGCACGCGACGCCCGACGACACCGAGCGGCGGCGCGGCCTGTTCATCCGGCACACGCTCGAGCCGGGCTGGGCCGCGGTCGCCGCCGGGTCGCCGCCGGTCGGCTTCGCCTACGGCTTCCACTGCGCGCCCGGGCAGTGGTGGTACGACACGCTGCGCGCCGGGCTGCGCGGCCGCCGCGCACGCCGGGCCGTCAGGTCGTGGCTGCGGGACGTCTTCTGCGTCGCCGAGCTGCACGTGCGGCCGGACGCACAGCGGCAGGGTCTCGGGCGCGCACTCCTCACCACGCTGCTCGACGTGCGGCCGGAACGCTGCACCGTGCTGTCCACGCCGGACGACGCGGCCGGCGCCCGCGCGTTCTACGCCCGGCTCGGCTTCACGGAGCTGGCCGAGGGGTTCGTGTTCCCCGGCACGCCCCGCGCGTACACCGTGCTCGCCAGGCAGATCGCTCCGCCGCCCGGGTAGGCGGGCGCGCTACGCGGTGAACCGCCCGGTGACGACCGAGCCCATCGCCTGGTCGTCGCGGGCGAAGTCGCCGTCGGACTCCGGCGGGTGCTCCAGGTGCCAGCGCACCGAGCGCGGCACGGTCTCCGCCGGGTCGCTCGGCGCCCAGCCGAGCACTCGCTGCGCCTTCGCGCTGCTGAACAGCAGGTGCTGCGGCCACGCCCGGGTGAGCTCCAGGTCGTCCGGCAGCTCGTCGTCCGCGACCCGCACCAGCTCCAGGTCGTGTTCGGCAGCCGCCAGGATGTCCCTCGCCCAGCCGAGCACCGTCGGCGTGTGCGCCTCGACGACGTTGAACACCTCGCCGGACGCCGCCGGCGTGCCCAGGGCGGCCAGCACGGCGGAGGCGACGTCGCCGACGTAGCAGCGCGAGCCGAGGAACGTCCCCGCTCCCACGGGCATCCGCGTGCGGCCGGCGCGCACGCGGCGCAGGACGAACTCCTCGCGCCGCTGGCCGTCGTGCTCCCCGTAGACGAAGCCGAGCCGTAGCACGACGCCGCCACGGGCGAGGTACGCGGGCTCGACGTCGAGCTTCTCGTAGGTCTCGGTGTCGACGGCGGAGCCGAGGTCCGTGCCGCGGTACGGGTACCGCTCGCCGCGGACGGGCGAGCACTCGTCCAGGGGCACCGGCAGCTCGCCGCCGCCGTGCCGGAACAGGTCGTAGGCCTGGTACACGTCCACGCTGGAGAGCACCACGAGCGGTACGTCCGGCAGGTGCGGCAGCACCGCTTCGGCATCCGCGGCGGTCAGCGCCATGGTGTCGACGACGGCGTCCGGCGCGAACGACTCGACCTCCGCCGCCACGCCGGCGAACTCGTCCCTGGCGGCGTGCAGGTGCCGGCATTCCGGGAGGTCGGGCGGGTCGGTGCGGCCGCGGTGCACCACCATGACCTCGTCGCCGCGGGCAGCCGCGACCTCGACGATGCGCCTGCCGATGAACCTCGTGCCACCGACGACGAGCAGCCTCACGAGGCCCGGTCCCCCCTGCGTTCGGCACGCGACGCGAGCCCGAGGCTCGCGTAGATCTCCCTGGTGGCCGTCGACTTGTTCAGGGTGATGAAGTGCAGGCCGGGCACGCCCTCGCGGAGCAGCGCCTCGCACATGTTGCACGCGTACTCGACGCCGATCCGGCGGACGGCGTCCGCGTCGTCCTCGACCTCGTGCAGCCGGGCCGCGAGCTCGGGCGGGAACGCGGCGTTGGAGAGCACCGCGAACCGCTCGATCTGCGACACGTTCGTGACCGGCATGATGCCGGGCACGATCGGCTTGTCGCAGCCGAGCTTCGCGACGCGGTCCCGCAGCCGCAGGTAGTCCTCGACGTGGAAGAACATCTGCGTGATGGCGAAGTCCGCGCCGGCCTCGAACTTGCCGACCAGGAACCGCGCGTCGGTCGCCACGTCGGGCGAGCGCGGGTGCTTCTCCGGGAACGCCGCCACGCCGACGGAGAACTCGCCGAGCGAGCGCACCAGCCGGACCAGCTCGGACGCGTACTCGTAGCCGTCCGGGTGCTTCACCCACTCGCCCTGCGGGTCGCCCGGCGGGTCGCCGCGCAGTGCGAGGACGTTGCGCACGCCGGCGGCGGCATACTGCCCGACGACCTGGCGCAGCTCGGCGACCGAGTGGTTCACCAGCGTGAGGTGGCCGAGCGGCGTCAGCGTCGTCTCGGTGGCGATCCGCTCGGTGAGACTCACCGTGCGGTCGCGGCTGGTCCCACCGGCGCCGTACGTGACCGAGACGAAGCTCGGCCGGAGCGCCTCGAGCTCGCGGATCGCCCGGAACAGGTTCTGCTCGCCCTTGTCGGTCTTCGGTGGGAAGAACTCGAACGAGTACGTGGCCACACCTTCGGCGAACAGGTCGCCGAGCCGCGGGTGACGGGCGGGCAGGGACGTCGCGTGAGTGGCCATGCACCCGAGGCTATCGAGTGCCTGCCATGATCATGACGGTTACGGGCTGCTACCGCGGCCCGGATCGGGCACGTGACGGAGAAGGAACCGCTACGCGAGGGCCTGGGCCACCCGCTTGACCTCCTTGCTGCGGCCCTCCGCCATCGCCCGGACCGGCGACGTGCCGAGGCTGTCCTCGTCGGACAGCATCCACGCGATGCTCTCCTCCGGGTCGAAGCCGGCGTCGTGCAGGACCGTCACCAGGCCGCCGAGACCCTTGAGCAGATCGCCGTCCGAGACGAACGCCGCCGGCACGACGTCCTCGCTGCCGCGGCGGACGGTGATCAGCCGCCCCTCGCGCAGCAGCTGCCTGACCCGTTTGTCGTCGGCGCCGATCCGCTGCGCCAGCTCACGCAGGCTGAGCCACTCCTGACCGGCGCTCTCTTCTCCCACCACGGGTCTAGTCTGCAACCTCCAGTGCGGCCCGCTTGAGCGGCACCGCCGGATCGGTCAGCGCCGCGACGTCGACGGGCACGCCCCGCTCCGCGAGCCGGCGACCCTGCACCGCGTCGCGCGGCCGGCCCACGGCGAGCAGCGCGCGCAGGCGGCCGTCGCGCACCCAGCAGGCCGACCACGTGGGGTCCGCGTCCGGGTCGCCGCGCCACACGAGTTCGTCGCCGTCCTGGCGCAGCCCGACGAACTGCAGGTAACGGCCGAACTGCTCGGACCACACGTACGGCACCGGGTCGTACGCCGCGTCGGCGCCGAGCAGCGTCGCCGCCGCCACGGCCGGCGCCCGCAGCGCGTTGTCCCAGTGCTCGACGCGCAGGTACCTGCCGTATCTCGGCGACCAGGCGGCGGCGACGTCCCCCACCGCGCAGCGCCCGTCGCCGGCGGACAGGTGCTCGTCGACCAGCACCGCACCGTCCGCACGCAGCCGCACGGCGTCGAGACCTCGAGACGCCGGGCGGACGCCGACCGCCGTCAGCACCTCGTCGGCCGGCACGGTCTCGCCGCCGGCCAGCACGAGCCCGCCCGTCTCTACCGACGCCGCCGGTGCGTCGAGCAGCAGCTCGACGCCGGCCTCGCGCCACCACGCCGCCATGAGGCGCGCGACGTCCCGGGGCAGCGCGGCCGCAAGCGGCGCCGGGCCCGCCTCGACGACCGTGACCTCGCACCCCGCCGCCCGCGCCGCGGTCGCGATCTCGGCCCCGATCCACCCGGCGCCGACGATCGCGAGGCGCACACCCGGCTTCAGCACGGCGCGCAGCGCCCTGGCGTCGTCGACCGTGCGGAGCGTGCGCTGTGGCCCGGGGCCGGGCAGCCGCACCGGCACGGCGCCGGTCGCGAGGACGAGGCCGTCGCAGCCGATCTCGCCGGCGTCCGTCTCGACCACGCCGTCACGCAGCCCGGTCGCCCGCGCGCCCAGTCGGACGTCGACGTCCCATGCCGGCCAGTCGGCAGGCAGCGTCGTGTCGTCCACCTCGCCGCGCAGCAGCTGCTTGGACAGCGGCGGCCGGTCGTACGGGAGATACGGCTCGGCGCCGACGAGCGTGATCCGCCCGCCGTACCCCTGAGCGCGCAGCGCGCGGACCGTGTTGAGGCCGCCGATCCCGGCGCCGACCACGCAGCAGTGCTCCACGCGCCCACGGTACTGATCACGACCGGACGCCTCCCGCACCGGTGAGCGTCCCCAAGATCAACTGGCCGGGAACCTACACTGGCCGGTTGTGAGCACGACGACGACCGATCCGCTGGTCGGGCGGCTGCTGGACGGCCGCTACCGGGTCGAGGCGCGGGTCGCGAGCGGTGGCATGGCCACGGTCTACACCGCCCGCGACACCCGGCTCGACCGGCTCGTCGCGGTCAAGGTGATGCGCGAGCTCCTCGCCGAGGACGAGACGTTCGTCTCCAGGTTCATCCGGGAGGCGCGCTCCGCGGCCGGCCTCTCGCACCCGAACGTGGTCGCCGTCTACGACCAGGGCGAGGACGACGGCACCGTCTACCTCACGATGGAGTACATCGCCGGCCGCACGCTCCGCCAGGTGCTCCAGGAACGCGGCCGGCTGCGGCAGCGCGAGGCACTCGAGGTGCTCGAGCGGGTGCTCGCCGCGCTCTCCGCCGCGCACAAGGCGGGCCTCGTGCACCGCGACGTCAAGCCGGAGAACGTGCTCATCTCCGACGACGGGCGGGTCAAGGTCGCCGACTTCGGGCTCGCCCGCGCCGTCGCCGCGTCACCGCACACGAAGACGACCGGCATCCTCATCGGCACCGTCGCCTACCTCGCGCCGGAGCAGGTCGAGCACGGCACGGCGGACGCGCGCTCGGACGTCTACGCCGCCGGCATCCTGCTCTACGAGATGCTCGTCGGCAAGGTGCCGTTCCGCGCGGAGACGCCGATCGCCGTGGCGTACAAGCACGTGCACGAGGACGTGCCGCCGCCGTCGGGCGAGGTCCCGGTCGACCCGCGGATCGACCGGCTGGTGGCTCGCGCCACCGACCGCGACCCGGCGGCCAGGCCCGCCGACGCGCGCGAGCTGCTCGCCGAGGTGACGGCCGTCCGCCGTGAACTGCCCGAGGACGAGCCGCTCGACATCGGCGCACCCGTTGCCGCCGCCGACGAGGGCGCCGACAACACGACGCTGTTGCTGAGCGGCCGGCCGAGGCCGGAACCGGCGGCGGAGACCGCACCGAGGCGCAGGCGGCGCGGCCTGGTGGCGTTGCTCCTCGTCGTGCTGCTCGCGGGGCTGGCCGGCGCCGGTGGCTGGTGGTTCGGCGCGGGCCGGTGGACCACCACCCCGGACCTCACCGGCATCACCGCCGCGGCGGCGAAGACCAAGGCCGGTAATGCCGGGCTGCAGACGTCGGTGACCTCCGCGTACAGCGAGACCGTGCCCAAGGGCGAGGTCGGCTCGACCCGGCCGGCACCGGGCGGGCGGATCCTGCGCGGCGGCACGGTCGCGCTCGTGGTCTCGCTCGGCCCCGAACGGCACGCGGTGCCGACGCTCAAGGGCCAGCCGCTCGCCGCCGCCAAGGCTCGCCTCACGGCGAGCAAGCTCGCCGTCGGCGACGTCACCTACAGGTACTCCACGTCGGTGGCGAAGAACGCGGTCATCGACAGCCACCCCAAGGCCGGCAAGCTGCTGAAGCGCGGCGCGGCGGTCGACCTCGTCGTGAGCCGGGGCGTGCCGCCGGTGACGGTGCCCCGCGTCGTCGGCATGACCCAGGCCGCCGCCGAGAACGCGGTCAAGCAGGCGGGACTGGTGCCGTCGGTCACCCAGGCGCCGAGCAAGACGGTGCCGAAGGGCAAGGTCGCGAGCCAGCGTCCGGGCGACGGCGCCAAGCGCCCCAAGGGCGCCACCGTGACCCTCGTCGTCTCGAACGGGCCGCCGCTGGTCACCGTGCCCGAGGTGAAGGGCATGCCGGTGCCGCAGGCGAAGAAGCTGCTCACCGACGCCGGCTTCAAGGTGTCCGTCGAGCAGATCCCGTTCGGCGGCAACAAGGTCTTCCAGCAGAGCCGGCACGGCAAGGCGCCGTACGGCTCGGCCATCCGCCTCTGGGTGTTCTGACCCCGGATGCCCTCGCAACGCAGGACACCGATCGGTGCCCATGTGCCCACGGCCAAGGGGCTCGCGAGTGCGCTCGGCTACGCCGCCGCCGTCGGCGCCGAGGCCGTGCAGGTGTTCCTCACCAACCCGCGGGGCTGGGCGCCCTCGCCCGGCCGTCCCGAGGCCGACCGCCTGTTCCGCGACCGGATGGGCGAGCTCGGCGTCCCGGTGTTCGTGCACTCCCCCTATCTGGTCAACGTCGGCTCCCCCGACGAGGCGACGCTGCGGAACTCGCTGGCCGCGATCCGGCACTCGCTGCGCCGCGGCGCGGACGTCGGCGCCCGCGGCGTCGTCGTGCACACCGGCTC
>DASUWX010000008.1:0-21419 GCA_036378185.1 Streptosporangiales bacterium | reverse complement strand
AGCACCTCGTCGAGCTCGCCGACCAGACGCGCGAGCACCTCGGGATGGCGGCCGAGCTCGTACCACGTCCAGGTCAGCGCGTTCGCGGTGGTCTCGTGCCCGGCGAGCAGCAGCGTCATCACCTCGTCGCGCACCTCGCCGTCGTCGAGCCCGGAGCGGAGCAGCAGGTCGAGCAGGTCGCGCGGCTCGTCGTGAGGTGACACCCGCCGCGTCTCCACGATCCGGCGGACGAGACCGTCGAGGTGCAGCGCGGCCGAGCCGACGCGCGGCCAGACCCGGGCCAGCGTCCGCACCGCGTCCTCGGACCGCACGGGCAGGAAGACACCGACGAGCGCACCGCGCTGCAGTGCGCCTAGGTCGTGCCCGAGCCGCCCCGCGTCCTCGGCGATCTCGCTGCCGAACAACGCGCGCCCGACGACGTCGAGCGCGATGGCGCGCATCTCGGCGGCGGCGTCGACGACGTCGCCGTCCCGCCAACCGGCCGCGCGCCGGGCGGCGGCGTCGACCATGAGGGACGCGAACCCGGCGACGTGCCGATGCGCGAACGCCGGCTGCACCAGCCGCCGATGCCGCTGCCAGAGTTCCCCGTCGCTGGTCAGCAACCCGTCGCCGAGGAACGCGCGGACGGTGCGGATGGTGAACGCCTTGGTGTAGCGGGAATGCCGGGAGACGAGCATGTGCTCGGCCGCCTCGGGCCGGGTCAGCACGTAGTACCCGCGCCCGCGCCGCAACGGCAACCGCGCCGCGTCACCGTACCGCCGTGCGAGAGCGACGTGCGCCCGCAACGGATCCCGCGCCATACGGCCCCACCACCGCAGCGCGTCGGGTCCGGTCGGCCCGGGAACGTCGACCATCCGCCCACCTTGCCGCACCCCGCCGTCCCCGTCCATGATCATGAAGATCCCTGGTCGCTATACCGACCCGGAACCTTCATGATCATGGGAAGCCGGTCACCGCTTCGACGCGTTTACCATCGACCTCGTCTCGCCAGGCCCTGTGGTTGCGGCTGCCAGCCACGAACCCCCGATAGGTTGTGCCCGTGAGCAGACTCGACGACCTGCAGGCAGCGGCACATCAGATCGGCAGCGACGTCGATTCGTCGATCGCAGCGCTCGGGCAGCTGCGCGCGGACAACAACGATGCAGTACAGGAAGCCGTGGTGTGGGGCAACGAAGGCGGTGCGCAGGTGCTGGACGGCCCCGGCAAAACGGCGTTGGACGACGCGATGCAACTCGGTCAGCAGATGCAGGACAAGCTCAACGAGTATGTCGCCGCAGTGGAGCAGGCGAAGGGTGCCGGCGGCGGTTGACTGCCGCGCCGGAGTACGACCGCCAGCAATTCCATATCGGGCGCGAGTGCGTCGCTATCGAGGCTACCGAATGCCGAGCGCGCCGAACTCGACCGGCGTAAGTTCACCGCCTACTCGATGGCTCCGGAGAATCCCCGCAACCGCGGCAAGTGGAAGGCGTGGAGAGAGGTGGGCTACGACGTCCACAACGCTCGCGAACAGGCCGCTGACGACGTGATTCGACAGATCGAACCCCAGGTGCCGGTTGCGTCCGCGCGTGCCGGCAAGCGCAGCGAGTACGGGCAGCGATTCGAAACCGAATACCTGATCATCGGTCCGAACGGCCGACGCGGCACGGTGTTCGCCGTTTGGCAGATCGACGGTGGGAGTGCCGTCCCGCGGCTTCTGACAAACTTGCTCAAGGTGCACAAGGAGGGCCGATGAAGGCGGCAGTAGACGCGGCAGTGCGGACGACGGTCGACGTCACCAGCGACTTCCGGCCCGATCGCACGATTCCTCGAGGCACTCAGGGGCACGTACTGGAGGCGTACGAGTCGCCTCGCGAGGGATATGCCGTCGAGCTGGATCTGGGCGATGACGACGTCGAGGTCGTGACTCTCTACCCCGAGCAGTTCGACGTCGTCGACTAGTTCCTGTTCCTGATGATGCAGACTTGCAGTCGCTGGAGCGACTTGAGATCTTCATCATCAAGGCCGCGGGCTGCGCAACGTCATTCCCGGCATCGATGAGTCGATGTGGCGGCGGCTGCCGGCTCTCGCGCCCGGGCAGGCGGTCGTGTCGTTCACGCACATGACCAGGCCCCCGCTGACTTCGATCGACCCGTCGCCCTGCCGCCTGCGCATGATCGACTGACCGTCCGGCGCGGACACGTCTCGCGGGGCGGTGCCGGGCGGGTATAGCGTCGCCCTGCCTGCGCCGCTGAGCGGAGTGCGGGCTGAGGCGCTTCGGCGACGGCGAGGGGAGCGGGCGATGAGCGTGTTGGCCTCTGGTGTGCTGGCCGCGGGCAAGCCGTTGAGCAGCGCAGGGCACGGGCAGTTGATCGCGGCGGCGCTGGTGGGCATCGGCGTCGTCGTGGTGCTGATCGTGTGGGCGAAGTTCCACCCGTTCATCGCGCTCATCCTCGGCTCGGCCGCGCTCGCCGCGGTGGCTCAGGTCGCCCCCGGGGACGCGCTGAACAGCTTCGTCACCGGGCTCGGGACGACGTTCGGTGCGGTGGGGCTGCTGATCGCGCTCGGCGCGATGCTGGGCAAGCTGCTCGCCGACTCCGGTGGCGCCAGCCAGATCGTCGACACGATCGTGGGCAAGGTGGGCCCGCGGACGCTGCCGTGGGCGATGGCGCTCATCGCCGCGATCATCGGCCTGCCGATGTTCTTCGAGATCGGCGTGGTGCTGCTCGTGCCGATCGTGGCGCTGGTGTCCAGGCGCACGGGCGTCTCGCTGATGAAGGTCGGGATCCCCGCGCTGGCCGGGCTGTCCATCCTGCACGGGCTCATCCCGCCGCACCCGGGGCCGTTGACGGCGATCGCGCTGCTGCACGCCGACGTCGGCTACACGCTCATCTTCGGGCTCATCACGGCGGTACCGACGCTGATCATCGCCGGCCCGCTGCTCGCCCAGCTGATGGACCGATGGGTTCCGGTCGCCGAGGCGCCGGACATCCTCGGGACCGAGGAACGCGCGTCGGCGGGCGCGTCGGGCGCGTCGGGCGCGTCGGGCGCCGCCGAGGTGGGTGACGAGGCGCAGCGCGCGGGCACCGCGGAGCGGCAGAACCCGGGTGGGGCAAGCCGGCGGCCGGCGTTCGCCGCGGCGGTCGTCTGCATGGTCCTGCCGGTGGCCCTGATGCTGGTCAGGGGCATCGGCGACCTCGAGACCGGCGAGAAGTCGGGCACCCGGGCCGTGCTCGACTTCGTCGGCAACCCGGCCGTGGCGCTGCTCGCCGCGATCTTCCTGGCGATGCTCGCGCTGGGACGCGGTTCGGGCATGACGAACCGCCGCATCCACTCCTCGCTCGGCTCCGGGCTGCCGCTGATCGCCTCGATCATGCTGATCGTCGCCGCGGGTGGCGGGTTCAAGCAGGTGCTGTCCGACTCCGGTGTCGCCAACGTCATCGCCGGCTACGCCCAGGGCTCGCACATCTCGGTGCTCCTGCTGGGTTGGCTGGTCGCGGTCGGCATCCGGCTGGCCACCGGCTCGGCCACGGTCGCCACGGTCACCGCCGCGGGCATCGTCGGACCGCTGGGCCACACCCTCGACAAGCCGCACCTGGCCCTGCTGGTGCTGGCCATCGGCTCCGGCTCATTGTTCTTCAGCCACGTCAACGACGCCGGCTTCTGGCTGGTCAAGGAGTACTTCGGGCTGACGGTCTGGCAGACGATCAAGTCGTGGTCGGTGATGGAGACGGTCATCTCCGTGGTCGCCCTCGTCTGCGTCCTGATCATCGGCACCATCGTCTGACCGCACGAGCCGAGGACGCTACGGCTGGAGCCGCACCACCTGTGGGTCGTGGTCGCTCGTCTGGTCGGTGTACTCCGCGTTGACGTGCACGACCTGGTACTCCGCCCGGCCCGCGCCGGACGTCACCAGGATGTGGTCGAGCACTTCGGAGATTCCGTCGAAGACGTACGTGTAGCGCTGGTCGACGGGCAGCGTCGTGATCAGGTCGTCGAGGATCGGGGCGCCCGAGGCGTCCGCGGTGCCGGTGCGCAGCACCGACAGCGCCGGGCTGAACTGGTAGTCGTTCAGGTCGCCGAGCACCACGACGTCGGCCTTCCTGTCGGCGGCCAGCAGGTCGCCGACGAAGTCGTGCACGACGTGTGCCTGTCCCGAGCGCTGGACGGCCGACGACTGCGC
Source organism: Streptosporangiales bacterium (assembly GCA_036378185.1). Taxonomy (GTDB): domain Bacteria; phylum Actinomycetota; class Actinomycetes; order Streptosporangiales; family WHST01; genus WHST01. Next base: position 17,260 of record DASUWX010000008.1, on the reverse strand, counting down.
CGGGTACTGGAACCGGCCGTCGGCGTTCTGGTCGGCCAGCTTCGAGTCGAAGTGGTTGGCGACGACGAACACCGTCCTGCCCTGGAACCGGAACTCGCCCGCGAGCGGCTTGCGGCTGTCGTCCCACACCGCGTTGGTGGGATCGACGCGGCCGGGCGACAGGCTGAGCGCGGGCTTGCCCTTGACCTTCACCACGGACGTGCCGGTCGTCGAGCGGTCCACCGTGCTCGACCCGCGGTCGACGAACGACACCCGGTCCGGGTTGAACAGGAACGCGACGCGGATGTTGCCGCCCGGCTGCCCGCCGTCGCTGTCGTTCACGGGGTCGATCTCACGCCATTCGTAGCGCGGGCCGCCGGCGGCGACGATGGCGTCGGTGAGCCTGGTCAGCGTCCTCCCTGCGGTGACGACGCCGTCGTCGGTGGCACCGTCGTCGTCCTGCACCTCCTCGACGCCGATCACGTCGGGGGCGGCGAGGTTCGTGACGACGCCGGCCGCGAGTCGCTGGTACTTGGTGTCGGGGTCGCCGCGCGCGAGGTTCTCGACGTTGTACGTGGCCACCGCGAGCTGCCCCGCCTCCTGCGGCGTCGCGCGCACCGGCGGCAGGTCGCCCTTCCGCACGCTGCCGAGCGTCGTGGCCGCGATCGTGTAGCCGCCGAACTCCGAGTAGTCCACCGGCCCGACCGTCGCGCCGCTGAACACGTCGCCCACGGACACGCCCGGGTTGCCGCCGTTCGCCGGCACGACCTCGATCCGCCCGGACGGCGTCGCGTTCTCGGCGAGCAGCTCGGTGCCGCCGCGGTACGTGGCCGCCTGGGCCGGCTTCGTGGTGACGTACTGCTCGCCGAACGAGTTCGACGGCCCGACGACGCGCGCGTCGTCGACCTCCACGCGCATGCCCTCGCGCGACTCCCAGAAGTCCAGCGCGGACCGCGACGGGTCGACGTGCGTCGACTCGATGTCGCCGCCGCCCAGGTCGGGCGCGTACGTGCCGGGCACGGTCGCCGGCCCGACCACCTCCGCGGCCGGCAGCGTGTTGCGGTGCGACAGCACGGCCGTCGTCGGACTGCTGATCTCGGTCACCGAGAGGTTGGACGTCGTCGCGACGGTCTCGCCGCTGCCCAACGGGTAGAAGTCCTTGACCGAGCCGGACACGAGCACGGAGTCGCCGACGGACACGCCCGGCGAGGACGTGAAGACGAAGATGCCCTCGCTGGTCGCCGGGTTCGAGTCCGGCGTGGGGTCCTGGATCCAGAAGCCCCTGCTGGAACCGCTGCCGCGGACGCCGGTGACCACGCCGGGAACGTTCGTCACCTGGTCTCCGTCGTGCGGCGAGAGCCAGTCACCGCCCTGGATGTCGTGGATGCGCAGCGGTCCCGGCTCACCGCCGCCCCCACCGCCACCGGTGTTGTCGGCACCGGGCGTCGGGGCTGCCGACGTGAAGTCGGCCGAGTTGTCGTCGCTGTCGGCCTTGTCGGTGCGCTGCACCGAGTCGGTGTTCGACGCGCCCCCGGCCGGCGACGTCTCGTTGATCGCGGCCGTCCCGTAGCCGACGAGGTCGACCGAGGCACTCTGACAGGACGCGGAGTCGGCGCAGGTGAGTGCGGCGGTGTCGTGGACGAGTGCGACGGTCCCGGACGTCGCCGACATGGCGATCGTGCCGCCCGCCTGCGGATCGGGGAGCGACTGCGTGCCGCCCGCGCCCTTCGCCTCGGCGACGAGATAGCGCGCGCCGGGTGCGACCGTGCCCGACAGGGTGGTCACCTGCCAGGAACCGGTCGTGCCGCCCGAGTGGTACTGCACAGACCAGCCGTCGACGCTCACCGAGCTGTCGCCCCGGTTGGCGAGCTCGACGAAGTCGTTGGTGTACGTCGCGCCGCTGTTGCCCCCGCCGCCGTAGACCTCGTTCACCACGAGGGACGCCGAAGGCGTGGCGGACGCGGGCGTCGGTGCGCCGGCGAGCGCCGCGCCGACGGCGAGTACCGTGCCGGCCGCGAGAGCGCCACGAGCACGACGACAGGAGAGAGCTGCGGGCACGGGTTCCTCCCTGCACGGCACCCACCGCGGCAGCGTCCCCGGCCGCGGCGACCGCGGAGCCAGGTCGGGCATGACCGCGGTCAACTCGGGGATCGTAGGCTCCGCGACCCGGCACGGGTGAGGATTCCGTCCGCTGCCCGGCCGGCGACTACATGCAGTCATGGCGGTTCGCGGTGGTCGGCCGCGTGCTCGCTCGCGTTCATCCGATCTTCACCGGGTGTTCGGCCGGCGGAACGGGAACCATGACGGTTCCTTGGGCATGCTTTGGTTCCTATGGCACAGCGCGTCTTCCTGCATGTCGGTGCACCGAAGACCGGGACGACGTACCTGCAGCAGATCCTGTGGAACAACGCCGAGCCGCTCCGCGGTGCCGGGATCCTGCTGCCGGGCACGCGCACCGCGCACTACCAGGCGATGGGCGACCTGCGGCGCGGGCTCTGGCACGACCCGGCGGGGACGTGGACCTGGGACCGGATCGCCGCGACGGCACGGGACTGGCCGGGCACCGTGGTCGTCAGCGAGGAGATGCTCGGCGCGGCGACGGCGGAGGAGGCGGCGTCCGCGGTCCGGCGGCTGGCACCCGCCGAGGTGCACGTCGTCGTCGCCGGTCGCGACCTGCTGCGCACCGTGCCGTCCAGCTGGCAGCAGGCGATCCGCGCCCGCGGCGTCGGCCGGTTCGGTGCGTACGTCGCCGCGCTGCGCTCCGGCTCGTACCCGCAGTTCTGGGCCCACCAGACGCCGTTGCCGATCCTCCAACGGTGGGGCGCCGACCTCCCCGCCGAGCAACGGCATCTGGTCACCGTGCCGCCGCCCGGCAGCGACCCGGGGCTGCTGTGGGCGCGTTTCGCCGAGGTGGTGGGCATCCCGCCGGGGCTGTGCCGGCCGGAGGTCGAGGACGGCAACGCCAACACCTCGCTCGGCGCCGGGGAGACCGAGCTGCTCCGCCGGGTCAACGTCGCGCTCGGCGACGAGTACCCGTTGCGCGCGCCGTACGTCGAGGTCGTGCACCGGAACCTCGTCAGTCCGGTGCTCATGCGCCGGCCGCGGGGCGGGCGGTTCGGCATCCCGGCTGAGCACGTGGACTGGTTCGACGCCGCCGGGCACCGGATGGTCGACGAGCTGAAGGCGTACCCGTGCCACGTCGTCGGCGACCTCGACGACCTGCTGCCGGCCGAGGTGCCCGTCTCGCGGTCGCCCGGCGCACGCTCACCCGACGACGTCACCGACGCCGAGCTCGCGCAGACCGCCGTCGAGACGATCGTGGGGATGCTCCGGCACGCGGAGACGCTCACCGCCGAGGGCCCGGGGCCGGGCCGGCGCCGGCGCCGGTTGCCCGCCGCGGTCAGGTCCGGCGTCAGGAGGATCCTTGCTCCACTCGGGAAGCGGGCAGCTCCGTGACGGTCGCCGGCTAACCGATCTCGCGCAGCCGGGGGAGCAGCTCGGCGGTCCGCTCTGCCTCGGCGACGGTGTCGTCGGACCGCAGGACCAGCAGGATCTCGGTCACCCCGACCCGGGCGAACTCCTCCGTGAGGCTCAGCGTCTCGTCCGGGTCGTCCGCGACGCCGACCTGTACGGTCCGGCGGATGGTCGCCGGATCGCGGCCGACGTCCGCACAGTGCCGGTCGAGGATCGCCGACGACTCGGCGACCTGGTCGGGCGAGCCGCCCGCGGCGTTCCAGACGTCCGCGTACTCGGCGGTGATGCGCAGGGTGCGCTTCGGCCCGGACCCGCCGATCCAGATCGGCGGGTGCGGCTGCTGCACGGGCTTCGGCTCGGCGACGGCGTTCTCGAGCCGGTAGTGGCGCCCGTCGAACGTCGTCCGCGGCTCTGTCCACAGCGACCGGATGATCTGCACGGCCTCCTCGAGCCGGTCCGCCCGGTCGTTCCTCGTCCCGAACTCCAGCCCCAGCATCGTGTGCTCGTTCTCGGCCCAGCCCGCGCCGATGCCGAACTCCAGCCGACCGCCGGACAGGTGGTCGACGGCGACCGCCATCTTGGCGAGCACGGCCGGATGCCGGTACGTATTACCTACGACCGCGCAGCCGATCCGGGTGCGGGAGGTCACCTCCGCCATGCTGGCGAGCTGTGTCCACGCCTCGAAGATGTCGCCGTCGTCGCGCTGGCCGAGGGTCGCGAAATGGTCCATCACCCAGCAGCTGTCGAAGCCGGCGTCGTCCGCGATACGCCAGACGTCGCGGAGCTCCTCGACGGTGGACCGTTGGCTGCGCTTGAGCCCGAATCGGAGTTCTGTCACATCCCCATTGATACCGTCCCGCGGCGACGGCGCGCGAGTGCGCCGGCGGTCACCTGCGACGATCGTGGGATGACCACGATCCGGCTGCGGCTCCTGCCCGGCGAGTTCGCCGTCTGCCGGCTCCCGGCGGACACGGCCGTGCCCGGTGTCCCGGAGGCGGCCGACCTGTATGCGCTCACCCGCACCCGCGACGAGCTCTCCGTGGTCTGCCCGGCGGCGGACGCGCCGGAGGACGCGGTCGTGGAACGCGGCTGGCGTGCGCTCGGCGTCCTGGGCCCGCTGGACTTCGCCCTGACCGGCATCCTCGCCGGCATCACCCGCCCGCTCGCCGAGGCGGGCGTGTCCGTCTTCGCCGTGTCGACCTACGACACCGACTACGTCCTCGTGCGGGCAGACGCCCTGGACGTCGCGCTGGAGGTGCTGCGGGGCGCGGGGTACGAGGTCGCGTGACGGGCGCGGTCAGTCCCGGAAGGACAGGCCGTTCGCGGCGAGCGCCTCGCGCAGTATCCGGAGCGCCTTCGGCCCCATGCCGTGGAGCTTCCCGAGATCCTTCTCGCTGACCTCGGCCAGCTGGTCGAGGCGGGTGTAGCCGGCGCCCGCCAGCGCGCGCAGCGCGGGCTTGCCCAGGCCGGTGGGCATGGCGATCCGGCCGTCCGTGGGCATGACTCGTGCCTTTCCCTGTCGGTTCCGCACGGATGGACCGGACGGGACCCCCGAACTCACCGGCGCGAGCAGCCGGGTCAGCGCGGCCCGCAGGATGCCGGGCGCCTTCCCGGCCGGCAGCCGCCCGGCGCCCACCTCCTCGCCGGTGGCGTGGCCCAGGGCGATGACGGCGGCCACCTGCCAGCTCACCGGCTGGTCGGCGCTGATCTCGCCCGCCCGGCGGCCCCGGCGGATCAGCCGGGTCAGGCGCTCGACCACCGGCTCGTGCCGCTCGCGGCCGCCCGGCGCGTCGGAGCCGTGGAGCAGGACGGGGAACCGGTCGAACGTCGCCCAGCTCGCTTCCACGAGCCGGACGAGGGCGTCGAGAGCGTCACCGCGGTCGAGGTCGACGGCGTCGATCGCGGCGAGCGCGTGACCCGAGAGGGCGTCCACCACCGCGCCGACCAGCTCGGCCCTGGTGGGGAAGTGCGCGTAGACCGTCTGCCGCGAGACACCCGCGGCGGCGGCGACCGCGTCCATGCTCGCGTCCGGCCGCTCCCCGAGCAGCGTCGTCGCGGCGTCGAGGATGGCTCGCACGTTCCGTGCGGCGTCGGCACGCGGGCGCCGGCCGCCGGGCCGCTCCAACTCGGACACCTTGTCAAGGTTAACGTAGCGACGTAACCTTGACAGCATTGTCAAAATTAGAGGCGGGGAGAACCATGACGGCACCCGACGTGTCACCCGAGCGCTTCGTCGCCGACTTCTTCAACTCGTTCACCGAACAGGCACTCGGCGGCGAGGACGCCGACGCGGTCGTGGACCGCTTCTACACCCCGGACGTCGTACAGGAGAGCGACGGCGTCCCGTTCGACCGGGCGAGGTTGGTCGCGCATCTGCGGCCGGTCCGCAAGAACCTGGTCGCATACCGCTACGAGGTGCACGAGGCGCTCGTCGACGGCGACCGCATCGCGGCCCGGCTCACCATCCACGCCGACCTGCGGCACGAACGCGGCGTGTCGACCGACGTGTACCTGTTCGGCGAGGTCACGCCGGACGGCCGGCTCCGCCGGGTGAACCAGCTGACGCGCACCGCCGAGCGGGCCGAGCCCGCCGAGTCGTAGCGGCGTCAGGGGCGGGGGCGGTCAGTCCGTCGACGAGCGTGGTCAGGGCGTCCCGCCACATCCGTCTCGACCTGGCGGGGGAGAGCGGGTCGCGGAGCTCCAGGTCCGCCAGCCCGAGGCAGAGAGCGTGGAACTCGCGGGCTGCCTCGGCCACGGTCCTGCGGGGCAGTAGACCGGCTCGTTCCAGCCTGACCAGCCGGGCCTGCAGCGCGTCCATGGCCCGGTCGGCCGCGTCGCGCGTGCCCGCTGCGGCGTCCGCCTTGGGCCGGCCGAAGCCGACCCGGAACAGGGCCGGGTGCTCCGTGACGAGCCGGCGGAACGTGCGGGCGCCCGCGTCGACGAGATCGGACCGCGGATCGTCGCTCGGCTCGACGGCGACCAGTTCGTCGGCGAGCCAGTCGAACGCGCGGCTGCCCAGCGCGTCGACGAGCCCGGCCTTGGAGCCGAACAGGCTGTAGACGGCTCGGGTGCTCGTGCCGGCCTCGTCGGCCAGCCTGCGGACGGACAGCGCCTCGACGCCGTCGCGCTCCACCATCTGCTCTGCGGCGTCGAGCAGGGTGACGCCCGTTCGTTCGTCGTGCTGTCTCGGCCGGCCCATCGGAGCATGATATCGTAACGCTGTTTCGTTACGCTGTTACGATATGAGGCGAGCCGGTAGGAGGCGGATATGAGCGGAGACTCAGGTCGGGACCGGCCGGTACGGGGGATTCTGGTCGTGGCGCTCGTCGTGGTCACGGGATGTCTCGCCGGCTGGTCCGCGCTCGGCCCGTCCGGCGGTGTGGTGCTTGCGGCCGCCCTCGGCGGCGCCGCGGCGGTGGCCGTGTTCGGTCCAGGCCGGGCCTGCTCCCGGCGGCGGTCACGCCGATGACTCCGGCCGAGCCCACCGGGCGCGAAGCTCCGTAGACTACGGGTGGCCCGAACGAGCGTCCGCAGGGAGAACATGGCGATGACCGACCGACCCCCGCTGCCTCCGTTCGACCGTGAGTCCGCGATGAAGAAGGTCCAGGCCGCCGAGGACGCGTGGAACACCCGCGACCCGGAGCGGGTCGCCGGGGCGTACACGGTGGACTCGGTCTGGCGGAACCGCGACTCGTTCATCGAGGGCCGGGACGAGATCGTCCGGTTCCTGACGGCCAAGTGGGAGCGCGAGCTCGACTACGCCCTGCGCAAGAACCTGTGGGCGTTCACCGAGAACCGGATCGCCGTGCGCTACCAGTACGAGTCGCACGACGCGTCCGGCCAGTGGTGGCGCAGCTACGGCAACGAACTGTGGGAGTTCGACGAGCACGGGCTGATGCGCCGTCGCGAGGCGAGCATCAACGACGTCGCGATCGACGAGTCGGAGCGGCGCATCTTCGGCCCGCGGCCGGAGAGCGAGCACGGCCTGGAGTTCCCGCTCCGGTGAGCCGGCCGCGGCAGCGACCTGCCCGGCTCGGTACCTACCTCCCCCGCCCGGTGGCACGAGGGAAGCAGGTGCTCGTCTCGGTGGGACCGGGAAACCCACACGCCGTGATCACTCGGAGCGGGCGGTGCTCGCCGCTCACGCGGTGTCGAAGGTGAGCGCGACCTTGACGTCGTCGTCCTGCGCGGTGAAGGCGTCCCGGAAGTTCGCGAGCGGCACCCGCCGGGTGATCAGCCGCGCCAGCCAGTCGCGCGGTGCCTTGGCGAGGGCTTCCAGCGCCAGCCGGTAGTGGCCGAGGTTGGCGTTCACCGAGCCGACGACGGCGTCGTTCTCCAGCACGATGTCGCGGTTCATCCTGCCGACGTCGGTGGTGAGGTTGCGGCCGACGGGCGAGACACCGGTGAGGCAGACGATGCCGTACGAGCCGGTGTTGGCCATCGCGTCGAACACGAGGGCGCCGACGCCGGTCGCCTCGATGACGACGTCCGGCCGCAGCCGGCTCGCCACGTCGTCCATGGGCTCACTGTGGTACGTCGCCCCGAGATCGGTGACGAGCGCGGGCTTCGGCCCGCTCGTCACGCGGTCGAGGACGTGCACGTCGAGGCCGCGCTGGACGCCGAGCAGGGCGGCGAGCAGGCCGATCGGCCCGGCGCCGGTCACGAGGACCGTGCGCGGCTCGAACCAGGCCCGCGCCCCGATCTTCTCGACCTGTTCCCACGCCTTCGCGACGACGGTCGTCGGTTCGGTGAGCACGCCGACGTCGCCGAGCGCCGGGTCGAGGCGCACGGCGTAGTCGGCCTCCACGGCCCACAGCTCGCTGCCGTACCCGTCGACCTCCTTGATGCCGCGCTCGACGTACCTGCCGTTGCGGCACATGTCGAACTGGCCGTGCGCGCAGGCACCGCACGGCACCGGGTCGGGACGCCGCACGACGCCGACCACGAGGTCGCCCTCGGCGAAGCCGCTGCCGGACGGCGCCCGCACGACCTCGCCGAGCGACTCGTGGCCGAGGACCAGCCGGTCCCTGCCCGGCGGGGTGAACCCGTACTCGCCGGCGGCGATCTCCTTGTCCGTCCCGCACACGCCGAGCGCGCGGGCGCGGACCAGCAGCTCACCGTCGCCCGGCTCGGCGTCGGGTACCTCCTGCAGCTCCAGCGAGTTCGGGTGGTCGGGGCGAACGGTCAGCGCGCGCATCCGGGCTCCTCGCAAGCATGGCGTTCCTCGTCAGGACGACCATGCCATACCCGACAGCTCGACCAGTTCACACATCGCGGCCGACGGCCGCAGCCCGAGTTCGGTGTCCAGCCGCAGCCGGTAGGTCTCGAACACCCGTTGCGCCTCGACCACGTTCCCGCAGCCCATGTGGATCTGCAGCAGCAGCCGGTGCGCGGTCTCGCGTAACGGTTCCTGCTGCGCCGCCAGGAGCGCCGGCTCCAGCGCCCTGCCGTACTGACGGCGGGTGAGGTGGATGCCGGCGAGGCACTCGAGCGCCTCCTGGTGCAGCAGCCGGATCCGCTCCCTGGCTGCGAACACCCAGTCGTCGTACCACCCGGGCAGCAACATCCCGCCGCTGGCCAGCAGCGGCAGCGGCGGCCGGGCCGGCAGGTGGCCGCTCAGCAACAGGTGCGCGACGGCGGCGAGATCGTCGGTGTCGGTATCCACGGACGGAGCCAGCCGGACGACGTCGGCGTCGCAGCTCACCAGCCCGGGAGCGCGCAGCGACGCCCGCCACAGCGTCGTCCGCAGGTTCGCGTGCGCCCGCGCCTCGGACACGTCGGGCCAGAGCGTGCCGGCGACGTAGGAACGCGCGCCGGGGCCGTGCAGCCCCAGGAACGCCACCAGCCGTGCGCCGGCCGTGCTGAGCGACACCGGTCTGGTCGCCGCGGTCACGGAGAAGCAGCCCAGCATGCGTACCTGGACGCACGCCCAGGAGATGGTGTCCTCGCGCACGGCAGACCTCCGGTCAGGCTCCGGGGGGTGTCCGCAGGGGCAAGTCTGCTACGGCAGATGCCGCATGTCACGGCGAGAGTGATGACTCGTCATACCAGGGTCATCGGCTGTCGTGACGCCTGTCTCCTCTCGGCTGCCGCGTCCGCTCTCGTCCGGTCCGACCGTCGATCTCGCGCTGTCACCGTAGCCTGGACGGGTGCCTGCAACCCCTGACGAGGAACGGATCGCCCGCCGCCGTGCGCTGGTGCCCGCGATCACGTACCCGGAGTCCCTGCCCGTCAGCAGGCGCAAGGACGATCTCGCCGCCGTGATCCGGGACCACCAGGTGGTCGTCGTGGCCGGCGAGACCGGCTCGGGCAAGACCACGCAGCTGCCGAAGATCTGCCTCGAGCTCGGCCGCGGCGTCCTCGGGACGATCGGCCACACCCAGCCGCGCCGCCTCGCCGCGCGCACCGTGGCCGAGCGGATCGCCGAGGAGCTGGGCACCCCGGTGGGCAGCGTCGTCGGCTGGAAGGTCCGCTTCACCGACAGGTCGAGCGACGACACGCTGGTGAAGCTGATGACCGACGGCATCCTGCTCGCCGAGCTGCAGAACGACCGGATGCTGCGGCGCTACGACACGATCATCGTCGATGAGGCCCACGAGCGCAGCCTGAACGTCGACTTCATCCTCGGCTACCTCAAGCGGCTGCTGCCCAAGCGGCCCGACCTCAAGGTGATCGTCACGTCCGCGACGATCGACCCGCAGCGGTTCGCGGACTTCTTCGCCGGCGCGCCGGTCGTCGAGGTGTCGGGACGGACGTACCCGGTCGAGGTCAGGTACCGGCCGATCGCCGGCGAGGCCGAGGACGCCGACCGCGACCGCACCCAGGCGATCCTCGACGCCGTCGACGAGCTGTACACCGAGACCACGCACGGCGACGTCCTGGTGTTCCTCAGCGGCGAGCGCGAGATCCGTGACACCGCAGACGCCCTCCGCCGGCACCTGGAGCGGCACCGGATCCCGATCGAGGTGCTGCCGCTGTACGCGCGGCTCGCCGCGGCGGAGCAGCACCGCGTGTTCGAGCCGCACTCGTCGCGGCGCATCGTCCTCGCCACGAACGTCGCGGAGACCTCGCTCACGGTGCCCGGCATCGAGTACGTCATCGACCCCGGCACGGCGCGCATCTCCCGGTACAGCAACCGGACGAAGGTGCAGCGGCTGCCGATCGAGCCGATCTCGCAGGCCTCCGCGAACCAGCGCAAGGGCCGGTGCGGCCGGGTCGCGGACGGCATCTGCATCCGGCTCTACAGCGAGGAGGACTTCCTCGCCCGCCCCGAGTTCACCGACCCGGAGATCCTACGTACCAGCCTCGCGTCGGTCATCCTGCAGATGAACGCCGCCGGTCTCGGCGACGTCGCCGCGTTCCCGTTCATCGACCCGCCCGACAAGCGTGCGGTCACCGCGGGCGTCCAGCTGCTCGAGGAGCTCGGCGCGCTGGCGCCCGCCGCCAAGGGTGCGGGTCGCCGGCTGACCAGGCTCGGCCGCACGCTCGCGCGGCTGCCCGTCGACCCGCGCCTCGCTCGCATGGTCGTGGAGGCGGACCGGAACGGCTGCGTCCGCGAGGTGCTGGTGATCGCGGCCGCGCTCGCGATCCAGGACCCGCGCGAGCGGCCGGCCGACCACGAGCAGGCCGCCGACCAGAGCCACCGGCGGTTCGCCGACGAGAGCTCGGACTTCCTGTCGCTGCTCAATCTCTGGAACTACCTGCGGGAGCGGCAGCGCGACCTGTCGTCCAGCCAGTTCCGGCGGATGTGCCGCAACGAGTTCCTCAACTACCTGCGGGTCCGCGAGTGGCAGGACGTCGAGGGCCAGCTGCGCCAGATCGCGAAGGGCCTCGGCGTCAGGGCGGCCAGGGGCTCCGGGGAGACCGACCCGCGTCGCGTCCACGAGTCCCTGCTCGCCGGTCTGCTCTCGCACGTCGGGTTCCGCGACAGCGAACGCCACGAGTACCTCGGTGCCCGCGGCACCCGGTTCGCGCTGTTCCCGGGGTCGGCCCTGTTCAAGCGGTCGCCGCGCTGGGTGATGGCCGCGGAGCTGGTCGAGACGTCCCGACTGTGGGCGCGCACCGTCGCGCGCATCGAGCCGGAGTGGATCGAGCCGGTCGCGAAGCACCTCGTCCGTCGTACCTACAGCGAGCCGCACTGGGAGAAGAAACAGGGTGCGGTGATGGCGTACGAACGCGTGACGCTGTACGGCATCCCGATCGTGACCCAGCGCAAGGTGGCGTACTCGTCGATCGATCCCGCGCTCTCGCGCGAGCTGTTCATCAGGCACGCGCTGGTGTACGGCGACTGGGAGACGCGGCACGAGTTCTTCCACCGCAACCGCGAGCTGCTCGACGAGGTCGAGGACCTCGAGCGGCGTGCGCGACGGCGCGACATCGTCGTCGACGACGAGGCGCTGTTCGCGTTCTACGACCGGCGCGTACCGGACGACGTCGTCTCCGCGCGGCACTTCGACGCCTGGTGGAAGAAGGCGCGCCGGAAGACGCCTGACCTGCTGACGTTCGACCCGGACGAGCTGGTGAACGCCGAGGCGACGACCGTCAGCGCGAGCGAGTTCCCCGACGCCTGGCAGCAGGACGACGTCACGCTGCCGCTCACCTACCGGTTCGACCCGGGCACGGCGACCGACGGCGTCACGGTCGACGTGCCGCTGGCGGCGTTGAACCGGGTGAGCCCGGATTCGCTGAGCTGGCAGGTGCCCGGGCTGCGCGAGGAGCTGGTGACCGCGCTGATCCGGACCCTGCCCAAGGCGATCCGGCGCAACCTCGTGCCCGCGCCCGAGTACGCGAAGAAGGTGCTCGACCGCATCGAGCCGGGCCGCGAACCGCTGCTCGACGCGCTGAGCCGCGAGCTCGGCCGGCTCGCCGGCGTCACGGTGCCGCGGGACGCGTGGCAGCCCGACCGGATCCCGGACCACCTCAAGCTGACGTACCGCGTCGTGGACGAGCGCGGGAAGCCGCTGGCCGAGGGCGCGGACCTCGAAGCGGTCAAGGCCGAGGTGCGCCCCCAGCTGCAGGCGACGATCGCCGCCGTCGCGGACGACCTCGAGCGGCGCGGCATGCGGAGCTGGGACATCGGCACCCTGCCCCGGTTCCGCGAGCGAACGCACGCCGGGCATGTCGTACGCGCCTACCCCGCACTCGTCGACGAGGGCGACAGCGTCGCCGTCCGGTTGCTGGAAACCGAGACGCAGCAACGGGAATCGACCTGGCGGGGGATTCGCAGGCTGCTGTTGCTCGACCTGCCCGCGCCGATCAAGGTGGTCGACGGGAGGCTGTCCACGCCGGCGAAGCTGGCGCTGAGCAACAACCCCCACGGCGGCATCGGCCCGCTGCTCGCCGACTGCGCGGACTGCGTCCTCGACGCGCTGATGGCCGACGCGGGTGCGCCGGTGTGGGACGCCGGCGGCTTCGCCCGCCTCCGCGACGCCGTCCGCCCCGAGTACGCCGACCGGCTCCTGGACGTGGTGCACGAGGTGCAGCGCATCCTGGCCGCGGCACACGTCGTCCAGGCCGGAGTGGCCCGGCTCGCCGCTCCGGCGCTGGCGCCCGCGAAGGCGGATTTGGAGGCACAGCTCGCGGCGCTCGTGTTCCCCGGGTTCGTCACGGCGACCGGCATGCGCCGCCTGCCCGATCTCGTCCGCTACCTGCGTGCGATGGAGCGACGGCTGGAGAAACTGCCGGAGAACCCCGGTCGCGACCTCGCCAGGCAGCAGAGCGTCGAGGCGGTGACGCAGGACTACGAGGACGCCCTGCGCGCCGCGGCCGACGAGCGCGCCCGCACCGCGCTCGCGGACGTGCGGTGGATGATCGAGGAGCTGCGGGTCAGCCTGTTCGCGCAGGTGCTGGGCACCGCGTACCCCGTCTCCGAGACCCGCATCCGCCGCGCCATCGACGCCGCCCTCGACGGGTGAGGGTGCCCGACGCCCAGGTGTGAGGGGCACCCTCGTCGCGTAGGAGCGTGACCAGGGTGCCCCTCACACGGGCGGGGACGGCGGCGGCTTGCGGGTCGCTGACCCGGCCGCCTTCGTCGATCAGCCGCTGCTGCCGCCGAAGGCGTCCTGATCGAAGTCGGCGGCCGTGTACGGCTTGGGCTCCATCAGCACCAGCCAGTTGCCCGAGTTGTCGCGCATGACCGCCTCGACGCCGTAGGGGCGGTCGGCGGGCTCGGCGACGAACTCGACGCCCTTCGCTCTCAGCTCCTCGTAGGTCTTGCGGCAGTCGTCGACGGCGAGGCCGCCCGCGCCCATGGCCCCCTTCGCGAGCATCCGCCTGACGAACCCGGCGGACTCGTCGTCGAGCGGCGGGCCGGGCACCTGGAGGTTGACCTTGACGTCGGGTTGCTGCGGCAGCCCGACGGTGAGCCAGCGGTAGTCGCCGACGGTCACGTCCTCGCGGAGCTCGAAGCCGAGCTTGTCGACGTAGAAGTCCCTCGCCTCGTCGATGTCGTTCACCCACACGCCGATGAGGTTGATGTTCTTGATCATGGTTCCGTCTCCCTTGTCGTGGTGGGTACGACGGTAGGTCCGCGGGGCGCCGGGGCGCTTGTCGAGGATTGCTCAATCACCGTCGTGGGCGACGGGCCGCAGGCCGAGCATGAAGACGTAGCAGCCGGGGATGTGCGGCCCGCCGGCGCGGGTGCGCTGGTACGTCGACGGGTTCACGCCGACCAGCTCGGTGAACTTCCGGCTGAACGAGCCGAGGCTCGTGTAGCCCACCAGGTGACAGATCTCCGTCACCGTCAGGTTGGTCGCGCGCAGCAGGTCGCTCGCCCGCTCGATCCGCCGCCGGGTGACGTACTGCATCGGCGTCTCGCCGTACTCGGCCTCGAAGCAGCGCAGGAAGTGGTACTTGGACATGCCGGCCGCGCGGGCCAGGGCGTCCAGGTCGAGCGGTTCGGCGTACCGGCGGTCGGCGACGTCCCTGGCCCGGCGCAGGTGGGCCAGCAGGTCCACCGGGACGGGCGGGCGCGTCATGCCGTCACAGTAGGCGAAGCCCGTCAGCCGGTGGCCGCGGTCAGCAGGGTGGCCCGGTCGAAGGTGCCACGCGCCGCCTCGCCCAGCGGGCGGCCGTAACGCTGCGCCGCCTCGGCGCCGCGGACGGTCTCGACCCGCCAGTCGTGGGCACGGAACCACTCGGCGGGATCGGGGCGTTCGCCCTCCGGCCACATGGCGGCCATGTCGACGCCGTACCGCTGCTGCATGGCGGCGAACCGCGGCTCGCGGACGACGTCGCGGGCGTCGCGGTCCATGTCCTCGAGCGCGATCCGGCTGCCCGGCGCGGAGAGCCGCGCCACGGTCTCGAACAGACCCGTCGCCGCCTCGCCGGGCAGGTACGGCAGCAGGCCCTCCGCCAGCCACGCGGTCGGCCGGTCGGGGCCGAGGCCGGCCCGTCGCAGCGCGTCCGACCAGTCCTCGCGCAGGTCGATCGGCACGGTGTGCCGGGTGCACGACGCCACGGCGTTCTCGTCGGCCAGCACCTCGTCCTTGAACTCGAGCATCCGGGGCTGGTCGATCTCGAACAGCAGCGTGCCGTCCGGCCAGGACAGCCGGTACGCGCGGGTGTCCAGGCCGGCGGCGAGGATCACCGCCTGGCGGATGCCGGAGGCCGCCGCGTCGGCGAACCAGTCGTCGAAGAACCGGGAGCGCACGCCCATGTAACCGGCCATCGCCAGGAAGAACCGCCGCCAGTTCTCGTCCTCGCCGGCGCCGTTGCCGAGCGCGGTGGCGGCGCCGAGGCTGGTCGGCAGCGGCACCGGCAGCCGGGCACCGGCGCGTTCGACGAACTTCGCGGCGTACGGGTCGTCGATCAGCGCGTCGTCCCTCGTGGTCTCCATCGCACGCGTGGCGGCGACGCCGAGTGCGGTGATGCCCACTCCGGACACGACGTCCCAGCTCTCGTCCCAACCCTCGCGCGCGTCCACGTCGTCCTCTCCGCCGGCTTCCGGGCCGCAGGCAAGCCTATGAGGCGTTAGCCTCTGCGGAGAATGACATCAGCGCAGGAGCCGACGAGTGAGCCGGAGGCAGGGGTCGCGCAGGCCCGCCGTGACCTGGTTGTCGACGCCGTGCGCGGTGCCTGCCGGAGGGGGACGAGGAAGCGGGCGCGCATGACCGAGGAGGGACCGTGGCGATGGACGCAGTGACGCAGGTGCCGAGGCCGGCGAACGAGCCGGTGCTCTCGTACGCTCCGGGCAGCTCGGAGCGCGCGGCACTGGAGGCGCGCATCAAGAGCCTCGCCGGTGAGCGGCACGAGCTCACGATGACCGTCGACGGCGAGCAGCGGATGGCCTCGGGCGGGTCGCTCGACGTCGTCCAGCCGCACAACCGCCACCACGTGCTCGGCGTCACCCGCAACGCCACCGCCGACGACGTGCGCGCGGCCGTCGCCGCCGCCAAGCGCGCCGCCCCGGAGTGGCAGGCGCTGTCGTTCGACGACCGGGCCGCGGTCTTCCTGCGCGCCGCCGAGCTGCTGTCCGGGCCGTGGCGGGCGACGCTGAACGCCGCGACCATGCTCGGCCAGTCGAAGTCGGTGCAGCAGGCGGAGATCGACGCGGCGTGCGAGCTGATCGACTTCTGGCGCTTCAACGTGCACTTCGCCGCCGGCCTGTACCGTGAGCAGCCGCTGTCGGTGCCCGGCGTCTGGAACCGGATGGAGTACCGGCCGATCGACGGCTTCGTGACCGCGATCACGCCGTTCAACTTCACCGCCATCGCCGGCAACCTCCCCACCGCTCCCGCGCTGATGGGCAACACCGTGGTGTGGAAGCCGTCCGTGACGCAGGCGCTCGCGGCGCACTACACGATGCGGCTGCTCGAGGCCGCCGGTCTCCCACCCGGCGTGATCAACCTGGTGACGGGCGACGGCCTGGCGCTCGGCGACGCGGCGCTGCGCGACCCCGGGCTGGGCGGGCTGCACTTCACCGGATCGGTGCGGACGTTCCAGACGCTGTGGCGGACCGTCGGCGAGAACATCGAGCGGTACCGGCAGTACCCGCGGATCGTCGGCGAGACCGGCGGCAAGGACTTCGTCTTCGCCCACCCGTCCGCCGACGTCGACGCACTCCGGGTGATGCTCACCCGCGGTGCGTTCGAGTACCAGGGGCAGAAGTGCTCGGCGGCGTCCCGCGCGTACCTGCCGCGGTCGGTCTGGCAGCGGCTGCGCGACGAGCTCGCCGACGAGGCGCGCTCGCTGACCATGGGGGACGTCACCGCCGACCTGTCCACGTTCATGGGCGCGGTGATCGACGACCGCTCGTTCGGCCGGCTCACCGACGCGCTCGGCCGGCTCGGCGACGACGCCCACACGAACGTGCTCGTCGGCGGCACCGCGGACGACAGCCAGGGCTACTTCGTCCAGCCGACGATCATCGAGTGCGACGACCCGGGCCACGAACTGTTCACCACCGAGTACTTCGGCCCGATCCTCGGCGTGTACGTCTACGACGACGCCGAGTGGGAGGACGTCGCCGTCCAGGCCGCCGACGTCGCACCGTACGCGCTCACCGGCGCCGTGGTCGGCACCGACCGGGCGGCGATCGCCCGGCTGAGCGACGTGTTCCGGTTCTCGGCGGGCAACTTCTACATCAACGACCGGCCGACGGGCTCGATCGTCGGGCAGCAGCCGTTCGGCGGCAGCCGGGCGAGCGGCACGAACGACAAGGCCGGGTCGGTGTGGAACCTGTCCCGCTGGGTCAGCGCCCGCGCGATCAAGGAGACCCTGGTCCCGCCGACCGACTACCGCTACCCCCACATGGGCTGACCCGCGTCGCTCCCCCCGTCCCCCCGGCTCCCCGCGGGGCTCCCCCCGC
>DASUWX010000007.1:0-18651 GCA_036378185.1 Streptosporangiales bacterium | reverse complement strand
AACGGGCTGAGCAGGTCGGTCTCCTTCGTCGCCGGCGCGCCGCCGCGCTGGTCGACGCCGGCCACCGACATCCTCGGCAGGTAGACGGTCGTGTCACCGGTCAGGTACGGCGCGGTGTCGGACTGGACCTGGCCGACCTGGACGCCCGGCACGTCGGTGATGGCGTTGTTCGCGCCGGGCTGCCCGACGTCGGCCGCCGACGCGGCCGGCGCGGCCGCCAGGAGGAAACCGAGCTGACAGGTGAGTGCCGCCCCGAGGAGCAGCGCAGTGCGTCGTCGTCTCATCTGAGGACTCCGTTCTCGACACGGTTGGGAACCGGCGCGCGGGGCGCCGGCGCTCCGGGCCTGCCTCCAGCCGGCCCGGCACCACACGGGTGGCCTCCTTCCCACCCCCGTGCCGTCCCCCGGTCGGAACTACGGCTCGCGGTCGAGCAGTGCGAGCATGCCGGCGCGGTCCTCTTCCGGGACGTAACCGGCGTAGTAGTCGTAGAGCTTCTGTCGTGCGATGCGCGCAGCGGCCTCGCCGTCGCCGGTGCGGATCGCCGCGAACACCTCGCCGTGGTGCCGCAACGACTCGCGCATCAACGCCTCGCTGTCGAGCGCACGACGCAGCTTGTCCTCGATGACCTGCAGCACGACGCCGCGGACGACGTTGTTGCACAGCTCGATCATCACGTTGCGGCTCGCCTGGGCGATGGCGTCGTGGAAGGCGATGTCGGCCTCGCTGAACTCGTCGTAGCCCGTGTCGATCGCCCGCTCCATCGCCACGATCGTGCGCTCCATCGCATCGAGCTCGTCCGGCGTGCGCAGCCGCGCGGCGAGCCGGCTGGCCGAGCCGTCGATGATCATGCGGAACGCCAGCAGGTCGGCGAGCGACATGCCGTCGAGCTGCACCATCCGGGTCATCTGCTTGGCCAGGCTGTCGGGGGAGAACGACAGCACCTCGGGACCGTTGGGATCGCCCGGCCACGAACGGACCACGTCGTGCGCCTCGAGCACCCGGAGCGCCTCCCGCACCGTCGCGCGGGACGCCCCGAACTGGGTGACCAGCTCGCGCTCGCTCGGCAGTCGCTCGCCCGGCTTCAGGTCACCGCGTGCGATGGCGCCCTCGATCTGGTCGACGATGTTCTGGTACAGCCGCACCGGCCGCACCCGTTGGAAATGCACGCCTTCGCTCGCCATGCTCAGCCCCGCCCCCACCCACACGAGGAAGCGCTTCGCGCTGCTGCATTCGCCTCCCGTGCGTACTGGTGCCGCCGGCTCATGTGTGAGGGGCACCCTGGGCCCACCCCCACGTGACCAGGGTGCCCCTCACACGTCGGGGGAAGGAGCGTCATGAGCCGCTGCTCCCGGCCGTCGCGGCGTGCGCCGCGTCCGGCCAGTGCGGCACGGCGTCTGCCGGACGGTGGGCCTCGTACCACGCGGCGACCCGGAGCACACCGGTGTCGTCGAAGCGGCGCCCACTGATCTGCACGCCGAGCGGCCGCCCGTCGGCGGTGAAGCCGCAGTTGACGGTCGCGGCGGGCTGGCCGGACATGTTGTACGGGGCCGTGAAGCCGATGTGCCACATGCCCTTGCCGGGCTCCGTGAACGGCATCGGCTGCTCGGCCGGGAAGGCCGGGACCGGTGCGACCGGCGACAGGACGACGTCGTACGGCTCCGTCGCGGCCACCGTGCGCCGCTGGATGTCCATGATGTGGTGGTAGCACTGGATCAGCCTGGTGCCGCTCACGTCCGCGCCGCCGTGGCACCACTCGACGATGAACGGGTGCACCCGCAGCTTCCCCTCGGTCGGCAGCGCCCGGTAGTCGTTCCACGACCTGACCCGCCAGAACTGGTCGAGGTCGTCGAGGAGCTCCTGGGTCATGAAGGGCGGGACCTGCTCCACGGTCGCGCCCGCGGCACGGAACAGCTCCGCCACGGCGACGACGGCGTCGGTCACCTGCCGTTCGGCCGGGACGCCGCAGCCGGCGTCGAGGTGCAACCCGACGCGCAGGCCGCGGACGTCGACGCCGTCGAGCGACCAGTCGAGGTCGTCGGGAGGCAGGCTCGTCCAGTCGCGCGGGTCGGGCCGGCTCAGCACCCGCATACCGAGCGCGACGTCGGCGACCGTGCGCGCCAGCGGGCCCGCCACCCGGCCGAGGTAGGGCGCGTCGAGCGGCACGCGGCCGGCGCTCGGCTTCAGTGTGGCCAACCCGAGCCAGGTGCCGGGCAGCCGGATCGAACCGCCGATGTCGGAGCCGACGTGGAGCGGACCGTACCCGCCGGCCGCCGCGGCGCCGGCGCCGGCACTGGAGCCGCCGGTCGTCCACGCCGGGTTCCACGGGCTGCGGGTGATGCCGTGCCTGCTGGAGACCCCGGAGGAGAGCATGCCCCAGTCCGGCATCACCGTCGATCCCAGGACGATGCCGCCCGACTCGAGCACAGACGTGGTCACCGGCGCGTCGGACGCCGGCACGATCGGCGTCACTCCCGCGTTGCCCGCCGGCATCGGGACGCCACGGCGGGCGACGTTCTCCTTCAGCGTGACGGGGACTCCGTCGACGGGTCCGAGCGGCCGACCGGCCGCCCAACGGGCCGCGCTGGCCTCGGCCGCCTTGCGGGTGAGCTCCGGGTCGTCGCGGACCCAGAAGGCGTTGAGCACCGGCTCCCGGGAGGTGATTACCGCCTGCACCGCGTCGTGCAGTTCGACCGGCGAGAGCGTGCGGTCGGCGAACCGGCGTACCGCCTCGACGGCGGGCAGGGTGGCCAGGTCGTCGGCGTCCGGCCGCGCACCTTGACAACCGCTGGTCATCCCGTCAGGGTAGCAGCCAAAATCACTGAGTCCACTGGTCAGGCCAGACGATCTCGGCCGTCGGACTGGATGGAGAGGCGACGTGATGTCCCACATGAGGAAAAGCGCCGTGGCCCTGGCCGCGCTCGCGGTGACGTTCCTGGCCGCGTGCTCGGCCGGCTCGACGAGCTCGGGCAACAAGAGCGGCGGGTCGCAGGGCACGGCGAACGCCTCGCTGTCCGTCGGGCTCACCGCCGAACCGGCCAGCCTCGACTTCACCAAGAACGACGGCGCCGCCATTCCGCAGGCGCTGCTCTACAACGTGTACGAGACGCTGGTGAAGCTCGACCAGAACGGCAAGATCGTCCCGGCGCTGGCGAAGTCCTGGGACGTCTCGCCGGACCGGAAGACCTACACCTTCCATCTGGTCAGCGGCGCGAAGTTCAGCAACGGCAAGCCGTTCACCGCGGACGACGCGAAGTTCTCCATCGACCGGGTCAAGAGCGCCTGGACGATCTCGCTGAAGGCGGCGATGGACACCGTCGGCGACGTGTCCGTCACGAACCCGACCACCCTGGTCGTGAAGTTGAAGCACCCGAGCAACGACTGGCTCTACCGGATGACGACGCGGATCGGCGCGATGTTCAGCCGGACGGGCGTGAGCGCGCTCGCCACCAAGCCGGTCGGCACGGGCCCGTACCTGTTCTCCAAGTGGGTGCGCGGCGACTCGATCACGCTCACCCGCAACGACCACTACTGGGGCCGCAAGCCGTACTACAAGACCATCAAGCTGAAGTACTTCAAGGACCCCACGGCCGAGAACAACGCTCTGCTCAGCGGCACGATCGACGTGATCAGCGCCGTGCAGAGCCCCGACTCGCTCGGCCAGTTCGAGAACAACCCGAAGTACCAGGTCATCGAGGGCACCACCAACGGTGAGGTCGTGCTGTCGTTCAACAACGGCTCCGGGCCGCTGCGGAACAAGAAGCTGCGCCAGGCGATCAAGTACGGCATCGACCACAAGGCGCTGCTCGACACGTGCTGGGCGGGCAAGGGCAAGCTGATCGGCAGCATGGTGCCGCCGACCGACCCGTGGTACGAGGACCTCACCGGCCTCTACCCGCACGACCCGGCGAAGGCGAAGCAGCTGCTCAAGGCGTCGGGTGAGGCGGGCAAGACGCTGCGGCTGCGGCTCCCGACCCTGCCCTACGCGACGGCGTGCGGCCAGGTGGTGAAGAGCCAGCTCGACCAGCTCGGCTTCAAGGTCAAGATCGACCAGCTGGAGTTCCCCGCGGCGTGGCTGAGCACGGTCTTCACCAACGCCGACTACGACATGTCGATCGTCGCGCACGTCGAGCCACGGGACATGCCCGCGGTGTTCGGCGACCCGAAGTACTACACGCGCTACGGCAAGCCGGCGTTCCGCGCCCTGCTGCAGAAGGCGGACGAGGGCACGCCACAGCAGCAGGTGACGTACATGAAGCAGGCCGCGAGGATGCTCGCCGAGGACGCCGCGGCCGACTGGCTGTTCGTGCTGCCCAACCT
Organism: Streptosporangiales bacterium; assembly: GCA_036378185.1. Lineage (GTDB taxonomy): Bacteria > Actinomycetota > Actinomycetes > Streptosporangiales > WHST01 > WHST01. The sequence continues at coordinate 14,334 of DASUWX010000007.1, read as the reverse complement.
GATCGTGGCGAACAAGGACGTCACCGGCCTGCCGAAGAACGCCATCTCGGAATCCTTCGACCTCACCCAGTTGGGGCGGTCCTGACGGGAGGTCCCGGCAGCCGATGCTCCTGCGTCTCCTGCGCCGTACGGCGGTCTTCCTGGCCAGCCTCGTCGTGAGCTCGATCGCCGTGTTCGCGTTCATGGCGGTGCTGCCGGGAGACCCCGCCCGGGTGGCGCTCGGCGTGAACGCCTCGCCGTCGGCGGTGCGGCAGCTGCGGGAACAGTTCGGGCTGGACCGGCCCCTGGTCAGCCAGTACGCCGGCTGGGTACGCGGGCTGGTGACCTTCCACCTCGGTGACTCGTACGTCTCGCGCGCCGCGATCGGGCCGCAGATCGCCGACCGGATCCAGGTCACCCTGTGGCTGGTCGTCACCGCGATGGTGATCGCGTTGCTGATCGCCGTGCCGGTCGGGACGGCGATGGCGATGCGGCACAGGCGCGTGACCGGCGTGTTGCTGTCGGGGCTCTCCCAGGTCGGGGTCGCGGTGCCGGCGTTCCTCGCGGGCATCCTGCTGATCACGCTGTTCGCCGTGCGCCTGCGCTGGCTGCCCGCGAACGGGTGGACGCCGCCGGTGTCCGACCCGGGAATGTTCCTCAGGCAGCTCGTCCTGCCGGCCCTCTCGCTCGGCATCGTGCAGGGGGCCGTGCTCACGCGGTTCGTGCGCAGTGCGGTGCTCGACGTGCTGCGGGAGGACTATCTCAGGACCGCCCGGGCCAAGGGGTTGCGCCCGGCCCAGGCGCTGGTGCGCCACGGGCTGCGCAACGCGGCGATACCTGTCGTCACGGCGCTCGCCCTGCAGCTCGCGACGCTGCTCATCGGTGCCGTCGTCGTCGAGCGGGTCTTCGTCATCCCCGGCCTCGGCAGCCTGCTGCTCGACAGCGTCGAGAACCGCGACCTGATCATGGTGCAGGACGTGGTCATGATCCTCGTCGTCGCGGTGCTGCTGGTGAACTTCCTCGTCGACCTGCTCTACGTCGTGATCGACCCGCGGCTGAGGGCGGGCACGACGTGACCGTGCACCCCGTCTCCCTCCCGCGCTCCGCTCCTCGCTCGGTTGCGGTCGTCGGGCCTGTTCCGTGTCGTCCGATCGCTGCGATGCTCACGCGGGAGGTCGGCTCGTGACCGCCATGGACGCCGGTTCGGGCGTCGAGCTCGCGGGCGCCGCCCTCGGGGGCTCACGGCGCGGCCGCCGCTGGAACGCCAGCCTGGTCGTCGGCGGAGTCGTCGTCGGCCTGGTCATCGTCACGGCGCTGCTGTCGTTCGTCTGGACGCCGCACGACCCCACGCTGGTGAACGCGGCGGCGCGGCTGCGGGAGCCGTCGGGGGAGTACTGGTTCGGCACCGACAAGTTCGGGCGCGACGTGTTCAGCCAGATCATGGTGGGCTCGCGGACGGCCCTGTTCGTCGGCATCGTCGCCGTCGGCGTGGCGGCCCTGGTAGGCGTACCGCTGGGCATCGTCGCGGGCATGGGCCCGCGCTGGCTCGGCGAGGGCCTGATGCGGTTCAACGACCTGCTGCTCGCCTTCCCCGCGCTGCTGCTCGCCATCATGTTCGCCGCGGTGTACGGCGGCAGCACCCTCGTCGCGATGATCGCGATCGGCATCGCCAGCATCCCGAACTTCGCCCGCCTCGTCCGCAGCGGCACGCTGCAGGTGATGAAGACCGAGTACGTCCTCGCCGCACGCGCGGCGGGACGGCACCCGTTCGCTATCGGCCTGCGCCACGTGCTGCCCAACGTCAGCGGCCTGGCCATCGTGCAGATGTCGGTCGGTTTCGCGATCGCGGTGCTCGCCGAGGCGGCGCTGTCCTTCCTCGGCTTCGGCACGCCGCCACCCACGCCGACGTGGGGCCGGATGCTCCAGTCCAGCCAGGAGCTGCTGTGGCAGGCGCCGCGCCTGGCGGTCTTCCCCGGTGTCGCGATCGCGCTCGCGGTGCTCGGGTTCAACATGCTCGGCGACGGGCTGCGCGACTACCTCGACCCGAAGCTCGAGGACCGCCGATGAGCACCGACGCCACGGCTCAGGACGGTGCGCCCGGACGGTCCGCTGTGCTGGCGGTGCGCGGTCTCGGCGTGGCCGCCGGCGACCGGCGTCTCGTCGAGGACGTCGGCTTCACCATCGGCGCCGGCGAACGGGTCGGTCTGATCGGCGAGTCCGGGTCCGGCAAGTCGTTGACCGCGCTCAGCCTGATGGGGCTGCTTCCCGAGGAACTGGCCGCGACGGGGTCCGCGCGGCTGGGCGGCCACGACCTCCTGCACGGCGACGAGGCCGCCCTGTCGCGAGTGCGCGGCAAGGACATCGCGATGGTGTTCCAGGAGCCCATGACGGCGCTGAACCCGACCATGCGGGTGGGCCGTCAGGTCGCGGAGGCGCTGCTGATCCACCGCACCAGGAACGACCGGCGCGCGGCCCACGCCGCGGCCGTGGATCTGCTGGCGCAGGTCGGGCTGCCCGACCCGGCCGTCGCGGCGCATGCGTACCCGCACCAGTTCTCCGGCGGCCAGCGGCAGCGCGTCATGCTCGCGATCGCACTGGCGAACGACCCGGCACTGCTGATCTGCGACGAGCCCACCACGGCCCTCGACGTCACCGTGCAGGCCATGGTGCTCGACCTCGTCGTGCGGGGCGTCGAGCGGCACGACTCCGCCCTGCTCTTCATCACGCACGACCTCGCCGTCGTCGCCACGGTGTGCGAGCGCGTCCTGGTGATGTACGGCGGCCGGATCGTCGAGTCCGGGCCGGTCTGGGAGGTCTTCACCAGGCCGCGCCACCGCTACACCCAGGGGTTGATCGCGACGTCCGACCTCGCGGTGGTCGACGCACGGGGCCGGCTCGCCACGATCCGGGGCTCGGTGCCGCCGGCCGGGCAGTTCCCCGGCGGGTGCGTGTTCCGCAATCGCTGCGACCACGCGAGCGAGGCGTGCACCGAACGGCCGCCGTGGACGAGGCTGGGCGACGAGACCGGATACGCGTGCTTCCATCCAGCCACCTCGGAGGAGGTGGTCGCGTGACGGAACCGGTCGCCGTGCCCGACCTGCCGGCCGAGCCCGATCCCGACGCCGCGGTGAGCGTACGCGAGGTGACCCGCGACTACCGGCGGGCGCGTTCGTCGCTCCTGCGCGGCAGTCCGGTGGTGCACGCGCTGCGGGGCGTCAGCTTCGACGTGGCCCGGGGAGAGCGGTTCGGGATCGTCGGGGAGTCCGGCTGCGGCAAGTCGACCCTGCTGCGGATCATCGCCGGGCTCGACCGTGCAACCAGCGGCAGAGTGCTCGTCCAGGGCACGGACATCACCCGCCTGCCCGAACGCAGGCTGGGCTTCCTGCGCGAGCGGCTGCAGCTGGTCTTCCAGGACCCGATGAGCTCGCTCGACCCGCGGATGAAGGTCGGCGACATCGTCGCCGAGCCGCTCGTCGCCCAGGGCCGCCGCGACTCCCGCGAGACGATCGCCGGGTTGCTGGCGTCGGTCGGGATACCCGCCGACGCGGTCGAGCGCTACCCCCACCAGTTCTCCGGAGGCCAACGGCAACGCATCTCCATCGCCCGCGCGCTCGCGCCGGAGCCGCAGATCATCGTGGCCGACGAGCCGGTCAGCGCACTCGACGTCTCGGTGCGCGCCCAGGTGCTCAACCTCATCGCCGACCTGGTCGACGAGCGGTCGCTCACTCTGCTGTTCGTGTCCCACGACCTCTCGGTCATCCGCCACGTGTGCGACCGCGTCGCGGTGATGAGCCAGGGCCGCATCGTCGAGCTCGGCCCGGTCGACCAGGTGTACGACGAGCCGCGACACCCCTACACGAAGCGCCTCCTCGCAGCCATTCCCACGCTCGAGAAGGCGCTCGCCGGGGCGACCCCCGCCGATCTCCTGGGCGGGCCCGGCCCCGATGCCACGAGCAGAAAGGACGAGACGTGAGCGACGTCAAGACCGCGTTTCCCGACGGGCTGCCGATCGGCGACGCATGGGAGCCCGCCGAAGGTGTCCAGCAGGTCGTGTTCCCGTACGACGGCTCGGTGGTGGGCGACGCCCCGGTCGGCGACGTCGCCGCGGCGCGGCGCGCGGTCGACGAGGCCCTCGCGGTGCGCGAGGCGGTCGGCCGGTTGCCCTCCCACGTCCGCCGCAACGCTCTCCTTGCCGCGCACGACGCGGTCGCGGCGGAGCGCGACGGCTTCGTGCGGCTGCTCGTGCTGGAGACGGGCAAGCCGCTCGTCGACTGCCGCGTCGAGGTGGACCGCACGCTGCTGACGCTGCACACCGCCGCGGAGGAGGTCGCGCGGCTGCACGGCGAGACCGTGCCGCTCGACCTGCTGCCGAGCGGCGAGGGCCTGATGGGCTTCTGGGTGCGCAAGCCGATCGGCGTCGTCGTGGGTATCGCGGGGTTCAACTACCCGCTGCTGCTGGCGTCGCACAAGATCGCCCCCGCGCTCGCCGCCGGTTGCCCGGTCGTCGCGAAGCCGGCGCCGCAGACACCGTTGGCGACCCTGTGGCTGGTTCACCTCGTGCGCGAGGCGCTGGCCGGGGCCGGCGGCCCGCGGGCAGCCGTCCAACTGGTCACCGGCGGCGTGGACGTGGGCGTGGCCCTCACCACCGACCGACGGATCGGCGCCGTGTCGTTCACCGGCTCGGCCGCCGTCGGGCACCGGATCGCGCGCGACGCCGCTCCGACCAAGGTACTGCTCGAGCTGGGTTCCAATGCCGCTCTCGTCGTCGCGGCGGACGCCGATCTCGACGCGGCCGCGGACGCCGTCGTACGCGGCGGCTACTACGCCTCGGGCCAGGCGTGCATCAGCGTGCAGCGCGTCGTGGTCGTCGAGTCGGTACGCGAGGAGTTCCTGGCCAGGCTCAGCGACCGGATGGCACAGGTCGTCGTCGGCGACCCGCGCGACGCCGCCACCCGCGTGTCGGCGCTCATCGACGGGCATTCGGCCGAACGGGTGAAGACCTGGATCGACGGCGCGACGGCCAAGGGCGCGCGTCTGGTCACCGGCGGGCAGGTGCGCGACGGTGTCGTCGAGCCGACCGTTCTCCTCGACGTCCCGCCGGGAGTGCCCGCGTGGGACGAGGAGATCTTCGGGCCGGTCGTGGCCGTGCGTTCGGTCCCGGACGTCGAGACGGCGTTCGACGTCGTGAACGACTCGCGGTACGGCCTGCACGCCAGCGTCTACACGGCTTCGCTCGACACGGCGTTCGCCGCAGTCGACCGGCTGGACGTGGGCGGCGTCGTCGTCAACGAGGTACCCGGCTTCCGAAGCGACGTGATGCCGTACGGCGGGGTCAAGGACTCCGGAGCCGGCCGCGAGGGGCCGCGGTTCGCGATCGAGGAGCTCACCGTGACCCGGATGGCGGTCATCCGCCCGAGCCTGGACAGGACGCGAGCATGACCGTCCAGCCGACCAGCCGGTCGTCCGCCGAGGCGTTCGGGTCCTATGCCCGGCTGTTCCGCCTCGACGACCGCAAGGCGGTCGTCGTCGGCGCGGGCAGCGGCATCGGCAGGGAGAGCGCTCTCGCCCTCGCCGCCCACGGTGCGCGGGTGGTCTGCGCCGACCGCGACCTCGCCGCGGCCGAGGCGACGGCGTCCGCGGACGGCGCCCTGACGGCGTACGAGCTCGACGTGCTCGACCGCGATGCCGTCGCCCACGCCGCGGAGGAACTCGGCGACGTCGACGTGCTGGTCTTCACCGCGGCGGTGAACGTCCGCAAGCGGCTGCTCGACTATTCCGGCGAGGAGTTCGACAAGGTCGTGGCGCTGAACCTCCGAGCCTCCTTCGACCTCGTCCGGGCCTTCGGCAAGGGCATGGCCGAGCGCGGCCGCGGCAGCATCATCGGGTTCAGCTCGATCCGCTCCGTCGCGGTCGAACCCGGGCAGAGCATCTACGCCGCCACGAAGGCCGGTCTGGTGCAGTTGCTGCGCACCGCCGCCGCCGAGCTCGGCCCGTCCGGCGTACGCCTCAACGCCGTCGCGCCCGGAGTCGTCGAGACCCCGTTGACCGGCCAGATCCGGGCGATCCCCGAGTGGGCGGAGGCCTACGCGAGCAAGAGCGCACTCGGCCGCTGGGCCCGCCCGGAGGAGCTCGCCGGCGCGGTGGTCTACCTCGCCTCCGACGCCTCGTCGTTCGTCACCGGTACCCAACTGTTCGTCGACGGCGGCTGGACGGCCATCGACGGCCGCTACACACCGCCACGCTGAGCGGGTGGAGGTGTCCGGCATTCGGGAAGCAGCGGCGTCGATGCGACGATCGCGAGGGCGAGGAACGCGAGCGCGCACGTCGCCGTGCCGAACGAGGCGTCCCGGGCGTCCGCGATCGCCCCGATGGCGACCGGCGCGATCGGTGCGAGCAGCGTGGTCACCTGGGTGGCAGCGGCCTGGGCACGGCCGGCCAGTTCGTCCGGCACAGTCGTTGCGACCAGGCCGAACAGTGCGGCGTTGCTCGCGGGGACCAGGAAGAACGCCACGGCGCCGATCGCGCCCATCAGGTACGGCGACCTGACCGGGAGCAAGGCGGCGGTGGCAGCCGTGTCGGCCCACGCCGCCGCACGCAGCGTGGCGCGGGGGCTCCACAGTCGCTGCAGTGCCGGGGTGGCGGCTGCGCCGACGACGGCGCCGGTGGCGCTCAACGTGCAGAGGATGCCGATCTGACCGGACGTCGCCCCGCGGGCGCGAGCCAGCACGAGAAGCGCGAGACCCACCGAGCCGAACACCGCGGTCTGCCCCGCGATCCACCACGCCGCGGCCCACAGGAACCGCTGCGAGCGGAGCCAACGGATGCCGGCGACGAGCTCGCACATGGCACCCCGCGGTGGTCTCCCGCCGGGTGCGAGCGGCAGTCGCGTGCGCCACACGAGACACCAGGACAGCAGGTACGACACCGCGTCCGCGGCGAACGGCAGCGCCGGATGGACGGCGAACAGCGCACCACCGGCGGCGGGACCGAGCAGGCCGGCCAGCGCCGTCCGGGACTGCATCCGGCCCACGGCATCGGCTCGGCGCGCAGCCGCGACGACGAGGCGGACCGCCGTGAACTCGGCCGGCCCGAAGACGACGCCCAGCGCACCCTCGGCCACGACGACCGCGAGCACATGCGGCAGCGTCGCGTCGCCGGCGGCGATCGCCGTCGCCAGGCTGCCCAGTGCGCCGGCGCGGACGAGGTCGGCAGCGAGCATCAGCCGGCGATAGGAGTACCGGTCGACCAGGCCGGCAGCGGGCAACCGGAGCAGGAAGGTCGTCGCGCTGAGGACGCTCGCGACCGTGCCGGCGCGCCCGGCAGAGCCGGTCAGGTCGAGCACGAGCAACGGGTACGCGAGCGTGGAAACACTCGTGCCCAGCTGGGACAGCCACTGCGAGACCCACAGCGCGAGGAATGCGCGATTGAACCGGAACGGGAGCTCGTGAGGCGTCACGTCCGCGAGCCTGACCCAGCGCTCGCCTCCGGCGTCAGAGTGAGCTGCATCACACCTCCGAACCGACGTTGCGCAGTTCGCGGCTCGCGAGCGGGAAGAGGCTGGCGGCGACGTACGCGACGCCGCAGGCGATGCTGACCGGGCCGGCGCCGTACGCCTGGGCGAGAGGTCCCACGGCGACCTGTGAGAGAGGGATCGCGACGTAGGAGAGCAGGTCGTCGTAGGCCGCGACACGGGACAGGGACGCCGCGGGCACCGCTGACTGGAGCGCGGTCTCCCAGGTGAGGCCCGCCACGGTGAAGCCGAGCCCGCCGATGAACGCGGCCACGGCCACGACCCAGGCCTGCCCGGACAGGCCGATCGCGAGCAGTGGCAGCGCTGCGAGGGTGCCCCACACGCGCCCGGCGCGCAGCGGGCGGCGCAGGACGATCCGGACCGCCAGCGCGCTCATGGCGAGGAGCCCGACGGCGCGCACGGACAGCACGGTGCCCCAGCCCAGTGCGCCGCTGTGTCCCGACACGACCATCGGCCCCAGCACGTTCCACGGGCCGACGTTGAAGGCGTTGATGAGGGCGAACGAGACGGTCATCAACACCACCCAGCGCATCGACCGGAAGACGGACCAGCCCTCGACGAGGTCGCGCCACAACGCCTGTTTCGCCGCCGTTGCCCGGCTCCCTTCCGGGATGCGGGTGAATGCCAGTGCGGCGAGGGCGTAGCTGAGTGCGTCGACCGTCAGGGCCCAACCGCCACCGGCGGTGGCCACGACCGCGCTGGCGACCGTGGGCGCGACGATGCGCACGGTGTTCCGGGCGCTGGACAGCAGGGCGTTGGCCCGTTGGAGGTCCTGTCGCTCGACGAGCTCGGGCACGATGCCGCGCAGCGCCGGCGACGTGAACGCGCTCACGGTGCCGTTGACCAGTGAGAGGCCGCTGATCAGGACGAGGCTGTAGTGGCCCGTGATCAGGGTCGTCCCCATCGCGCCCATCGTCGCCGCACTCGCCGTGTTGGCCGCGATCAGCAGGACCCGCCGGCTCACGCGGTCGGCGACCGCGCCGCCCACGAGCAGCAGCACGAGGGTGGGGACCATGTTGGCGGTCAGGACGATGCCGAGGTCGCCCGGGCGACCCGAGGCCCGGAGCACCGCGAGCGCGAGAGCCACGGTGGTCATCGAGGAGCCGGCCAGGTCGACCGTTCGGCCGGCGAAGAACCAGCCGAACCGGCCGGTCAGGAGGTGGCGGACGGATGTGCGGGCGGCAGGGCTGGTCGTGTCGGTCACGCGGACAGCATCAGCGGGTCCGCCCGGCCGATGGAATTCCTGCGGTGGTCGTCGTAAGAATGAGGAGGTGACACTCCTCCGCCTGGGCCCGGACGCGCTGCACGCGACCCGGTTCGCCCTCTCCCCGCTCGCGGAGACGTTGAGCCGGCTCATCCGGTTGCGGCGAGAGCTCGACGACCGGACGGGGAGCCCGCAGAGCGAGACGCTCGGCCGATGGCTGGACGAGGACGCGTTCGCCGCCGGCCTGGTGCGGCTCGTCACGGCGACCAAGTTCCTGCCCGACTTCGTGGCCATCCCGCCCACCGGGATGAACACGCGCCTCGACGACGAGCTGACGGCCATGAGCGCGGTGGGGGACCAGGAGGCACGAGCGATGCTCGCCGAGGCGCAGAAGTTCGCCTGGGGGAGCGACGGTATCGGCTGGGCCGACGCGAGCGGGGTCACCGCGAGGGCGGCCGAGGTCTTCGCCCGGTGCTGGACCCGTTTCGTCGAGCCGGACTGGCCGCGGCGACGAGCGATCATGGAGCGCGACATCCGCCACCGTGCCGGCGTGGTCGCCGTCAGCGGCTGGAGACACGCCCTGGACGGGATGGCCCGCGGCGTCCGGTGGATCCGGCACGACGTGATCCAGTTCTCCACGCAGACGTTCCCCGACCGGATGATCGGCGACACCGGCCTCGTCTTCGTCCCGCACACCGGTCTGAATGGGCAGTGGACCTGCGAGGCGCCGGCGCGAATCGCGCTCGTCTACCCGGCACGGGGCGCGTTGGCGCAGGCCCAGGAGGTCACCGGCGGTGTGGCCCGGCTCCTGGGGCGAGGCAGGGCCCGGATCCTCGTCGAACTGCGCAGCCCGGCGACCCCCACCCAACTCGCCGGCCTGCTCGGCATCTCCCTCGGCACCGTCTCCGCCCACCTCGCCGCGCTCCGGGAGGCGGGCGTCGTCGCCGGCCGGCGGAGCGGTCGCGCGGTCTACTACGAGCTCACCGACACCGGCGGCGAGCTCGCGACGCTCGTGTCGGCGACGACCGCCGCCGAAGGCTGTGAACAGGGCGCAGCTCGTCCGCCAGGGGACGTGTAGCCGTGCTCCAGTCGCGGCACGGTCGAGGAGTGGGCGGCGCTGGCGCGGCCACACCGAAGCCGGCTCGATCATCGCCGGTACCGCCGGCGTCGCGCAGCATCATCCGGGAAGGGTGACCCCCGCCTCACCCGGCGGCGTCACAGTTTCGGAGAGGGCGGACAAGCGCCGCGGAGGGAGATGCCGATGGCGGGGCTCACGTCGAAGAGTCGGACGGACGAGGAAGGGTCGCGCGTCGTGCAGGCATCGGTACCGCCTGATGGTGGCCGGGGGCTGGGTGAGCTGACCAGCCAGGCCTTCGAAGGCTTCGACATCGAGCGGTTGGACGAGAACACAGCGCTCACGGCCGAGCTCGACCAGGCCGCTCTCTACGGTGCTCTCAACCGGATCGACTCACTCGGGCTGGAACTCCTCGAGGTCGTCCGGGTGCCGTCGACGTGACGGCACGCGCACGCGTCCCGCGTCAGAGGATCTCGTACTCGCGCGCTCGCAGTACGGCCTCGCGGCGACCACGCGCCCCGAGCTTCCGGTAGATCGCGGCCAGGTGGGTCTTGACCGTGTTGACCGAGACACACAGCTCCCCGGCGATCTCCGCGGTGGACATGCCGGTCGCCAGGAACCGGAGCACCGCGTGTTCCCGGTCGGTGAGCTCCTCGGGAGACGGCGACGTACCCATGGTCCTGGCATCGACGGCGACCGTGCCCGGTGTGTCCGTGGCCGGCGGCCATTGGCCGGCCAGCGCAGGATGCCGCGCCCGGAGGTGCGCGAACCGGTCCGCGGTCCGCAGGAACGGGCGTGCGATGACGCGGTCGGCTATCGCGCAGGCGCGCGTGACCAGTTCGACCGCCCGCGCCGCGTCGTCCTGTTCCTGGGCGATCTCGGCATCGCAGAGCAGCGCCTCCACGAGGACGTGGCGGCTCACCGTCGACGTGTCGCCGGTCACCAGACGGCGGATGCAGTCCTGTGCCTTGCCGGCTTCGCCGAGAGCCAGGTAGGCGCGTGCTCGCGGAACCTCCACGGGCGCGGCGAAGCCGGTGTTCTGGTAGGGGCGCAGCAGGTTCAGCGCGCTGAGTGGCCGTCCGAGGGCCGTTTCCGTGGTCGCGAGCAGCATGTCGCGGTAGGCGGCGAGTGTCAGCGGCCCGCGTCCACCGAGCAGGGGAACGTCGTGCAGGACGATGCCGGCCTCGCTGAACTGGCCGCAGGCGAGGTGGCCGATTGCGCGGACGATGGTGAGCATCACACCGGCGGCAGGCTCCCAGTCGATGTCACTCGCACTCGCCGCACGACGCACCGCCTGCGTCATCTCCGTGAGGTCGCTCGCGGTGAAGGCACGCAGTGCCGCCGCGATCTCGAGTGTCAGCGGCGAGTCGAGGCAATCGTCGGCTCGTCGCAGCGCGAGTGCCTCTCGGGCGACCTCGTCCGCGTGCCGGATCCGGGAGCCGAAGACATTCGCCAGCGCACTCATGCCGAGGACGTCCAGCTCGACTCCGCCGGCCTGATCTGACCTGGCAGCGGCGCGTGCCTGCTCAAGCAGGCGAGGGACGTCACCGAAGTGGCCGTCCCAGAAGTGGGCACGAGCACGTGCGAGCAGCACGGCCGCCCGGAGTCCTGGTACCGCCCGCAGCCACCTTCGCATCCCGGCGTCGAGCAACCGATCGGCCGTCAAGTCGACCACCTCGCCGTCCCCGGCCTTCTCGGCAAGGATCAGCCGGGCGAGATGCGCCGTGACGGCGAGCTCCGGATCGTCGGGCAGGAGTTCGGCGTGCCGATCGGCCGCGCCGGGCGGAGCGCCGATCGCCGCGATGGCCAGCCGGGCCGTTCGGATCTCTGCCTCCCGCAGACCGTCGACGTCGCCGATCCGGTCGAACAGGGTCAACACGGGGGCCGACTCGGGGAGCTCGCGGCGCTGAGCGAACGCCTGCGCCACCCCGCCACGAGCCAGCAGTGCCGCCGCCTTCAGTCCGTCTGCGCCGGCGACCGCCCACCTGAGCGCCCCGCAGCGGTCACCCTGCGCTTCGTACCAGTCCGTCGCGCGGCGGTAGAGCGACGTCACCAGGCGCGGGGCCTGCTGCCGCGACATGTGCGTGAGGATCTCGGCGAACAGCTGGTGATAGCGGAAGCGTGTCTGCGCGGGATCCAGGGGGATCACGAACGAGTTGGACCGGGCCAGTTCGGTGAGGACCTCGGCGGATCCCTCCAGGCCGGTGACGGCGTCCGCCAGCGGACCGGTGACCTCGTCGAGGAAACCCGTCTGGATCAACAGCCGGCGCACCGCCGGCGGCTGCTGAGACAGGACCTCCTTGATCAGGTACTCGCCGACGCTGCCTCGGTCGAGCGCGAACTCGCCGACGAAGTCGGTCGGCTGCTCCGTTCCGCTCATCCTCAATGCGAAGAGCCGGATGCCGGCGACCCACCCCTCGGTGCGGGTGACAAGGAGGTCGAACGCGTCGAGAGGGAGCGTCACGCCGTGCGCGGTGAGTAGTGCTCTCGTCTCCTCCGGGGTCATCGCGAGATCGGCCGCTCGCAACTCCCGCATGCCCCCCGTGAGCCGGTAGCGGTGCAGCGGGAGCGGCGGATCGAAGCGCGCGCTGAGCACGAGTCGAAGCTGCGGGAACCCCCCGCGGGCGATGCTGTCCAGGCCGTCGAGGATGTCCGGGTGGCTCAGCACGTGCGCGTCGTCGACGATCACGACGAGCGGCGTCTCAGGCGCAGCCCCCGGGGGAGACATCGACTCGAGCAGCCCTGCCGCCCCCCAGCCGAGCACCGAGGACAGTGGGCTGCCGCGGGTCTCGTGCCGACCACGCACGGCGGAGAGGAACAAGCGCCAGAACCGGTCCGGCTCGTCGTCGGCCGGCGTCACCGTCAACCAGACGATCGCGGAGCCGTGCTGTCCGGCCCGCTCGTGCCCGAGCGCCCAGTCGCTCAGCAGGACGGTCTTGCCGAATCCCGGTCCGGCGGAGAGCAGGAGCAGCGGTGCGTCGGTCGTCGAATCGAGCTGCGACAGTAGCCGGGGACGAGTCACGTGCCGCGGCGGGACGGGCGGCACGATCAGCCGAGGATCGGTCAGTGTGTGGGTCAAGGCCTCCCCCCGCGGAGGCAGAATCTGACGAAAGCCCGGAAGGTCCGACGCTACGTCAGGCTGAACCCGATGGGAAGAGCGACGCCGTGGGTTCCGCGCGAGGTGCAGCGCGACGCGCTCGGCGCGGTCACCCTCGCCGTGTGAGGCCGCCTCGGCGGCCGCCCACGACACTGGTCGCGTGAGGGGTCCGGTCTCGGCTCGGGGACACGCGAGAACCGGGGGCCTGGATCGCGTTGCCGTGACCGGGCTGCTCACGCCCTGCCGAGCGGCGTGCCCCGTAGTCGCGAGCCGGTCGGCCGATGACGCCTTCAGCTCACCCTCCGCGGGTGAGCCGAGGACGCGCCCTCGGCACTCTGCAGGTGTCCCGAGACGAGTTGAACGAGGAGCTGCCGGGGGCGTGGACGATCACCGACGACAAGTTCGCGTCGGCGATGAACCCGTTCGGCGGCAGGGTCTCGAAGACCTCGCTGTCCGACGACGCCGAGCGCGAACTCGCCGAGGCCATCGCGGGCAACGAGGCGTGAACCGGGTGCGTCGGCGAAGGCTGCTGTCTCACCTGGAACGGATGAGGCTCCGGCCGCCCCGGCTCAATAGCTTCGAGGGAAGGTGAGCGCCTGCCCGGGGACGGTACTCAGCGGGGCGAGCCTCCAGACCGGGCCGACACGCCGAGGAAGACCGCATGAATGACGCACCCATTGTCGTCGGCATCGACGGGTCCGAGCGCTCGCACGCGATCGTCAGCTGGGGCATCAAGGAGGCCCGGCAGCGCAACGCACGTCTCCTCGTCGTGATCTGTCAGCCGGCACATGCGCAGGTGCGCTCGCTCGGCGCGGGTCCCGGCTTCCACGGCACGGACCCGGTCAAGATCGATCTGCTGCGGGAGCAGGCCAACCGCATCATCGAGGACGCCCGTCCTCGGGACGCCGCCGACGGGCACGATGTCCACATCGAGGTCGATGCGTTCGCCGGGTCTCCCGCCGAACGCCTCGTCGCCCTGTCCAGGACGGCGCAGCTGCTGGTCATCGGCAGCCGGGGCAGCGGGAACCGTTCGCAGGGGCTGTTCGGCTCCGTCGCCACCGCGGTCACCCGAAACGCCAAGTGCCCCGTCGTGGTCATCCCGTAGGCGCGACACCGACCGGCCGCCCCGTCCAGGAGGGGGATGCGGCGAGCTCGGTGTCGCGGCCTCGCGACGGAAGCGTGCCCGATTCCGCTACTGCGGAGGGACGTTGTGGTTGCGCGCGAACAGATTCCCGGGGTCGTACCGGCGCTTGAGCGCCGCGAGCCGCCGGTACGTCTCGGGCGGATAGATCGCGGCGACGTCCTCCTCGGTCGCGGAGGAGAGGAAGTTCGCATAGGCGCCGTCGGCGTGCGCCGCCAGCCGCCCCCAGATCGCATCGAGGGCAGGACGAGCGGCCTCGACGACCGGCGCCGGACCGGCGGTGGTGGTCATGAACATCAGCTCCGCT
>DASUWX010000006.1:0-4255 GCA_036378185.1 Streptosporangiales bacterium | reverse complement strand
TCCGGCCGCCGGCGCTCGACGCTGCTCGCCGCGCCGGTCTGCGAGGAGGACCGCGTCGTGCTGGTCGCGTCCAAGGGTGGCCACCAGCAGCACCCCGACTGGTACAAGAACCTGGTAGCCAACCCGCGGGTCGAGATCACGGTCGAGGGACGCACCCGCGCGATGCGTGCCCGGACCGCGTCACCCGAGGAGAAGGCCGCGCTCTGGCCCGCCGTCGTCCGCGCCTACCGCGGGTACGCGGCGTACCAGCGCAACACCGACCGCGACATCCCCGTGGTCATCTGCGAGACGGAGGGCGCCTAGCTGTACTGCCCAGCGACGTTGGTCAAGCGGCTGATGGGCGGGGCCTTGCCGATCGCGGTGTGGTGGCGGTGATGGTTGTACTCGTGCAGCCAGCCTGGCAAGGCCTTTCGGCGCGCTGACTCCGTGGCGTAGAAGCGCTTGAAGGCCCAGCCGTCGGCCATGGTCCGGTGGAAGCGCTCGATCTTCCCGTTGGTCTGGGGTCGGTAGGGTCTCGTCCGCTTCGGGGTGATGCCGAGCTCCGCGCAGGCATCGCGCCAGATGTGGCCCCGGTAGCAGGCGCCGTTGTCGCTGAGGACGCGTTCGACGCTGACTCCGCGGACGGCGAACCAGGTCACGGCCCTGCGCAGCACCGCGGTGGCGGTCGCGGCGGTCTCGTCGTCGTGGATCTCGGCGTAGGCGACCCGGCTGTGGTCGTCGAGCACCGTGTGCACGAACGCGGTCCCCATCTTGCGGTGGTAATGGGCGTTCTTCGGCTTGCCGGCGGTCATGCTGCGGTGCCGCAGGCCTTGCGCGCGCCCGACATAGCGCCACCCGCCGCCGTCGGGGACATTGCCGAGCTTCTTGACATCGACATGCAACAGGTCGCCCGGCGCCGCGTGCTCGTAGCGTCGGATCGGCTCACCGGTCGCCCGGTCGAGGTGAGAGAGCCGGTTGAGCCGGCAGCGGACCAGCACGGCATGCACGGTCGAAGCCGGCAGTCCCAGCTCGGCGCCGATCGCGACCGGACCGAGCCGGTGCTTCCACCGCTTGTGCACGATCTTGCGGACCAGCCGCGCCGGCGTTCTGGTCGGCTGCCGATGCGGTCGAGACGACCGGTCGCCCATCCCGGCGGCGCCGATCTGCCGGTAGCGGTCAGCCCAGCGCTTCGCCGTCGGCCACGAGACGTCGAAACGCTCTGCCGCCCGGGCGACTGGCCAACCGTCCTCGACGATCAACCGGGCCAACTTCAACCGGGCACGGGGCGTCAGTGCAGCGTTAGCGTGGGACACGAAGGCCTCCTGGTCGCGGAGCGGTTCCTAGACAGCTCCACTCCACGACAGGAGGCCTTCGTGATCAACAACCTCAGAGCGTGTCGTCGCACGCCCTCAACCAACGTGCCTGGGCAGTACACCTAGCCGCGGCGGCGCCCGAAGAGGAAGTACGAGACCGGCGCGGCGCCGAACGCGTTCACCAGCGCCACGAACGCGGCCCACCTCAGCTTCGAGCCGCGCACCTCGTCGGCGGGGCGGCGGGCCAGGTCGACGAGCGCCGCCGCCTTCAGCGCCGTCTCCGCCGCGATGCCGACGACGAGCAGCCGTCGCGTCCCCGGGGCAAGGTCGCTCCACCGCTTCTTCGCTGCCACGACCCGACCTTACGTCGGTGATCGACTTGACCCTCCGGTTACGGGAGAGTCGACGGTGTGGCGATGCAGGTGAGGCTGAGCATCGGCGACTTCTCGCGCATGACGTACCTGAGCGTCAAGGCGCTGCGGCACTACCACGACGTCGGCGTGCTCGAGCCGGCGGAGGTGGACGCCGCCACCGGGTACCGGTTCTACGCACCCAGCCAGGTCGGCGTGGCGCAGATGATCCGGCGGCTGCGCGACCTGGGCATGCCGCTCGACGACGTGCGCACGATCGTGCGCGCCCCCGACCGGGCGACCCGCGAGCAGGCGCTGGTCGCACACCTGCAGCGGATGGAGCGCCAGCTGCAGGAGACGCAGGAGACGGTGGCCTCGCTGCGCACGCTGCTGCAGAGACGGCCGCAGGAGCCGCACGTCGAGCGCCGGCGGATCGCGGCGACGCCGGCGGTCGCGATCGCGGAACGGGTCCGCGGCGACGACGCGGTGGCCTGGTGGGTGGACGCGTTCACGGTCCTGCACCGGTGCGTGCGCGACGCCGGGCTCGCGCGGTCCGGGCCGGACGGCGCGCTGTTCCCGGTCGAGTTCTTCACCGACGAGGAGGGCGACCTCGTCGCGTTCGTCCCGCTGGCCGCGCCCGTCGGCTACCGCGCCTGGCTGCCGGAGCGCGTCGCGGCCGTCGAGATCCCCGCCGCGGACGTCGCCGTGACCGTGCACGACGGGCCGTTCGGCGACCTCGACCGGACGTACGGGGCGCTGGGCACCTGGGTGCTCGAGCGTGCGGCCGGCGCGCCGGGGCCGATCCGCGAGTACTACCTGCCGACCGGTGACGCGGACGACCTGCTGGCGCACACCACCGAGGTGTGCTGGCCGGTTCGGCCGACCGCCGCCGGTTAGGCGGCGCCAGCCTGCGGCAGGTGCTCCGGGAACAGCAGGGCCAGCTGTCGCGGGTAGGCGGTGATCAGGCGCAGCTCGTCGTCGGTGAGCGGCCGGCCCGTCATCGCGTTGCAGAGCTGGACGAGCTGGAACGCCAGGTCCTCCTCGCCGCCGGCGACGGTCAGCCCTAGCCCGTCGACGACGTGCCGGAAGCCGGCCTTGCCGCCGTACTCGCCGGTGAGCACGACGCGCCCGGGCCGGGCGTGCCAGTCCTCGGGGAACGGGCCGAGCGTCCGCTCGTCGTAGAGCTCGTAGTTGCCGTGGTCCTTCAGGGCGCCGTCCGCGTGGATGCCGGACTCGTGGGCGAACGCGTTGCGCCCGACGCCGACCTGGTTCAGCGGCAGCGGCTGGCCGAGCGCGTAGCTCGCCCACAGCGCGAACCGCCGCGCCCAGGACAGGTCGATCGGGTCGCCGATGCCGCCGTCGCCGTCGAGCCGGTCCGCGAGGCCGAAGCCGTGCCGGAACGCGAGGATCGTCGAGAGCAGGTCGGCGTTGCCGGCCCGCTCGCCGATGCCGTTGATGCACGTGTTGACCCAGGCGTCCTGCCCCGCGTCGAGGTCGCCGAGCGCGCCGGAGACCGAGTTGGCCACGGCCAGCCCGAGGTCGTTGTGGCAGTGCGTCTCGACGGGCAGGCCGACCGCGGTGGCCAGCTTCGCGAACCGCTCCCGGATCCGCTCGGGCGTGTCGCCGCCGATCGTGTCGCAGTAGCGGACCCGGTCGGCGCCGGCCTCCTTCGCGGCGAGCGCGAACTCGAGCAGGAACGCGTCGTCCGTGCGGGAGCCGTCCTCGGCGTTGACCCCGACGGTCCGCGCGCCGCCGGCCTTGGCCAGGCGGACCGCCTCGGTCATCTGCCGGACGATCGCCGCGCGGTCGAGCCGACCGCGGAACTTGTTCTCGATCATGTAGTCCGACGTCGAGATCGACAGGTTGTAGTGCGCCAGCCCCAGCGGCAGCGCCTTCTCGACGTCCTCGGGCACGCCACGGCACCAGCCGGACAGCCTCAGGTCACCGAACGCGCCGGCCTCGGCCAGGGCCACCTGGGCCCGCACGTACGGGACCTCGTGGAACAGGAACGGGAAACCGATCTCGGACTGCGCCACCCCGAGGCGGCCCAGGTAGGCGTTCACCATCGTCTTGCCGAACTTCGACAGCCCGGTGCGCGCCGTCTGCACGCCGTCCCGGTTCGTCACGTCCAAGAAGTGGATCTGTGGCACCACTCACCCCTTTCGGTCGTGCCGAGATTGACATGTCTCGCAACGTCGATCAATATTGATTCGAAAATCAATGTAGGGAGAGGCCATGGCCGCCGACGGGGAGACGTGGATCGACGCCGCGGAGGCGGCCGAGCGGCTCGGCGTGAAGCCGACCACGCTGTACTCGTACGTGAGCCGTGGCGTGCTCCGCCGGCGGCGGCACCCGGACGGCCGGCGCAGCCTGTTCGACCCGGCCGAGATCGAGGGGCTGCGCCGGCGGGCGCACCCGGAGCGGCAGGAGGGCCAGCAGCTCGCGTTCGCGTCGGCGGTGACCGCGCTCGGCGCCGACCGTCCGTACTACCGCGGGCGGGACGCGCTGCGGCTGGCCCGCACGGCCGGCTACGAGCAGGTCGCGGAGTGGCTGTGGACCGGCGAGCAGCCGGATCCGGTGCCGCCGTGGCGGTCGCTTCCCGACGGCGTCGAC
>DASUWX010000005.1:0-48949 GCA_036378185.1 Streptosporangiales bacterium | reverse complement strand
GTAAAGCCACCACGAGCATGGTTTACATGGCCCGGGGGACGCCACGGCGAGGTGGTGCTGGGCACCGTACGCAGCGTGGTCACCATCGCAGCAGTACCAGTTCGGCGCAGAAGCCCGGGCCCATCGCGAGGAGCAGGCCGTGGCTGCCGGCGGGCGGGCGGCGGTCGCGCAGCGTGTCGCGCAGCACGTACAGCACCGACGCCGACGACAGGTTGCCGACGTCGGCGAGCGAGCGCCAGGTCAGCTCGAGGGTGTCCGGCGGCAGTTCGAGCGCGTCCTGCACCGCCTCCAGCACCTTCGGCCCGCCCGGGTGGCACACCCAGGTGGAGATGTCGGACGCCGTGAGCCCGTGCTCGCCGAGGAACGCGTGCACGTCGTCGGCGAGGTAGCGGCGGACGACGTCGGGGACGTCCGCGCCGAGAACGACGGAGAACCCGGAGTCGCCGACGTCCCAGCCCATCACCCGCTCGGTGTCCGGGTACAGCCGGCTGCGGGTCGCGACCACGCGCGGCCCCGGCGCGCCGTCGCGCGCGGCGCCGCACGCCACGACGGCGGCGGCACCGTCGCCGAACAGCGCACTCGCGACCAGGTTGGCCGGTGACCGGTCGGTACGTTGCCAGGTCAGCGAGCACAGCTCGACGGAGAGCAGGACGGCGACGTGGTCGGGCCAGGCGAGCAGGTAGTCGTGCAGCCGGGCGAGACCGGCGGCGCCCGCGACGCAGCCGAGACCGAAGATGGGCAGCCGCTTGACGTCCGGCCGCATGCCGAGCGCGCCGGCGAGCCGCGCGTCCACGGACGGCACGGCGACGCCGGTGACCGACGTCGCCACGAACAGGTCGACGTCGCCCGCCCGCAGCCCGGCCTCGCGGAGCGCGGCGTCCACGGCCTCCGCACCGTAGTCCAGGGCGCCCTCGATGAACGCGTCGTTCGCCTCGCCGAACCCGGAGATGGCTCCGTAGCGTTCCAGCGGCAGGGTCAGGTGCCGGTTGCGCACGCCGGCGCTGGCGTGGAACTTCGCCATCATCCCCCGGCCCGCCTCGTCGCCGTCGAACACCATCGACGCGAGCTTCTCGGTGACGTCGCGCTGCCCGTACCTGTTCGGCGGCAGCGTGACGTGCACGCTCGCGATCCGTGCTCCGCCGGAGCTCATGTCCACAGCCTCTCCCACGCCGACCGGGCCCTCATGGTTCAAACGTTCTCGTCGCCACGCCTGACACCGGCCGCGCACGTGCGAGGCTGATCCGGTGACGCTCCGTGGACTGGTGGCCGCTTGCCACCCGCTGCCCACCGCCGCGGTCACGGCGTTCACGACCGTGGTCGCGGCGGCGGCGGGACGCGGCGTCACCGGCACGGTGCTCGTCGGCGCGGCGGTGCTCACCGGGCAGCTGTCCATCGGCTGGTGCAACGACGCGGTGGACGCCGGACGCGACCGTGCCGTCGAGCGCTCGGGCAAGCCGATCGTCGCCGGGCTGGTGGGGCGCAGGACGGTGGCGGTCGCCGCCGGCGTCGCGGTCGCCGCGTGCGTGCCGCTGTCGCTGGCGTCCGGACTGCTCGCCGGTGGCGTGCATGTCCTCGGTGTCCTGGCCGCGTGGGGCTACGACCTCGGCGTGAAGCGGACCGCCTGGTCGTGGCTGCCCTACGCCGTCGGCTTCGGCTCGCTGCCGGCGTTCGTCACCCTCGGCCTGCCCGGCCGCCCGTGGCCCGCGCCGTGGGCGGTGGCCGCAGCGGCGCTGCTCGGCGTCGGCGCGCACCTGGCCAACGTGCTGCCCGACCTCGACGACGACCGCCGCACCGGCGTGCGCGGCCTGCCGCACCGGCTGGGCGCCGGCCGCACCAGGGCCCTGCTCGCGCTGCCGCTCGTCGGCGCGTCCGTGCTCGTGCTGCTCGGCCCACCGGGCACACCGGGCACGGTGGAGTGGACGGTGCTGGCCGCGTGCGTGCTGCTCAGCACGGGGAGCGCGGTGCTGCCGGCGCTGGGCCGGCGCTGGCGGCGGTACGCGTTCCTCGGCGCGGTCGCGGTGGCCGCGGCGGACGTGGTCCTGTTCGTGGTGCACGCCGCGGCGCTACCCGCGTGAGGCGCGACCATGCGCGGGCGAGGGACCCGTCGATCACGTTCACGTGATCGACGGGGACCGGACACGGTGCAGGACGGGTGTGGAGTCACCGTCCGTCGGGTGAGGCGCGACGCCGGGTCAGACCTGGAGCGCGATCGGACGGATCTCCACCGTGGGACAGCCGGGCCAGTCGTGCACCATGCGGATCGCCTCGTCGAGGTCGGCGACGTCGACCTCGACGTAGCCGCCGAGGAACTCCACCGTCTCCACGAACGGGCCGTCGGTGACCACGAGCTCGCCGTCGTCCTTGCGCCGGAGGGTGGTGGCGGTCTGCGGCGGGGCGAGCCGCGCGCCGCGATGGACGATCTTGTCCCGGTGCCGCTCCATCCAGTCCACGACCCGGTCGAGGGACTGCTGTCGGCCCTCGGGCCCCTGAGCCTCGAGCTCCCGCTCCATCTCGTCGGTCTCGCACAGCAGCAGCATGTACCTCATGGGCTCACCTCCGGTGGGATGACGAACGGCGAGACGCCGGATCGACACGGTTCAGGTCGCGCGCAGCCGCCCGACCAGGTGGGAGGCGCCGCCGGGTGAGCGTACGCCGAACGACCAGCCGTCGTCGTGGGCGGCGGTGGCGAACTCCACCGTGGACGGCAGGTACACGGGCTTGTGGAACTCGACGTCCACCGTGTACGTGTCGGGCAGCCGGCCCTCGAGCGCGGCGAGGCAGTGCGCCTGGGTCCACATCCCGTGCGCGATGGGCCGCCGGAACCCGAACATCCGGGCCCTCAGCCGGCCCATGTGGATCGGGTTCACGTCGCCGGACACCCGCGCATACCTGCGCCCCAGGTCGCGGGGCAGCCGCCAGACGGCGGAGGTCCGCTCCGGCATCCGCAGCTCCATGAACCACAGCGGCTCGGTCACGTGGTCGACCGCCGTGGGCGCGACCTTCCTCCCCTTGGCGAGGTACGTGCTCCGGCTCTGCCACAGCGTCCTGCCGTCCGCCACGGCCGACGCCACGAGGTCGACCTGCGCGCCCTTGGGATGCGGCCCGAGCCGCTCGGCGTGCACCCGCAGGTTCAGCTCGGCGCCGAGCCGGATCGGGCGGTAGACGCCGAGGCTGTTGCGGATGTGCACCAGCCCGGCCAGTGGCAGCGGGAACGCGCGCTCGGCCATCTGCGCGACCTGCAGCGGGAAGGCGAGCACGTGCGGGTACGTCGCCGGCACGTCGTCGCCGAACCGGAACCCGCACACGCGGTCGTACGCCGCGAGCCGGTCACCGTCCACCTGCGCCCCGGCGACGAGCTCACGGTCCGGCAGCCGGTCGCCCTTCTTGCCGATCCCCGACACGACGCCCTTGGCGTACAGCCGGGGCAGGCGCGGTATCTCCGGCAGCTCGACGACGGCCGGGCTCGCGATGGTGGCGGAAAAGGACCCTGCGGTCATGACGACTCCTCACGCCCCGAGCATGCTCTGCCCGCACACCCGTACGGTCTGCCCGTTCACGCCCCCGCTACCGGGATGTGCCAGCCACAGTACGGTCTCGGCGACGTCCACGGGCAGGCCGCCCTGGCCCAGGCTGTTGATCCTGCGGCCCATCTCCCGGGTCGCGGTCGGCATCGAGGCGGTCATCTCGGTCTCGATGAAGCCCGGCGCGACGGCGTTGGCCGTGCTGCCGCGCTCGGCGAGGATCGGCGCGAGCGCACCGACCATCCCGATGATGCCCGCCTTGCTCGCCGCGTAGTTCGTCTGCCCGCGGTTGCCGGCGATGCCGCTCTGCGACGAGACGCAGACCACCCGGCCGAACGAGCGCAGCACCCCGGTGTCCAGCATGGCGGCGTTGATCCGCAGCTGCGCGTCGAGGTTGACGGCCAGGACCGACTGCCACCGCTGCGGGTCCATGTTCGCGAGCAGCTTGTCGCGGGTAATACCTGCGTTGTGCACGACCACGTCGACGCCGCCGTAGCGCTCCTGCAGGTACCGCACGACCCGCAGCGGCGCGTCCGGCGCGGTGATGTCGAGCTGCAGTGCGACGCCGCCCATCCCGTTCGCGGTCGCCGTCAGCCGCTCGCCCTGCGCGGGGACGTCGAGGAGGACCGGCAGCGCCCCGGCACGCGCGAGGGTCGACGCGATCGCGGCGCCGAGGCCGCGCGCGGCGCCGGTCACGAGTGCGACGCGGCCGCCCAGCGGCCGGTCGGTGTGCCGCGGCTCGAGCACCTTCGCGGGGGCGACCCGCACGACCTGCCCGTCCACGTACGCCGACCGCCCGGACAGGAAGAACCGCAGCGTCGTCCCCACGGCCTCCTCGGCACCGGAGGCGAGGTAGACGAGGTTCGCGGTCGCGCCCGCCCGCGCCTCCTTGCCGACGGAGCGGACGAACCCGTCGAGGGCGCGCTGCGCGGCCGCCTGCGCCGGGTCGGCGCACTGTTCCGGCGTGCGTCCGAGCACCAGCACGCGCCCGCTCGGCCGCAGCCTGCGGATGGTCTCGTGGTAGAACGCGTGCAGCGTCGAGAGGCCGCGTACGTCGACCACGCCGGTGGCGTCGAAAACCAGGGCGGCATAACGGTTCTCGCCGTCGTCGACGGACGTCACCTCCACCCCAGCGGTGGTCATCACCTCGGTGACGAACGGCACCAGGCGCCCGCCCTCGGCGTGGCCGACGAGCACCGGGCCGTCGAGCAGCGGTTCGTCGGGGCGCCAGCGCCGCAGCGGCACCGGCTCGGCCAGGCCGAGCGCCTTGGTGACGCGGCGCCCGACGGGCGAGTCGATCAGCTTCTCAGCTATCGGCATTGCCTACGCAGCCTCCAGGATCGCGGCAACCCCCAGCCCCCCTGCGGCACAGATGGAGACGAGCCCGCGTCCGGAACCCCGTTCCGCGAGCAGCTTCGCGAGCGTCGCGACGATGCGGCCCCCGGTCGCCGCGAACGGGTGGCCGGTGGCCAGCGACGAGCCGACGACGTTCAGCCTGCTCCGGTCGATCGGGCCGAGCGGCGCGTCGAGGCCGAGCCGGTCCTTGGCGAACGACGGGTCCTCCCACGCCCGCAACGTCGCGAGCACGGTGGACGCGAACGCCTCGTGGATCTCGTAGCAGTCGAAGTCCTGCAGCGTCAGCCCGTTGCGGCGCAGCAGCCGCGGCACGGCGTACACCGGCGCCATGAGCAGGCCCTCGCCGCCGTGCACGTAGTCGACGGCGGCGGTCTCGACGTCGACGACGTGCGCCTGCACCGGCAGCCGGCGCTGCCTCGCCCACTCCTCGCTGGCGAGCAGCACGGTGGACGCGCCGTCGGACAGCGGCGTGGAGTTGCCCGCGGTCATGGTCGCGCCCTCGCCCTTGCCGAAGACCGGCTGCAGCCTGGCGAGGGAGTCCATGCTCGCGTCCGGGCGCAGGATGCCGTCGCGGTGCGTCCCGAGGTACGAGGTGACGAGGTCGTCGAAGAAGCCGCGCTCGTACGCCGCCGCCAGGTTGCGGTGGCTCGCGACGGCGAGCTCGTCCTGCTCCTCGCGGCCGATCCCCCACTCCTTGGCCGTGATGGCCGCGTGCTCACCCATGGACAGGCCGGTGCGCGGCTCGGAGTTGCGCGGGGTCTCGGGCACGATCTGCCGTGGCCGGAGGCGGCTGAACGCGGCGAGCCGCCGGCCGAACGTCTTCGCGCGGTTGGCGTCGAGCAACAGCCTGCGGAAGTCCTCGTTGACCGCGATCGGCGCGTCGCTCACGGTGTCGACGCCGCCGGCGACGCCGCACTCGATCTGCCCGAGCGCGATCTTGTTCGCGACGAGCGCTGTCGCCTCCAGCCCGGTGCCGCACGCCTGCTGCACGTCGTACGCGGGCGTCTCGGGCGAGAGGTGGCTGCCGAGCACCGACTCCCGAGTGAGGTTGAAGTCCCGGCTGTGCTTGAGCACCGCGCCGGCGACGACCTCGCCGAGGCGCTCGCCCTGCAGCCCGAACCTCGCGACCAGCCCGTCGAGGGCCGCCGTGAGCATGTCCTGGTTGGAGGCGTGCGCATACGGGCCGTTCGCGCGGGCGAACGGTATCCGGTTGCCGCCGACGACGACGGCACGTCGGACGGACGCGGACATGGATCCCTCCCATTGCCGACTGCCCCGTACCGTACCGTCAAGAGCGCGCGACAGACAGTACACGACCGGTCTGCGACAGAAGGGATGCCACCGTGACTGCCGACGTATCGGCGGATGCGCTCCGTCGCTTCCTCGACGGGCGCTGGGGGTACGTCCGCGAGCTGACCAGGGAGCAGGTGCGCTTGCCGGAGTTCCGGCCGGTGCTCGGGCTGGACACCGAGACGCACCGGGCCCGGGTCAGTGACCAGGCACGCGCCCTCGCGAAGACGCCCGGCCCGGCACTCGGCTTCCCCAGCGAGTACGGCGGCGGCGGCGACCTCGGCGGCTGGATCATCGGCTTCGGCGTGATGGCGTACGCCGACCTGTCGCTGCTGGTGAAGGCGGGCGTGCAATGGGGGTTGTTCGGCGGTGCCGTCCTGCTGCTCGGCACCCGGCCGCACCACGAGGAGTACCTGCCGCGGATCATCTCGCTGGAGTTGCCCGGCTGCTTCGCGATGACCGAGACCGGGCACGGCTCGGACGTGCAGTCGCTGGAGACGACGGCGACCTACGACCCGGACACCGAGGAGTTCGTGGTGCACACGCCCACCGACTCCGCGCGCAAGGACTACATCGGCAACGCCGCCAGGGACGGCCGGATGGCGGTGGTGTTCGCGCAGCTGAGCACGCGCGGCGAGGACCACGGCGTGCACGCGTTCCTCGTCCCGATCCGGACGCCGGACGGCACCGTGTGCGACGGCGTCGGCATCGAGGACTGCGGCCGCAAGGCCGGGCTCAACGGCGTCGACAACGGGCGCATCCGGTTCGACCACGTGCGCGTACCGCGCACCGCGCTGCTGAACCGGTACGCCGACGTCGCGGCGGACGGTACGTACACCAGCCTCATCGAGAGCAAGAGCCGCCGGTTCTTCACCATGCTCGGCACGCTCGTGCAGGGCCGGATCAGCGTCGCGGGCGGCGCGGCCAACGCGACGCAGTTGGCCCTGGCCATCGCCGTCCGGTACGGCGAACGGCGGCGGCAGTTCGCCGCGCCCGACGGCACCGAGGTGACCCTGCTCGACTACCGGGCGCACCAGCGCCGGCTGCTGCCCGCCCTCGCGACGACGTACGCGTTCCAGTTCGCCCAGGAGGAGCTGGTCGCCGAGCTCGCCGGCGTGCTGTCCCGGCCGGACCGCTCCGACCACGACCAGCGGCAGCTGGAGTCGAACGCCGCCGGCATCAAGGCGCTCGGCACCTGGCACGCGTCCGAGACGATCCAGGCCTGCCGCGAGGCGTGCGGCGGCGCGGGCTACCTGTCCGTGAACCAGATCCCCGGGCTCAAGGCCGACACCGACGTGTTCACCACGTTCGAGGGCGACAACACCGTGCTCCTGCAGCTCGTGGCGAAGGGGCTGCTGACCAACTACCGGGACGACTTCGGTGCGCTCGACACCCGCGGCATGGTGCGGTACGTGACCGGCCAGGTGATCGAGACCCTGCTGGAGGCGACGGCAGCGCGCGCGCTCACCCAGCGGCTCATCGACGCCCTGCCGGGGACCGATCGCGACCTGCGCGACCGCAGGTACCACCTGGAGCTGTTCACCTGGCGCGAGCAGCACGTGATCGCGACCCTCGCCCGCCGGCTGAAGAAGGGCGTCGACGCCGGGCGGGACGCGTTCGAGGTGTTCAACGACGCGCAGGACCACGTCCTGCTGGCGGCGCGCGTGCACGTCGAACGGATGGTGCTCGAGGCGTTCGTGACCGCGGTCGAGCGGGCCGACGAGTCGCTGCAGCCGTTGCTGGCCAAGCTGTGCGGGCTGCACGCGCTGTCGCGGATCGAGCGCGACCGGGCGTGGTTCCTCGAGCACGGGCGGCTCTCACCCGAGCGCGCGAAGGCCGTGATCGCGAACGTCGACGCGCTCTGTGCCGAGCTGCGGCCGCACGCCCGGCTGCTCGTGGACGGGTTCGGCATCCCGGAGGAGAACATCACCGCCCCGATCGCGCGGGGCTGACCCGGCTGACCTGGCACCAGGTACCCACGTGGCGGACGGAGGTCGCCTTACCCGGCTGGAGGTCCCTTTACATGGGTCCTGCCCCGTGTAAAGGGACCCCTAGCATGGTTTACATGGCTCGGGACGGCGCAAGAGGAGGACCAGCGATGGCGTCTCGGACTGTCCGGCTGACCACCTCGCAGGCGCTGGTGCGGTTCCTGGCCGCGCAACGGGTCACCAGGGACGGTGCCGAGCCGACGCCGTTCTTCGCCGGTGCCTTCGGGATCTTCGGCCACGGCAACCTCGCGGGCATCGGCCAGGCGCTGCTCGAGTACCAGGACGAGTTCCGCTACATCCCCGTGCGCAACGAGCAGGCCATGGTGCACATGGCCTCCGGCTACGCCAAGATGCGCAACCGGATGGGCACGTACGCGTGCACCAGCTCGATCGGCCCAGGGGCGACCAACATGGTCACCGGCGCGGCGCTCGCGACGATCAACCGGCTGCCCGTGCTGCTGCTCCCCGGCGACATCTTCGCCACCAGGCGTGCCGGCGCCGTCCTGCAGCAGCTCGAGTCCCCGTCCTCCGAGGACATCTCGGTGAACGACGCCTTCAAGCCCGTGTCCAGGTACTGGGACCGGGTCAACCGGCCCGAGCAGCTGCCCGCCGCGTTGCTGGCGGCGATGCGCGTGCTCACCAGTCCCGCAGACACCGGCGCCGCGACGATCGCGCTGCCGCAGGACGTCCAGGCCGAGGCGGCCGACTTCCCCGCCGAGCTGTTCCGGCAGCGGGTGTGGGAGATCCCGAGGCTGCGCGCCGACACGCACGTCCTCGACCACGCGCGCCGGGTGATCGCCGGCGCGCGGCGCCCGCTGCTGATCGCCGGCGGCGGCGTCATCTACGCCGAGGCGACCGAGGAGCTGCGCGCGTTCGTCGAGGCGACCGGCATCCCCGTGGGCGAGACGCAGGCGGGCAAGGGATCGCTGCCGTGCGACCACCCGCTCTCGCTCGGCGCGATCGGCGTCAGCGGCACGGAGTGGGCGAACCGGTTCGCCGCCGAGGCGGACGTTGTGCTCGGCGTCGGCACCCGCTACACCGACTTCACCACCGGCTCCAACACCCTGTTCAAGCGCGACGACGTCAGGTTCGTCAACCTCAACGTGGCGGAGCTCGACGCGCTGAAGGAGTCCGCCGTCGCGGTCACCGGAGACGCCAGGGAGAGCCTGCGCGCGCTGGCGTCCGCACTCGACGGGTACGCCACCGACGCCCGGTACCGCACGGAGATCGAGCGCGCGGGCGAGGGCTGGCGCCGCGACGTCGCCGCCGCGGTCGCGCCCGGCGACAACTCCCGGCCGACGCAGGCCGAGGTCATCGGGGCGGTGAACGCCGCCGCCGGGCCGCGTGACGTCGTCGTCAACGCCGCCGGCAGCATGCCGGGCGAGCTGCACCGGCTGTGGCAGTCCCGCGACCCGAAGAGCTACCAGATGGAGTACGGCTACTCCTGCATGGGCTTCGAGATCGCGGGTGCGCTCGGCGCGAAGCTCGCCGACCCGTCCCGCGAGGTGTTCGCGCTGATCGGCGACGGCTCGTGGCTGATGCTGTCCGCCGACATCGTCACCACCCTGCAGGAGGACCACAAGATCGTCGTGGTGCTGGTGAACAACCGCGGCTACGGCTCGATCGGCGCGCTGTCGCAGGCGTCCGGGACGCAGGGCTTCGGCACAAAGGTCAGGTTCCGCGAGGCGGACGGCCGGCTCGGCGAGCGCGACGTGCCGATGGATCTCACCGCGAACGCGCGCAGCCTCGGCGTCGAGGCGATCGACGCCACCACCACCGGCGAGCTGCGCGCCGCCCTCGAGAAGGCGAAGGCCAACCCGCACACCACCGTCGTCCACGTCGAGGTCGACCCGCAGGGACGGTTCAGCGGGTCCGGTGCCTGGTGGGACGTGCCGATCGCCGAGACGTCCGGGCTGGACTCGACGCGGAGGGCCCGGGAGGACTACGTGCGGGGGGCGGCCGAGCAGCGGCCGCGCCTGTAGGCGGCTAGGGGCGGAGTCGCTGCCCCAAGCTCACCGACTCCGCCCGCCGCTCCGTGCTCCCACATCCCCAATACGTGTCGCACGGTTTCCAGGATCGGGCTCGTCGACGCTTGACCCGCTTCGCAACCAGACACGCGACGAGATCTCGACCCCGCTTCGGCCCCGACCGAACACCCAATATCTTGGCCGACACGGCGCCGATCAAACACGGACCAAGGTCCTGTGTTCGATGATGGACCCGTGCCCCGGCCACCGTCCGCCCCCGACCTGCGCCGCCGCAGGCTGGTCGCGCAGCGGCTGCACCGGCCCTCGGCCGCGACGGTGGGTGCGCTCGTGCGCGACCTGCTCGCGGTACAGGCGCAGGACCAGCACGCCGCCGCACTCGCGTTGCGCGCCCGCGCGCCGGCGTTGACATTGACCGACGTGGTGGACGCGCGCAGGCACGGGACGGTCGTGATCACCTGGCTCATGCGCGGCACGCTGCACCTGGTGGCGGTCGAGGACCTGGGCCCGCTGCACACGCTCACGGCCGAACGCGGGGCGATCGGCGGCGAACGGCGGCTCCGCCAGCTCGGTGTCGCGGACGCCGCCGACGACGCCGTCGCCGTGATCGAGGACGCCGTCGCGGGCGGCGTGCCGGTGAGCCGGCCGGACATCGTCCGCCGGCTGGCGAAGGCGGGCATCCCGGCGGACGGGCAGGCGCCGGTGCACCTGATCGCGCTCGCGGCCCGGCGCCGCGTCTGCGTACTCGGGGTGGACGCCGCCGGCGGTCCTGCGTACGTTCCCTGGCCGGCCCAGGCGCGAGCGCCGGTCGACCGGGCCGGCGCGCTGGCGGAGCTCGCCCGCCGCTACCTGCGGGCACACGGCCCGGCGACCGAGGACGATCTCGCCACCTGGTCGGGACTGCCGCTGCGCGACGTCCGGGCCGGCCTGGCGTCGATCGCGGACGGCGTCACCGAGCTCGGCGGCGGACTGCTGGACGTCGCCCGTCCGGACACTCCGGAGCCGGTCGGGCCGCGCCTGCTGCCGGCGTTCGACCCGTACCTGCTCGGCTGGCGGGACCGGACGTTCGCCGTCGGCGCCCACGGCGCGGACGTGGCGCCCGGCGGCGGCGTCATCCGGGCGACGGTGACCGTCGACGGCGTGGCGGTGGCGACATGGCGGACGCAACGGAGCGGCGACACGCTGCGAGTGGCGCTGGATCTCTTTCACCCGCTGCGTGCCGCCGACACCGCTGCCCTGTGGGCGGACGCTCAGGACGTCGCCCGGTTCGAGAGACGCCGGTTGGTCAGCCCTGCCGGGCCTTGACCCTCGGCGTCCGCTTGTTGATCACGTAGGTCTTGCGTCCCCTGCGGACGACGATCGAGCCGTCGCGCTGCTTCTGCGAGCGAAGCGATGAACGTACCTTCATCACTGCCTCCTTCTCGTGATGTCTCCTTAATGAAAATCGGTGCCGATAAATTCCCCGGGGTGTCGTCCGGTCCCGTCAGACCCAACCCCTAGGCTCGGAGGTGCCCCGAAGCCGAACTGAACAGGACCGCGCCGCACGTGCTCGAGACCGCCGCCACCAGCTCCCGCACGGGCCGGCGCCCCCTCCGCCAGTGGCAGGCGGCGGCGCTGGACGCCTACGCCGCCAGTGCCGGCAAGGACTTCCTGGTCACGGCGACGCCGGGTGCGGGCAAGACGGCGTTCGCGCTGACCCTCGCCACCCGGCTGCTCACCGAGCGGCGCGTCGACCGCGTCATCGTGGTCTGCCCGACCGACCACCTGCGCACGCAGTGGGCCGACGCGGCGGCCGGCGCGGGCGTCGTGCTCGACCCGACGCTGTCCAACGCCGTCGGCCCGGTGCGCGCCGACACCCAGGGCTACGTGACGACGTACGCGCAGGTGGCGTCGGCGCCGATGCTGCACCGGGCACGCACCGACAGCAAGCGCAGCCTGGTGATCCTGGACGAGATCCACCACGCGGGCGACGGGCTGTCCTGGGGCGACGCCGTGGCCGAGGCGTTCGACCCGGCGGTGCGCAGGCTGGCCCTCACCGGCACGCCGTTCCGCACCAGGGTCGACGAGCGCATCCCGTTCGTCCGGTACGAGGAGGACGGCGACGGCGCGCTCGCGAGCGCCGCCGACTTCGCCTACGGCTACCGCGAGGCGCTCGCCGACGGCGTCGTGCGCCCGGTCGTGTTCGCCGCGTACACCGGTGTCTCGCGGTGGCGCAACAGCGCCGGCGAGGTCGTGGCGGCGTCGCTCACCGAGGCCGGCACGAAGCGCACCGAGGAGGCGGCGTGGCGTACCGCGCTCAACCCGCGGGGGCGGTGGGTGCCGCACGTCATCGCGGCGATGGACGAGCGCATCACGCAGCTGCGTGAGCACGGCATGCCGGACGCGGCCGGGCTGGTGCTGGCATCCGACCAGGAGCACGCCCGCGCCTACGCGAAGATCGTCGAGACGGTCACCGGCGAGAAGCCCGAGCTGGTGCTCTCCGACGACGCCAAGGCGAACCAGCGGATCAGGGAGTTCGCCACGAGCCGGCAACGCATCGTCGTGTGCGTGCGGATGATCAGCGAGGGCGTCGACATCCCGCGGGCGGCGTGCCTGGCGTGGATGACGTCGTACCGGACGCCGCTGTTCTTCGCCCAGGCGGTCGGCCGCGTGGTGCGTGCGCGGCGCCCGGGCGAGAGCGCGACCGTGTTCCTGCCGGCCGTGCGGCCGCTGCTCGCCCTGGCCGCGGAGCTGGAGAACGAGCGCAACCACGTGCTGCCGCCGCCCGAGCCGAGCAGCGACGACCTCGACCCGCTGCCGCCCCCGGAGCGCACGGAGGCGGGCGACGAGTACGAGGCACTCGACGCCGAGGCGGAGTTCGCCCACGTGCTGCACCGCGGCCGCGCGGTGACCGCGGAGGCGCTGGAGCTGTCCGAGGACGACGAGGAGTTCCTCGGCCTGCCCGGGCTGCTGTCGCCGGAGCAGACCGCGATGCTGCTGTCCAAGCGCGACCAGGAGCTGCGGCGCAGGACCGGTTCACCGGCACCCGACCCGGACGCCGCCGGTCCCGAGCCCGCGGCGTGGGAGCAGGCCGTCGTGCTGCGCCGCGAGGTCAACGCGCTCGTCGCCCAGGTCGCCGCCCGCACCGGCGAGCCGCACGCCACCGTGCACGTCCGGCTGCGTACCGCCGTCCCGGGGCCGCCGTCCGCCACCGCACCGCTCGAGGTCCTGGCCGCCCGTCGCGACCACCTGCTCTCCGAGCTCTGACAACCTTGACCGCGCATTGTAGACAATTTTCCATGAAGACAAACAACACGGCGAAATTTTTCGCATGCACGTGCAGATGCACATGCACCCCGAGTAGTGCACAATAACGCGAGGGACGAGGCACCTGCCCCGGTACTCCTCGACCGGCCCGGGCGCTAGCGACGGGTTGGTCACTCGACGCCCCGCGATCTGGGCTGCCACTGGCCCAGGCTGGATCACCCCGTGATCCGGCAGTTGATCGTAGGCAGTCACCACGGAGCACCAGATGGTGCTGAACCCCGCGACGTCCCGTAGGGACGTCATTAGGGCCATCGTTGCGGATGCGCTCGAGATCGTGGCGTACTGGCTCATCGCTGGCGCATTACTGGTCAGCCCGAGTCATCCCATGATTGCGATGGAGTGTTCGGCGATGGGAGGAACGCTCAAGGTTGTCAGTCGGTGGGTGGCACCCCACCGACTGACGAAACAACCTTGAGCCCTTGGCCCCCTGGGCGCTAGTCCAGGGGGCGCCCGCCTGCATTAATGCGCTACCTGCCGTAGGCACGCACCGCCAGATGTAAACCCCGCTACATGCGCGATCGTAACCTCGGAGGGGAGGCGTCGTGAACGCGGTTCAATCACTGCGTAACGACGCGGACGACACAGCGTTCGTTCGAGGTAGTGGCTTGTACCTCGACTTCCCGTGATCATGAAGATTGCGGGTCGTCATGGCGACCCGGAATCTTCATGATCAAGCAATGGGTCGGGTCAGGGGTCGAGCAGCTCGCCGCCCCACTCCTCCGGGGCGACGTCGGCGAGCGTCTCCGAGAACGTCCACCGGTGGCCGGCGAAGTCCTCGGCGGCGTACTGGCGTTCGCCGTACTCGAAGTCGGTCGGCTCCATCAGGATGCGGGCGCCGTTCGCCCTCGCCCGCTCGCAGTGCGCCCGGGCGTCCTCCACCCGCACCAGCACCGCGTGGGTCGCCTCGCCGGCGCGCGGCGGCACCCGGTCGCCGCGGACGTCGGCCGCGATCACCGCGCCGCCGTCGCCGACTCGCATCTGGGCACGGTGGTTCTCGCCGATCCGCACGCGCTCGACGAAGCCGAACGCCGCGCCCAGCCATGCGACCGCCTGCCCCACGTCCGGATACGTCAGCACGGGCACCACCGTCGGGACCGGGATGGAGCGGTTCGGCTTCATGGCGTGAGTGAAGCACGCGAGCACTCACCCGTCCAGGTAGGTGACCGTCTCGGCGAGCGGGGCACGCCCGATGCGGTCGCCGGTGGCGCCCGGGTCGGCGTACCCGATGGACATGCCGCAGAACAGGACGAGCCGGTCCGGCGGCTCGACGACCTCCGCGACCGTCGTCCGGTAGACCGACCACGCCATCTGCGGGCAGCTGTGCAGGCCCTCGGCGCGCAACAGCAGCATGACGGTCTGCAGGTAGATGCCGAGGTCGGCCCACTGCGGGCGGCCCATGCCTCGGTCGATGTAGCAGAGCAACGCGGCCGGGGCGCCGAAGCACGCCCAGTTCGCCGCCACGGCTCTCCCGCGTGCGGCCCTGTCGTCGCGCCGGATGCCGAGCGCGGCGTATCGTTGCGCGGCCGCGGCGGACCTGCGCTCACGGTACGGCGCCCCCAGTTCGGGCGGGTACATCTCGTACTCCCGCTCGTCGCCGGCATCGCCTGCGGCGACCCGCTCGGTGGTGCGCTTCTTGAGCTCGGCCAGCGGGGCACCGGTCAGCACGTAGACGTGCCACGGCTGCAGGTTCGCGCCCGACGGCGCCCGGGCCGCCGCTGCGAGCACCCTGGCCAGGACCTCCTTCCGCACCGGCCGCCCGCTGAACCGGCGAACCGCGCGGCGGGTCAGCACCGCCTCGTAGACGTCCATGCACTCCTTCCTCGTACGCTGGTGGCGCGGGCTCACGGTCACCCGCACGTGTCGGCTCCTACGGTGTTGACGGTCGACGGCACGGAGAGGTGACCGGTGGAGCACGACGAGCTCGCGGCCCGGTTCGAGGGGCATCGCGGCCGGCTGAGGGACCTCGCGTACCGCATGCTCGGCTCCCCGGCCGAGGCGGAGGACGCCGTCCAGGAGACCTGGCTGCGGTTGGCCCGGGCCGACGCCGACGGCGTCGCGAACCTCGGCGGCTGGCTGACGACGGTGACCTCGCGCGTCTGCCTCGACCTGCTGCGCTCCCGCGGCGCGCGCCGCGAGGAGCTCACCGCGGACGGCGTACCGGAACGCGCCGACACCGCGGCGGAGGCCGACCCGGAAGGCGAGGCGCTGCTGGTCGACTCGGTCGGCCGCGCCCTGCTCGTCGTGCTGGACCGGCTCGCCCCGGCCGAGCGCGTCGCGTTCGTGCTCCACGACATGTTCGCCGTGCCGTTCGACGAGATCGCGCCGGTCGTGGACCGTTCGACGGTGACGACGAAGAAACTGGCCAGCCGCGCCCGCCGTAAGGTCCGGGGCGGCGGCGCCGCCCCGCAGGCCGAGCTCGCCCGGCACCGGCGCCTGGTCGAGGCCTTCCTCGCCGCCGCGAGGGCCGGAGACATCGACGGCGTGCTCGCGGTGCTGGCGCCCGACGTCGTCCGGCGGGCCGATCGTGCGGCGATTCCCGGCGACCGGCCGACGGAGGTCCGCGGCGCCGGCACGGTGGCGCGGGAGATCGCGGCCTTCGGCCGGGCCGCCGGGTTCGCCGAGCCCGCGCTCGTCGACGGCGCGGTGGGACTGGTGGTCGCGCCGTACGGCCGGCTGCGGCTCGCGATCGCCGTCACCGTCGCCGGAGACCGGATCGCGGCGTACGAGCTGGTGGCAGACCCGGACCGCCTGGCGCGGCTGGACATCACGCTGCTGCCATAGGCCGCGATTCCCGGTCCGGACAGGTCTCGTCTCTGGCTCGTTGTCGGCGGTTGGGAATAGGGTGCCGTCGGCAACCGGTTGCCGTCGCTGGGGAGTCCACGGTCCACGAGCTGAACGGGGAGCACGACACGTGTCGGTCGACGTGACCGCGGCTGCGTCCGAGGTGCCTGGGCGGCGCTCCGCGTCGCAGGCATGGCGCCGGCTCAGGTCCGACTCGTCCGCCGTCGTCGGCGCGGTGCTGATCGTCGTCTTCCTCGTCGTCGCCGTCGCCGCACCCGTGATCACCGCGATCGCCGGCACCGACCCGTACACGTACCATCTGGACGCCCTGACCGAGTCCGGCTCACCGCGCGGGACGGCCGGCGGCATCAGCGGCGCGCACTGGTTCGGCGTCGAGCCCCTGACCGGGCGCGACCTGTTCGCGATCGTCGTCTACGGCGCCCGCACCTCGTTCCTGATCGGCCTCACCGCCACCGTGGTCGCCACCCTGCTCGGGGTCGCGGTCGGGGTGACGGCCGGGTACTTCGGCGGCTGGTACGACCGCATCGTGAGCCGCGTGATCGACGTGCTCTTCGGTTTCCCCGCGCTGATCTTCATGATCGCGCTCGGCGTCATCGCGCCGTCCTGGATCCCGCGGCCACTGCTCATCGTCGCCGTCATCGCCTTCTTCGGCTGGCCCAGGCCCGCGCGGGTGATCCGCGCGCAGACGTTGAGCCTGAAGCAGCGCAACTTCGTGCTCGCGTCGACCGCCATGGGCAGCGGGCCCACGCACGTGGTCGCCCGGCAGCTGTTGCCCAACCTGGTCCCCACCGTGATGGTGTTCGTCACCATCACCATCCCGACCAGCATCGGCGTCGAGGCGGCCCTGTCGTTCCTCGGCGTCGGCGTGCCGCCGCCGACACCGTCGTGGGGACGCTCGATCGGCGACGCGATCGACTGGGTGCAGACCGACCCCGCGTACCTCGTCTTCCCCGGCATGGCCCTGTTCCTGATCACGTTGGCGTTCAACCTGTTCGGCGACGCGCTGAGGGATGCGCTCGACACCCGGTCGAGGGGTCTCCGGTCGTGAGCACCCTCAGACTGGTCGTCGGCCGGATTCTCGGCATGCTCCTGGTGCTGCTGCTCATCAGCGCGATCACATACGCCGTCTTCTACCTGCTGCCGTCCGACCCGGCACAGCTGTCCTGCGGCAAGCCGTGCACGCCCGACCGGCTGGCCGAGGCACGCGCGTTCATGGGGTTCGACAAGCCCTGGTGGCAGCAGTTCTGGGATTTCCTCACCGGCATCGTCGGCGGCCGCACGTTCGGCTCGGGAGCCGCGGCCGTGCACTGTGCCGCACCCTGCTTCGGCTACTCGTTCCGGTTGAACAGTCCGGTGACGACGCTCATCGCGCAACGCTTCCCCGTCACGTTCTCCATCGCCGTCGGCGCGGCGCTGCTGTGGTTGGTGGTCGGCGTCGCCACCGGCGCCGTCGCCGCGGTCCGGCGCGGGACGGTCCTCGACCGTGCCGCCATGACCGTCACCGTCGCCGGCGTGTCCGCACCGAGCTACCTCGTCGGCCTGCTCGGCATCCTGCTGTTCGGGTTCACCCTCAACATGGTGCCCGTCAGCGGCTACGTGCCGCTCACGGAGAACCCGGTGCAGTGGGTGTGGCACCTGGTGCTGCCGTGGTGCATGCTCGCGTTCATCTCCGCGGCCATCTACGCCCGGCTGACCCGCGGCGAGATGCTCGAGGCGCTGAGCGAGGACTACGTGCGCACGGCACGGGCCAAGGGGCTCCGCGAACGCCGCGTCATCGGGCGGCACGCGCTGCGCAACGTCCTGCTCCCCGTCGTCACGGTCTTCGGCCTCGACCTCGGCCAGCTGCTCGGCGGCGCCATCATCACCGAGAAGGTGTTCAGCATGCAGGGCATCGGCGCGCTGATGCTGGACGCCGTCGGCAGCCTCGACCTGCCGCTGATCGTCGGCATCACGTTGTTCGCCGCGTTCCTCATCATCCTCGCGAACTTCGTCGTCGACATGCTCTACAGCGTGCTCGATCCGAGAGTGTCGTCGTGACCACCCGAACCCGACCAGAACGATAGGAACAGGAATGAGACGCAACCGCTTGCTCGGCGCCCTCGTCGTGGGGGTGTTCGCGCTGGCCGCGTGCAACGCCAACCCGTCGACGCCGAGCTCGACCAAGGGCACGCTCGGCGCGATCAGCAAGGGTGGCACGCTGACCATCCTCAACGACGCGCCGACCATCGACCTCGACCCCGCCAAGAGCCAGGGGCTCGCCATCACCTCGCTCGGCCTGATCCTCCGCCGGCTGACGACGTGGCAGATCAAGCCCGGGCAGGAGGCCAAGGTCGTGCCCGACCTCGCCACGAACACCGGCACGCCCAGCGACGGCGGCAAGACGTGGACGTACACACTCAAGGACGGTCTCACCTACGCCGACGGCAGCAAGGTGACCAGCCAGGACATCAAGTACGGCGTGGAGCGGTCGTTCGCGCCGGAGCTGTCCGGCGGCCTCGGCTACCACAAGACGCTCCTCGTCGGCGGTGCCTCGTACCGCGGCCCCTACAGCGGCAAGCAGCTCGCCTCGATCGAGACGCCGGACGCCAAGACCATCGTGTTCCACCTGAAGTCCCCGTACGGCGACTGGCCGTGGATCGTGTCGATGCCGGCGTTCGCACCGGTGCCGAAGGCGAAGGACGACCCGAAGACCTACGGCCGCGGCCCGGTCGCGACGGGACCGTACATGGTGCAGTCGTACAAGCAGGGCTCGTCGATCACGCTCACCCGCAACCCGCACTGGAGCAGCAAGACCGACTCCGTGCGCGGCGGCGGCCCTGACAAGGTCGTCTTCACGATGGGCGACGACGCGTCCGTCACGGCGCGCCGGCTCATCGCCGACTCCGGCGACGACAGGAACGCGTTCTCCGCGAGCTTCGTGCCGCCGGCGCAGCTCAACCAGATCGAGCACAACGCCACCGCGAAACCGCGCCTGGCCATCTCCGGTCCCGGGCCGCTCGCCTACCTCGCGCTCAACGTCAAGCACAAGCCGCTCGACAACCTCGACGTCCGCAAGGCGTTCGAGTACGCCGTCGACAAGCGCGCGTTCCAGGTCGCGTCCGGCGGTTCGCTGGGTGGCTCCCTCGCGTCGACGCTGATCACGCCGGGCATCCCCGGCCGGCAGCAGTACGACCTGTACCCGACCGCACCCGACGGCGACGTCGCCAAGGCGAAGCAGCTGCTCGCCAAGGGTGGTTATCCCAAGGGCAAGAAGCTCACGTTCCTGGTGCAGAACGACCCGCAGAGCCTGAGCAAGGCACAGGCGATCCAGGAGGGGCTCAAGCGCGTGGGCATCGCCACGACGTTGCGCTCGCTCGACCAGAA
This sequence comes from Streptosporangiales bacterium, assembly GCA_036378185.1. GTDB lineage: Bacteria > Actinomycetota > Actinomycetes > Streptosporangiales > WHST01 > WHST01. The sequence goes on along the minus strand of DASUWX010000005.1, from coordinate 29,338 downwards.
CACGTTCTACACCGAGGTGACGAACAACAAGGGCGACTACGACATCACGCTCGGCAGCTGGCAGCCGGACTTCCCGAGCGCGAACGGCAACATCCAGCCGCTGTTCGCGTCCAGCGAGATCGGCAACGGCGGGTTCAACCTGTCCAGGTACTCCAACCCGCAGGTCGACTCGATCATCCAGCAGGCGACCGCCGAGACGAATCCGCAGAAGGCACAGCAGCTGTGGGCCCAGGCCGACAAGCGCATCATGCAGGACGCACCGATCGTGCCGCTGCTCTACACGCGCAACGCGTTCCTCCACGGCTCGAACGTGCAGAACTTCTTCGTGCCCTCGTTCCCGGCGTACCCGGACTACCTGACGGTCTCGCTCAAGCAGTGAGCGAGCGCACGAACGGAGAACCCGTTCTCGACATCGCCGGGTTGTCGGTCTCGTTCGAGGTCGACAACCCGGCGGGCCGTGGTGCTGCGGCCCGGCGCACGGTCGTCGCGGTCGACGACGTCTCGCTGACGCTGCACCACGCGCAGGTGCTCGCGCTCGTCGGCGAGTCCGGGTCGGGCAAGAGCGTCACGGCCATGTCCACCCTCGGCCTGCTGCCGGCGACGGCGCGGGTACGCGGCGACATCAGGCTCGGGGGCACGCAGCTCGTCGGGGCCGACGACGAGACGCTGCGCGAGGTGCGGGGCGGCCGGATCGGCACCATCTTCCAGGAGCCGATGAGCGCGTTCAACCCGCTGTTCACCGTCGGCAACCAGATCGCCGAAGCCCTCTGGGCACACGGGAGAGCGGGGCCGGACGTACGCGGGAAGGTGTTCGACCTGCTGCGTCAGGTCGGGCTCGACGACGCCGCCCGCGTCTGGTCGGCGTACCCGCACCAGCTGTCCGGCGGTCAGCTCCAGCGCGCGATGATCGCGATGGCGATCAGCTGCGACCCGGTCGCACTCATCGCGGACGAGCCCACCACCGCGCTCGACGTCACCGTGCAGGCCGGCATCCTCGACCTGCTGCGCGACCTGCGCGACCGCCTCGGCACCGCGATCCTGCTCATCACGCACGACATGGGCGTCGTCGCCGACCTCGCCGACGACGTCGTCGTGCTGCGCGACGGCAAGGTGGTGGAACGCGCGCCGGTCACCGAGCTGTTCGCGCAGCCGCGCACCGACTACACGCGCACGCTGCTCGACGCCGTGCCGAGGCTCAGCGGGCTGCGCCTGGTCGCCGACCGCGACCCGACCCCGCGACACGACGTCCTGCCGGGCACCCCGGACGCGACGTCGCTCCGGCACGCGGTCGTCGAGTATCCCGCACGGCGGCGGCGTCCGCCGGTACGCGCGGTGGACGACGTCGAGCTCACCATCCCCCCAGGGCGGGTCGTCGGCCTGGTCGGCGAGTCGGGATCGGGGAAGTCGACGATCGGCCGCGCGCTCGCCGGCCTCGTCCGGCTGACCTCGGGCGGGCTCGTCGTCGCCGGCACCGACATGACCGCCGCGTCCACCCGCCGCTGGCGTGCCGTCCGCAAACAGCTCGGGATCGTCTTCCAGGACCCCGCGTCGTCGCTCAACCCCAGGCACACCATCGAGACCAGCGTCGGCGAGCCGCTGTACGTGCACACGCCGCTGCGCGGCGCGGAGCTGTCCGCGCGGGTGCGGGCGCTGCTGGGCGCCGTCCAGCTCCGTGCCGACATGGCGACGCGCTACCCGCACGAGATGTCCGGCGGCCAGCGGCAGCGCGCGGCGATCGCGCGGGCGATCGCGCTCGACCCGGTGCTGCTCGTCGCGGACGAGCCGACGAGCGCACTCGACGTGTCGGTGCAGGACCGCGTGCTCGACATGTTCGCCGAACTGCAGCAGCGGCTCGGGTTCGGCTGCCTGTTCATCAGCCACGACCTCGCGGTCGTCGAGCGCCTCGCCCACCACGTCGCGGTGATGCACGACGGCCGGATCGTCGAGCAGGGCGCCACCGCGGACGTCCTCCGCGAGCCGCGCGAGCCGTACACGCAACGGCTGCTCGCCGCGGCGCCCGTCGCCGACCCGATCGCCCAGTGCGAGCGCCGCGAGGCCTGGCGCCGGCTGGCCACCGCGGCCCGCTGACCCGAGGGCCGTTGTCGGCGCGGGCTGGCAGGATGACCTGATGCGCTACTCGATCAACGTGCCCAACTTCGGCGAGTTCGCCGACGCGCGGGCGTTCGCGGAGCTGGCCGGGCGGGCCGAGGCGGCCGGCTGGGACGCCGTCTGGGTGTGGGACCACCTGATGCACGAACGCCGCCGGCAGCGCGTCGTCGCCGACCCGTGGATCATGCTCGCGGCCGCCGGTCTCGCCACCGAGCGCGTCCTGCTCGGCCCGATGGTGACGCCACTCGGGCGGCGCCGCGTCGGCAAGCTCGCCCGCGAGGTCACGACGCTCGACCGGATGACCGGCGGGCGGATCGTGCTCGGCGTCGGGCTGGGCGCGCCGATCGAGGACGAGTTCGGCCGGTTCGGCGAACCGACCGCGCCGCGGGCCATCGCCGAGCACCTCGACGAGAGCCTGGACGCGCTGGCGCTGCTCTGGACCGGCGAGCCGGTGACGTACAAGGGCAGGCACGTGACCCTCGACGACGTGCTGTTCCGCCCGACGCCCGTGCAACGTCCGCGCGTCCCGATCTGGGTCGCCGGCAACTGGCCGAACAAGGCGCCGATGCGGCGCGCCGCCCGGTGGGACGGCGTGACGCCGATCCTCCCCGGCACCGAGGAAGGCGCCGTGCCCGACATCGCGGTGGTCCGCGAGATGGTCGACTTCGTGGCCTCCCACCGTGCCGAGCTCGGCCGCGCGGACGAGCCGTTCGACGTCGTCGTCGGCGGCACGAGCCCGGCCGGCCGGCAGGGCGCCGACATCGTCGGCCCGCTCGCCGACGCCGGCGCCACCTGGTGGGACGAGCGGATGGCGCTCACCAGCCCCGACCTGGAACGGCTGGAGCCGATGCTGCGCCGCGTCGACCAGGGCCCGCCGCGGGTCGGGTGACCGTGCTCTCGAGGTGGTGAACGGCACCGGCACGGCGTGATAGGGCTTTGAGGGTGCCCACGACACCACGGCCGGTGGACGCGCCACCGGCAGACGCCGCAGCGGCACCGCGCGAACTGCGCCGGGTGCTCGTCGCGCTGTGCGTCACCGAGATCACCAGCTGGGGCATCGTCTACTACGCGCTGCCGGTGCTGGCGCCTGCGGTCTCCCGCGACATGTCCTGGTCGACCGGCACGGTCATGGTCGCGTTCTCGTGCGGGCTCGTGGTGTCGGCGCTCGCCGGCGTGGCCGTCGGCCGGCTGCTCGACCGGTACGGGCCGAGACGGGTGATGACGTCGGGCTCGGTCCTCGGTGTCGTCGCGGTCGTCGGGATCGCGCTCTCCCCGAACCTGCCCGCCTTCTTCGCGGCGTGGGCGTTCGCCGGCATCGCGCAGGCCTGCCTGCTCTACCCGCCCGCGTTCGCCGCGCTCACCCGCTGGTACGGCCCGCACCGGGTGCGCGCGCTGACCATCCTGTCCCTGGCGGGCGGCCTGGCCAGCACCGTCTTCGCGCCCCTCACGGCGGTCCTGTCCGACCACTTCGGCTGGCGCGGGGCGTATCTCGTCCTGGCCGCGGTACTCGCCGTCGTCACCGTCCCCGCGCACGCGCTGTTCCTGACCCCCGCATGGCCCGCCGAGCACGTCGCCCGCCACGATCCCGGTGCCATGGCACACGTCCGCGGCGTCCTCAGGACCCGGGCCTTCTGGTGCATCCTGGCGGCGATGACGGTCGCGTCGTTCGGGATGTACGGGGCGACGGTCGACCTCGTGCCGGTGTCCGTCGACCGCGGTGCGAGCACCGGCCTGGCCGCGGTGATACTCGGGCTCTGCGGCGCCGGGCAGGTGCTCGGCCGGCTCGGCTACACGACGTTGCACCGCGCGATGTCGGCGCAATGGCGCACGGCCGTTGTGCTCGCCGTCGGAGCCGTGATGATCGGGCTGCTCGCCGTCGTCCCGTTGCCCGCGCTGGTGGTCGCCGCCGTCTGTGCCGGCGCGGCACGCGGCACGTCGACGCTGCTGCAGGCGACCGCGGTCAGCGACCGGTGGGGGACGGCGCACTTCGGCACGCTCAACGGCGCGTTCACCGCGCCGATCACGGTGGCGATCGCGGTCGCGCCCGCCGGGTGTGCGCTGCTCGCTGAGCGGCTGGGCGGTTACCCGTACGCACTGGGCGTGCTCGCCCTGCTCGTCCTCGCGGGCGCCGTGGCCGCGATCGGTTCCGGGGTCAGCCGGTCGCGGTGATCACCGGGCCGCAGCGGCGTGCCCGGCGGCGGCGTGGACGAGCGCCTCCAACAGGCGGATGTCGTCGGTGTTCTCCTCCGGATGCCACTGCACGCCCCACAGGAACGTGCGACCCAGGTACTCGATCGCCTCGACGATGCCGTCGTCCGCCCGCCCCACGACCTCGACGCCGTCGGCGACGCGGTCGAGTGCCTGGTGGTGGCTGCACGACCCCTTCGTCGTCGACCCGAGCAGTGCCCCGATCGCGCTGTCGGCACGCAGCCGCACCGGGACGGACGCGAACGCGCCGGGCTCCGGCCGGTGTGCGTCGGTGCCGACGACGTCCGGGACGTGCTCGATCAGGGTCCCGCCGAGCGCGACGTTGACGAGCTGCACGCCGCGGCAGACCGCCAGCGTCGGCAGGTCGCGTTCGAAGGCCGCACGGAACAGGGCCAGCTCCCACGCGTCCCGTAACGGCCTGGTGCCCACGTCGGCACCGCCGGTGAGCACCAGCCCGGAGACCGCGTCGAGCACCTGCCGGGCGGCGTCGTCGACGTCGGGTACGGCGTCGTCGGCGTCGCCGCCGAGCGGGGGCAGCAGCACGGGCAGCCCGCCCGCGTGCTGGACCCCGTCGACGTAGGTGCGCTGCAGCATCGCGAACTCGACCCGCCAGGCGAGCATCTCCGCCTGCTCGTCGTACGTGCTGAGCCCGATGACCGGAGCCACGCCACCACCTCGAGTCCGTCGACGCTTCCGTCCGCCATGGTAGGGGTGGCGGCGGAGACACCCGGCCGGACGCTTTACACGGCTGGTGGTGGCTTTACCCGGGGCATGCACCGTGTAAAGCCACCACCGGCATGGTTTACATGGCCCGTGACCGGGGGGCCGGCAGGGGGGTGGCCGGGGCGTTGGTCAGCTGCCGGCTATGGCCAGGGCCACCAGCAGCACGAGGACCAGGGTCGTCGCCGCGAACACGCCGTGCCCCGCGACGACGGCGACGGGGAAGTGCCGCTCCGCGGTCGGCTCGGCATCGACCGGCCGGCGGCGTTGGCCGATCCAGCGGGCGAACATCGTGAAGCCCAGCGCGGCGACGACGACCAGCAGGGCCAGCGCGATCCAGGACAGGGCCTGCGCGTCGGTGAACATGTAGACGATCCAGACGACCAGGCCCACGGCGGCGAGCAGGAAGTGGCCGAAGACCAGGGGCGGCGCGAGCCTGGTGGTCGCTCCCCCGCCCCGCCTGGCCGCCCCCCGGCGCAGCCAGACACCGAGCATGAAGAAGCCGCCGAGCGCGGCGATCACCCACGTGATCAGCGCCACGACGCCGAGCACACCTCCGCCTATCTCCATGATCATCCCTTCACGTGTCGGACGTTCCCGCTGTCGAAGCCCTCGGCCTGCGTGGTCTCGTCGGCGACGCGGACGCCGTACCGGTACGCGAGCTTGCCGCCGAGGTACGCGGAGACGGTGAGCGTGCCGAGGCAGGCCGCGGCCAGGATGAGCCGGCCGAGCGGTACGCCGCCGCCCGTGACCGGGGACGACACGCGCCACCACAGGTCGACTCCGTAGCCCACGACCACGCCGAGGTTCAGGCTCATGTGCGTGAGCGCGACCCGCAGCGCCCGCGTCCCCGACGGGATCGCGAACAGGTCGAGGAAGCCCACGCACGCCGCCGCGAGGGCGCCGATGATCCCGATCGCGACCAGCCACGTCGAGCCCCGCACCAGGAAGCCCGGGTCGGCCACGAAGTGCGACGCGACGTCGAACACCAGGCTGGTGACCCAGGCGCCGACCGGGACCGCGACCAGCGCCGGGTGGAGCGGGTGACCGTACGGCCCCGCCATAGCGCTGACGGGGTGCTTGGCCTCGTACATCGGGTCCACGGGACCGCCTCCGGCGAACGGACAATTTAACTAATCATCGTTGGTCATATCCGTACCATCGTCCGGCGGCGTTTTCAACAGTTCGTGGCAGCGTTATTCTGCGACCGTGGCGGAGGACGCATGGTCGTTGTTCGCCTCCTTGACCGAGCCGCAACGGCGTGACCTGTACACGTATGTGCGCGAACAGCACCGGCCCGTGACCCGCGAGGAGGCGGCCGAAGCGTGCGGCATGTCGCGGTCACTCGCCGCGTTCCACCTCGACAAGCTGGTGGAATCCGGGCTGCTCGGCACCGCGAGACCGGCGGACGGCGGCTCGAAGCGGACGCGGGGCCGGCCCCCGAAGGCCTACGAGACCACCGACGTCGAGATCCGGTTCGTCCTCCCCGAGCGCCGGCTCGACCTGCTGGCCGACGTGCTGATGGACGCCGTCGCGGTCCGGCCGGACAACGCATGGCAGGAGGCCGTCGACAACGGCCGGCGCAGCGGCGAGCAGATCGGTCGCGAGTACCGTCCGCGACGCCGCGGCGGGAAACGCGGCCGTGCCGCTCTGACCAAGGCGCTGACCGACGTGGGTGCGGAGCCGCACGCCGTGGGAGACAACCTGCTGGTCCTCGCGAACTGCCCGTTCCGGGCGAGCTCACGGCGCCGGCCGGAACTCGTCTGCGAGATCTACCGTGCGTTCTGCGCCGGCATCGCGAACGGCGTCGGCGTCAACGCCCAGGCCGTCGCAGAGCCCTCGCCAGGGAACTGCTGCGTCGCCGTCCGCTGGTGACCACCGCCCGCTGAACGGAGCCGCCGCCGGCTTGTCAGGGTGATGTCGGGGCCTGGTCACTGGTTGCGGCGGGCCGCCTCCGGAGACGCTCGTGGGGTCGACAAGCCCGACGCGAGGAGTCCCCCGTCATGACAGAGACAGTCGACCGGACCGCCGACTCGTTGCGCGCACGCATGACGGGCACGGTGCTGACGCGCGACGACGTCGACTACGACGACGCGCGCTCGGTGTTCAACGGCGCGATCGACCGCAGGCCCGCGATCATCGCCCGGTGTGCGAACTCGACCGACGTCGCGCACGCGCTGCGGTTCGCGAGGGAGCACGACCTCGAGGTGTCCGTGCGCGGCGGCGCGCACAACCTCGCCGGCATGGCCGTCGCCGTGGACGGCATGATGATCGACCTGAGCCTGATGCGCAGGGTCACGGTGGACGCCGACGCGCGGGTCGCCGTCGCGGGCGGCGGCGCGACCCTCGCCGACCTGGACTCGGCCACGCAGGGACACGGCCTGGCCGTGCCCGGCGGCACGATCAGCCACACCGGCGTCGCCGGACTCACGCTCGGTGGCGGCTTCGGCTGGCTGACGCCGATGCTCGGGCTCACGTCCGACAACCTCGTCGCCGCCGACCTCGTGACGGCCGACAGCCGCCAGCTGAGGGTCACGGCGGACGAGCACCCCGACCTGTTCTGGGCGATCCGGGGCGGCGGCGGCAACTTCGGCGTCGTCACGTCGTTCGAGTACCGGCTGCACCCGGTCGGCCCGCTGATCGACTTCGGGATGTTCTTCTGGGAGGAGGACCGGCTCCCCGAGGCGCTGCGGCTGTGCCGCGAAATCGTCGCTACGCTGCCCCGTACGACCGGCGTCATGATCGCACCGATGAACGCGCCGGCCGCGCCGTTCATAGCCGAGGCGCATCACTTCAAGCCGGGCGTCGCCTTCCTCCTCGCGGGGTTCGCCGGCGCCGAGGAGCACGCCAGGCTGCTCGAACCGGTGCGCGCCGCGCTGCCGCCGCTGTTCGAGTTCGTCACTCCGATGCCGTACACGGCGCTGCAGCAGGCGCTGGACGAGTCGGCCCCCTGGGGCATCTGCGTGTACGAGAAGGGACTCTGGCTGGACGAGCTCAGCGACGGCGCGATCGACGTGATCCGCACCCACCTGCCGAAGCGCACGTCACCGATGTCGTTCACTCCCACCTTCGCGCTGTACGGCGCCTACGGCGACCTCGGCGACGAGACGGCGTTCGGCGCGACGCGTAGGGAACGCTTCGCGTTCAACGTCACCGCGATCACGACCGCCCCGGGGGCGCTGCCCGCCGAGCGGGCGTGGGCGCGCGCGTTGTGGCAGGACATGCTGCCGCACGCCCCTGGTGTGGGCAACTACGTCAACTTCCTCTCCGAGGCGGACGACGCACGGGTGCGGGCGACGTACGGTCACAAGTACACGAGGCTGGCGAGGGTGAAGGCGGCGTACGACCCGGACAACGTCTTCCACCTCAACCCGAACATCAAGCCGGCGTAGCGCGGGCCGAGACGTCCACGTGGCGTCCGCGCCGGTTCCCTGACTGTGGCGTGGGCGCCGCGTGGCTGCTCCGGGCGGCTACGGGTGGTCGGCGGTGGTCGCGTACAGCACGAACGTCGCGTCGTCGTGGACGCCGTCGCGCCCCGGGACCAGCCCGGGCCGGCGGAACTCGCGGACGAACCGCATGCCGAGGCGCTCCATGACGGCGCGCGACCGGGTGTTGTGCGACTCGGTGAACGCGACGAGCTCGTCGACGCCGATGTCGTCGAACGCGAACCTGATCCCGGCCCGGCCGATCTCGGTGGCGTACCCGCGCCCCCACAAGTCGGGGCGCACCACCCAGCCGACCTCGTGCCGCATCCGCCCGTCGACGTCCTGGATGGACACGCCGCCACGGCCGACGAGCTCCCCTGTGGCGCGGTCGTACGCCATCCACTTCTGCACCCCGTTGGATTCCCAGCCCGTGGCCCGTTTCACCCCTGACTCGTGCGTGCGTTCACGGCTCCACGTGCCCTCGTACCACGCGGCGACCTCGGGATACTGGTGCAGCCGCCACAGGTCGTCGACGTGTTCGAGGCCGATCGGTTCGAGCCGCAGCCGTTCGGTGAGCCGGGTGCGGGTGGCCTTGGCGACGACGTCGAGCAGCCGCCGGTCGCCGTCGGCGCGGCCGGCCATCATCAGCTCGAGGTCGGCGGGACCGACCCAGGCGTAGGCGTCGTGCTTGCCCTCCTCGAGCCGCGGTGACCCGAGATCGCCTTCGACGTCGACGAGGTAGTCGATCTCGTGCCGGACGACGCCGTCCATCTCCCAGTCCCACTCGCCGAGCACCGCCTCGACGCGGCGCAGCGTCCAGCCGGTCTCCTCCGCGATCTCCCGCGCGAGCGCCGCCTCGGGCGTCTCACCGGCGTCGACGTGACCGCCGACGATGTCCCACGTGCCGGGCAACAGGCTGCGGCCGGCCGTCCTGCGGTGGACGTAGACGCGGTTGCGGTCGTCGCGGATCAGCGCACCCACACACGTGGCATCAGGCCTGTTCGTGAGGCTACCGGGGAACCCCCGTCGATCACGTTGACGTGATCGACGGGGACTTCACACGATGCAGGACCCGTGTGAAGCCACCGTTCGTCGTGTGAAGCACCGGCCGCGCCGGGTGCCGGTCAGCCGGCGTGGTCGGTCGCGTCGGCCAGGTCGCCCAGCCGGCGCTCGGCCTGGTCCAGGCGGCGCTTGGCCTCCCGGGCACTGTGGCTCGCCTGGTCGGCGCGACGCTGTGCGACCCGGTGGCGGCGTTCGGCGTCCGCCTTGGCGCGACGGGTCTCGTCTACGGCGGCGAGCAGGTGGTCCAGCCGGTCGGCGGCCGCGGCCAGCTCGGCCGCGACGGAGTCCGCGGCCTCGCGCCGCTCGGCCGCGGTCTGCTCCGCCGACTCGTATGCGGAGCGTGCCTCGTCGACCTCGGCGCGTGCCCGGTCAGCGCGGTCGGCGTCGCGTTCCTTCGCCTTGGCCACGCCGTCGCCGCGCGCCCGCTGCCTGCGCCGCTCGGGCGCCTTGGCCGCCGCGGGCGACGAAGACGGTGCCGGCGCGGCCGCGACGCCGAACCCGAAGCCGAAGCCGAAACCGAAACCGGCGTCGGCCTGCAACGCCGTGGTGAGGCGTCCCTCGGTGAACGCCGCCGCGGCGTCGGCGTCCGAGAGCACGGCCTGCACGGTGCCCTCGAACTCACGCAGCACGCCCTCGCCGACCGGATGGCCCAGCTCGTCGGCGAGCGACCGCGCCTCCGGCAGCAGCCGGTCGATGAGCCGCCTGCGGCGCTCGCCGAGCCGCCGGATGTCCTCGCCCGCGAGGCCGGCCTGGGCGGCGCGCAGTGCGTCGCCGAGCTCGGTCAGCTCGGCGACGTGGTCAGGGCGGTGGCGTACCAGCATGTTCGCCAGCCATGCGCTGGTGGACGGCCGGCGCAGCCGGCGGATCGCCGTCGCGGCTTCGCGGTCGCCGCGCGCACGCGCCTGTTGCGCGCGCTCGTCCCGCGTCGCGACGAAGTCGGCCGCCGGTAGCCCGTACAGCTCGTCCGCCACCCGTTCGACGCCCTGCGCCGGGTCAGCCGGGTCAGCCATCCGCGCCCGCTTCCTCGCTCCCCTCCGGCAGGCACACCGGGCAACCGCCGCCGGGCGCGACCCCTACCTCCGGCTCACTCGTCAGCTCCTGCGCTCGGTCAGCCATCCGCGCCCGCTTCGTCAGCCATCCGAGAAGTATGCGCCTGGCGCGGCGATCACGCCGAGTCGCCGCGGCGCCTCGGCCGCGGCCACGGGGGTGCGGTAGACCCCGATCATGCGATCCAGTCCGGTGTCGCGCAGTCGCGCGGCGATCGCGGGGCGTGGCGCCGCGAGCCGGAAGTGACCACCTAGCGCGACCGCTCTGGCGGCGGTGCGCTGCAACGCGTCCAACCCGATCTCGTCGATGAACTCGACGCCGCCGAGGTCGAGCACGACGTACGGACCGTCCCGCCCGATTGCTTCAAGCAGCATGCTGCGCAGCTGAAGTGCCGTCGTCCGGTCGATCGTTCCCGCCGCCGTCACCACCGTGTGGTCATGCCGTCGGTGTCGCCGTAGGTGCAGTGCAGTCCGTTTCATTGAGCTCGCCCGTCTCTCCGGACCCGTGCGCTCCGCCACTGGTAACGGCCGCATCCCCAGAGCTAGCCTGTGGCGAGAGGCACAGTGTTCATATAAACACTCGCGAGACGGCACCGGCAAGACGGGCGCCAAGCCGCCGTGAATCGAGCAGCCTGGTATGGACGAGCCGAAACCGCACCAGGACTTCGACATCGTGATGCGCGGCTACGCGCGCGACCAGGTCGAGGAGTACGTCGAGCGGTGCGAGGCCGTGATCGAGCGGCTGCGCAAGCAGGTCTTCGAACTCGAACGCAACGTCGAGCGCCTGCAACTCGGTGTCGACCAGCAGGCCCGTCCGTCGCCCGGCGAAGCCGGCAACCGCGTGTCCCGGTTGCTGCGGCTGGCCGAGGAGGAGGCGGCAGACCTCGTCCGGCAGGCCGAGGAGGACGCGGCACGCAGCCGCGTCGAGGTCGAGCACGCGATCGGACAACGGCGCAGGGACGCGACGGTGGAGGCCGAACGGATCATCGAGCACGCCAAGGAGACGGCCGAGGACCTGGTCCAGGTCGCCGCAGCCGACGCAGAGAACCTGCGCGCCGAGGCCGAGGAGTACGTCGAACGGGCGCTCGACGAGGTCACCAGGCAGCGAGCCGAGCTGTCCCGCGAGCGGGAGGCACTGGACGCGCGGCTCGCCCGCATCCGCGCCCTGCTCGCGCAGTCCGGCTGGAGCGACCATGGTCCCGGCGAGGCAGGATGAACGGGTGCACGGTGAGTACAAGGTTCCCGGTGGCAAGCTCGTAGCGGTCGACCTCGAGGTGGCCGACGGGCGGCTGACGGACGTGTCCGTCAGCGGCGACTTCTTCCTCGAGCCGGACGACGCGCTCGAACGGATGAACACGATCCTCACCGGCCTGCCGGCCGGCCTCGGCGCCGCCGAGATCGCCGCCCGGCTCGACCGCGACCTGCCGGGCGGCGTCGCGATGGTCGGCTTCTCGTCCTCGGCGCTGGCGACCGCCGTCCGCCGGGCGCTCGGGCAGGCGACGGACTGGCGCGACCACGACTGGCACCTGGTCCATGCGGGTCCGCAGGAACCCGCACTGCACATGGCCCTCGACGAGGTGCTGGCCACGGAGGTCGGCGCCGGCCGCCGCCCGCCCACGCTCCGGGTGTGGGAGTGGGCGTCGCCGGCGGTCGTCATCGGCAGCTTCCAGTCCCTGCGCAACGAGGTCGACCTCGCAGGCGCCGCCCGGCACGGCATCACCGTGGTGCGGCGGATCAGCGGCGGCGGCGCGATGTTCGTCGAGCCGGGCAACACGATCACGTACTCGCTGTACGCGCCCGACTCGCTCGTGCAGGGCCTGTCCTTCGTCGAGTCGTACGCGTTCCTCGACGACTGGGTGCTCGCCGCGCTCGCCGACCTCGGGATCGAGGCGAGGTACCAGCCGATCAACGACATCACCTCACCCGCGGGCAAGATCGCCGGCGCTGCGCAGCGGCGGCTGGGCTCGGGCGCCGTGTTGCACCACGTGACGATGGCGTACGACATCGACGCGGCGAAGATGCTCGAGGTGCTGCGCATCGGGCGGGAGAAGATCAGCGACAAGGGCATTCCCAGCGCGCAGAAGCGGGTCGACCCGCTGCGCAGCCAGACCGGACTGCCTCGCACCGCGGTCATCGACCGGATGATCGCCACGTTCCGAAAGCGCCACGGGCTGGTCGACGACGGTCTCACGGCGGACGAGCTGGCCGCCGCCGAGCGGCTGGCGGCGACCAAGTTCACCGACGACGCCTGGACCGCCCGCGTGCCGTGAGCCGGCCGCGGCCGCCTTGCCGGTTTCAGCGGCGGAGGCAGGGTCATAAGGCAGCGGTGAGCAGAGCGCGAGACCGGCTGCGGGCGACCGCCGCCGAACACTTCGGGTGGACCGAGCTGCGGCCCGAGCAGTTGCAGGCCATGGAGGCGTTGACCGACGGGCGCGACGCACTCGTGGTGCTGCCGACGGGCGCGGGCAAGTCCGCCGTGTACCAGGTGCCGGCCGTGCTGCTGCCCGGGCCCACCGTCGTCGTCTCGCCCCTGCTGGCGTTGCAGCACGACCAGGTGCAGGGCCTCGCCGGGCGCGACGACCGGGAGGTCGACGCCGTACGGCTGACGTCGGGGCAGCGGGCCGCCGAGCGGGACGAGGCGTTCGACCGGCTGGGCCAGGGGGACGCCGAGTTCGTCTACCTCGCGCCCGAACAGCTCCGCGACCCCGCGCGCGTCGAGCGGCTCGCCGCGCTCGGGCCGTCGCTCGTCGCGGTCGACGAGGCGCACTGCGTGTCGATGTGGGGCCACGACTTCCGGCCCGACTACCTGCGGCTCGGCGAGTTCGTCGACGCCGTCGGGCGCCCGCCGGTCGTGGCCGTCACGGCCACCGCTTCGCCGCCCGTGCGTCGCGACATCGTCGAGCATCTCGGCCTGCGCGATCCCGTCGTCGTCACGACGGGCATGGACCGGCCGAACCTGTTCCTCGAGGCCCGGCTCTGCACCGACGAGGACCAGCGGCGCGCCAGGCTGCGCGAGGCGGTCACCGGGCTCGACGGGAGCGGCATCGTCTACACCGCGACGCGACGCGGCACCGGCGAGCTGGCCGACGACCTGCGCGCCGCCGGCGTCGACACGCGCGCATACCACGGCGGCATGCGCAGGGGCGAGCGCGACGAGGTGCAGCGGGCGTTCGCCGACGGCGAGCTGCGGGTCGTGGTTGCCACTTCCGCGTTCGGCATGGGCATCGACGTCGGGACGATCCGCTGGATCCTGCACGCGGCGCTACCGGACTCGCCCGACACGTACGTGCACGAGATCGGCCGGGCCGGCCGCGACGGGCGGCCCGCGACCGCCCTGCTGCTGCACCGGGCGGAGGACACCGGCATCCGCCGGTATTTCACGACGGGGCCGCCGCGCGAGGAGGAGGTCGGTGCGGTCGTCCGGGCGCTCGGGGAAGCGGGGACGCTCGGGCGCTCCGCGCTGCGGGAACGCACCGGGCTCGGCCCGCGAAAGCTCGCGAGGATCGTCGCGCTCCTCCAGCAGATCCACGCCGTCACGACCGCGCCGGGCGACACCGTGGCCCACGGCCCCCGCGTGCTCGGCCCGGACGAGGCGGCGGCCGCGGCGCGCGCGGAGGCGGAGCGACAGCGCACGGTCGAGCGGTCGCGCATCGAGATGATGCTGCGGTACGCGCAGGCCGGCGGCTGCCGGACGAGCCTGCTGCTCGGGTACTTCGGCGAGGACCTGGGACCCTGCGGCCACTGTGACAACTGTGCCGCGGGCAGGGCCGACGACGACGCCACCGACCGGCCGCATCCGGTCGGGTCGGCCGTCCGGCACTCCGAGTGGGGACGCGGGCAGGTCATGGACTACGAGGGCGACCAGCTCGTCGTGCTGTTCGACGACGTCGGCTACAAGACGCTGTCGGTGCCGCTCGTCACCGAGAACGACCTCCTCGAGCCGCTCCCCTGAGGTCCTAGGACCGACGGCGTATGGACGCCGGCGGACATCGCGGTGAGGGTGGCGGACATGACCTTCACAACGGCGGAGATCGCCTACCTGGAGAGCCAGCCGCTCGGCCGGCTCGCCACCGTCGCGCCCGACGGCACCGTCCAGGTGAACCCGGTCGGCGTCTTCGTGAACGCCGAGCTCGGGACGATCGACATCGGTGGCCACCGGATGGGCCGGACGAAGAAGTTCCGCAACGTCAGGTCCGGCGGCAAGGTGGCGCTCGTGGTCGACGACCTCGTCTCGACCGACCCGTGGACGGTGCGGTGCCTGGAGATACGCGGGCGCGCGGACGCCCTCACCGACCAGCCACCGCCGCGCCCGGGCTTCAGTCCCGAGCTGATCCGGATCCACCCCGAGGTCGTCTTCAGCTACGGGATCGAGGACCGGCCCGGCATGCTGCGGCGCGCCGCCGCCTGAGCCGGCTCGCGGGGAGTCACCGAGTCGCCCGAGTCGGCCGGACGCTCAGAAGTAGGTGTGGACGAGGCGGATGACCCGGTAGTCGTCGTCGACGACGGGCAGCACCCGCCACTTGTCGAAGATGGTGCAGGGATGGGACATCCCGAACGTCATCACGTCGCCGACCCGGATCGCGGCGTCTGCCGGCACCTCGAGGAACGCGTGCTGGTCCATGAGCTTGCGCACGGTGGCGCCCTCGAGCGGGCGGCCGGCGCCATCGCGCCGGACGGTGAGCGGCACGGGCAGCCCGAGGTCGTAGGGCGCGTCCCGCTTGCCGAAGCCCGCGATCGCGAGGCCGGCCTCCGGTACCGAGACGACCCCGGCCCACAGCTCGCACGCCGGACGCAACGCCGGCCGGTCCCGGAGCCGCAGGCCGAACGGTGAGCTCAGCCGGTAGGCGATGTGGTCGTGCGTCAGGTAGGAACCGGAGCGGATGACGGTGCGGGCGGGTCGGCTCAGCCCGGTGGCAGGGGCCAGCTGCTCGACCACGCGGTCGAAGTACGAGCTGCCGCCGGCGGTGAGCACGATCTCGGAACAGTCGGCGAAGTGCCCCTGGCCGTCGAGCGTCTCGGCCAGCGTGCGCAGGTCGCCGAGGAACGAGTCGACCCTGCTCAGCTTCTCCGCGTCCGGATCGCCGCTGACGACTCCCTCGTAGCACTCCACGCCGGCCAGTCGCAGCGTCGAGGCGCTGCCCACCGCCTCCGCGAGTGTGACGGCGTCGGGTACGGAACGGCAGCCGGTGCGGCCGCCCGGCAGGCCGAGCTCGATCAGCACCCGCACCGGGCGAGGTGCCCCGGCGGCGGCGAGGACGCGGTCCATGATGTCCACGCCCACGGTGGAGTCCACCAGGCAGAGGACCTCCAGCTCCGGGTCGGCGCGGAGCATTGCGGCGAGCACGCGCAGCGCCTGCTGGTCGACGACCTCGTTGGCGACCAGGATGCGCTGCACGCCGAAGGCGTGGAAGACCCGCGCCTGGGCGACGTTGGCGACGGTAATGCCCCAGGCACCGGCGTCGAGTTGGCGGTGGGCGAGCTCCGGCGACATGTGCGTCTTGCCGTGCGGCGCGATGGACACGCCGGAGTCGCGGCAGTAGTCGGCCATCACCGAGACGTTGTGCGCCAGCGCGCTCTCCTTCAGCACGACGGCGGGCAGCATCAGGTCGCCGCGCAGCAGGTCCCAGTCGGTCCCTTCGGCGTCCGGCGGTGCGATCCGGTAGGTGGCGGGCAGGGACCGTTCGGTCGTGGTCATCGTGCTCCCCGTCTCGGGACTGGTCGTACGCTCATCGCGCCGGCGCGGGTCCGGTCGTCTGCCGGATGATCAGCTGGGTGGGCAGGGTCACCGCCTCGGAGTCGGGCTCATCGATCGTCTCGCCGACGAGGCCGACGAGCAGGTCGACGGCCGAGCGGCCGGCGAGGTCGTAGCGTGCGGAGATCGTGGTCAACGCCGGACGCGACATCTCCGCGGCGGCGACGTCGTCGCACCCGACGAGGCTGACGTCCTCGGGCACGCGGACGCCGCGGTCGGAGAGGCGGGCGAGGACGCCCAGCGCCATCACGTCGTCGTAGGCGAGCACGGCCGTTGCGTCCATGGTGAGCACGCTGTCGGCCGCCTGGATGCCGGCGGCGAAGTTCGAGATGTACGGGCCGAGGACGGCGAGCTTCATCCGGTGCCTGCGCACCTGCGCCTGCAGCCCGCGGCGGCGCTGCTCGTTCGACCAGGACGGGCCCGGACCGCTGAGGTAGACCACGGAGCGGTGCCCGAGCGCCGCCAGGTGGTCGATCGCCTGGCGCATCCCGTCGCCGGTGTCGAGCAGCACGGACGGGATGCCCTCGACGACGCGGTTGACGAGGACCAGCTTGGTCTCCTCCGCGACCTCGCGGATGGCCTCGGCGGGCAGCCTGGACGAGCACAGCAGGATCCCGTCGACCTGCTTGACGACGTGGCTCACGACGCGCTGTTCCGCCTTCGGGTCCTCGTCGGTGTCAGCGAGGAACACCGCGTAGTCGCTGCGCAGCGCGTGGTTCTGCGTGGCCTTGATGAACGGCGGGAAGAACGGGTTGGCGATGTCGGGGACGATGAGGCCGATGTTGCCGGTGCGGCCGGCCTGCCGGCCGCGGGACGACCTCGGCAGGTAGCCGAGCTGACGCGCGGCGCTCATCACGCGGTCCCGCGTCTCGGGGCTGATCAGCTCCGGTCGGGAGAAGGTCCGGGAGACCGTGGACGCTGCCACCCCCGCTGCCGCGGCGACCTCCAGGATCGTCGCTGCCACCATCACCTCCGAGTCTCCACCTCAGGGTAGACCACGCGGAGTGTGCACCCCGCGAACCTCTTGACACCCACTCGTGCAACGTAGTGCAATGCTTGCACAAATTTGCAGGGAGGCGTCATGTCCGCACTCGACTGGGCCGTTCTCGTCGCCTACTTCGCCCTGATGGTGGGCATCGGCGTCTGGGCGCACCGGCGGGTCCGCCACTCAGGGGACTACTTCGCCGCGGGCGGCCGGATGCCCTGGTGGCTCGCCGGCATCTCGCACCACATGTCGGGCTACAGCGCGGCGGTGTTCGTCGGCTACGCGGCGATCGCGTACCAGTACGGGTTCACGCTCTATATCTGGTGGGCGATCGGCATCACCATCGCGCTGCTCGTCGGCGCCGCCCTGTTCGCGCCCCGGTGGCCGCGACTGCGCAAGCGGTTCGGCATCGCGTCGCCGCTGGAGTACCTGCGCTCGCGCTACAACCTGCCGACCCAGCAGGTGCTCGCGTGGAGCGGCACGCTGCTGAAGGTGTTCGACGTCGGCGCCAAGTGGACCGCGATCGCGATCCTGCTCAACGTGTTCACCGGGATGCCGCTGCTCACGGGCATCCTGCTGACCGGCGGCGTCACGCTCGTCTACTGCACCGTGGGAGGTCTGTGGGCGGACGCGCTGACCGAGCTCGGCCAGTTCGTCATCCAGCTGATCGCCGGCATCACGATGTTCGCCATCGTGCTCGCGAAGCTCGGTGGCGTCTCCGGGCTCTGGACCATGTGGGACCGCCTGCCCGCCGAGCACGCGAAGCCGTTCGCCGGGCCGTACACCCTGATCTTCGTGCTCGCTTACCTGCTCATCGACGCGCTGAGCTACAACGGCGGCACCTGGAACCTCGCCCAGCGCTTCATGGCCACGTCGTCGGGCGCCAGCGGGCGCCGCTCGGCCCTGCTGTCCGCGGCCCTGTACCTGATCTGGCCGGTCATCCTCTTCTACCCGATGTGGGCGGCGCCGCTGCTCTACCCGCACATCGCCGACCCGACGCAGTCGTACGCGATCCTGTCCGAGCGGCTGTTGCCGACCGGGCTGCTCGGCCTGGTCGTCGCCGGCCTGATGTCGCACACGATGGCGATGACGTCGTCGGACGCCAACGCGATCTCGGCCGTCGTCACCCGCGACATCATCCCGGCCGTGTGGAGTCGCGCCAGGAACCTGTCCGCCGGCCGCGAGCTGGCGATCGCCAGGACGGTGACGGTGCTCTTCATGGCGGTGAGCATGGTGCTCGCCGCCGAGGCCGACCGGTTCGGCGGCGTCATCGGGCTCATCATCCTCTGGTTCGGCGCGCTCGTCGGCCCCATCTCCATCCCGATGCTGCTCGGCATGCTGCCGGCGTTCCGCCGCAGCGGCCCGATCGCCGCGATCGTGTCCTGGCTCGCCGGGCTGGTGGCGTTCGGCATCGTGAAGTACGGGATCGCGGGCGGGGACGCCGCCGTCGTCGCCACTCCGGTGATCACCTCGCTCGTGCTGTACATCGGCCTGGGGTTGGTGCACTCCGAGCGCAGGCCCGCGACGGACGCGGTCGTGGACGCGCTGTCCGAGGACGAGCGGCGGGCCGACGAGCCGACCCACGCGCCAGGAGCGGTGGGGATCGGGTGAGCGCGGCCGACGCGGGTACCGCGACGGATCTCGCCGCACTCGGTGCGAGCTACGCGGAACACCTGCAGCGGGTGGTCCTCCCGTTCTGGCTCACCGAGGCGGTCGACCGGGAACACGGCGGGTTCCTCACCTGCTTCGACAACCGCGGCCGCACGCTCGTCTCGACCGACAAGTACACCTGGTCGCAGGGGCGGTTCGTCTGGCTGCTGGCCCGCGCCGCCGACCTCGCCCGCCGCGGCCTGCTCGACCTCGACGCCGACGAGCTGTTGTCGGCCGCGAGGACCGGCGCGGAGTTCGTGCTCGGCCATGCACCGCTTGCCGAGGGCGGGTACGCGTTCTCCCTTTCCAGGGAAGGGGTTCTGCGCGAGGGGCACACGAGCGTGTTCGCCGACTGCTTCGTCGTCCTGGGGCTGGCCGAGCTCGCCCGGGTGACCGGGGACGACCGGCTGCTCGAGCGGGCACTGCGGTCGTACGACCAGGTGTCCGCCGAGATCGACGCCGGGCGTGCGCTGACCGCGCCCTACCCGGTGCCGGCCGGCCACCGCGCGTACAGCCTCGCCATGATCATGCTGAACGTCTCGCTCGAGCTCGCCGAGGCACTGCGGACGACGGGACACCCCCGCGCGGATGCGGTGTGGGAACAGGCGCAGCGGCACCTCGCCGACATCATGACCGTCTTCCGGCAACCGCCCGCGGTAGCCGAGCTGGTGCCGGCCCCCGGCGTGCCGGGCGACACCCTGCTCGCGCGGCACCGCACCCCCGGGCACACGATCGAGGGCATGTGGTTCGCGCTGCACGCCGCCCGCCGTGCCGGCCGTACGGACGTGATGCGCGAGGCGTGCCGGGTGATCGCCGAGGCCTGCGCGATCGGCTGGGACGAGGAGTACGGCGGCCTGCTCCGTTACGTCGACAGGGACGGCGGCCGGCCGCGGGGCGACGCCGGCGACGACCCGTACGGCCAGCTGGTCGTCGACACGTGGGACACGAAGCTGTGGTGGCCGCACGCCGAGGCGCTGTACGCGACACTGCTCGGCCGGCTTTGGTGCGGCGACGACGAGCTGGCGGCATGGCACCGGCGGGTCCACGACTACACGTTCGCGACGTTCCCCGCCGCGCCGGACGAGGGCCGGGAGTGGATCCAGATCCGCGACCGCGCGGGCCGGCCGCTCGAGAAGGTCGTCGCGCTGCCCGTCAAGGACCCGTTCCACGTCGCGCGGAGCCTGCTGCTGCTCGTCGAACTGCTAGGAAGGACACCAGATTGACCGCGTCCCATGTCCAGGAGCCGGTGGCCACGCGTACCGTCGAAGGGTTGCGCGTCGTCGTCCACGCCGACCGCTCGGCCACCGGTCGCGCGGCAGGCGCCGAGGTCGCGCGGGCGATACGCGACGCCCAGGAGCGGCAGGAGCGCGTCCGCGTCATGTTCGCGTCGGCGCCGTCCCAGCAGGACATGCTGGCGGCACTCGGCTCGGCCGAGGGGATCGACTGGCGGCGGGTGACCGCGTTCCACATGGACGAGTACGTCGGGCTGCCCGCGGACGCGCCACAGCGGTTCGGGCCGTTCCTGGTCGAGCACCTGTTCCGTGCGGTCCGCCCCGGCGAGGTCCACCTGATCGAGCCGGACGAGGACGCCGCCGCCGAGTGCGAACGGTACGCCGCGCTCATCCGGGAGGCGCCGCTCGACGTCGTCTGCCTCGGCATCGGCGAGAACGGCCATCTCGCGTTCAACGACCCGCCGGACGCGGACTTCGCCGACCCCGCGGTCGTCAAGGTGGTCGAGCTGAGCGAGACGTCGCGACGGCAACAGGTGAACGACGGCTGCTTCGACCGGCTCGCCGACGTACCCGGGTCCGCCGTCACCGTCACCGTGCCCGCCCTGCTCGCGGGCCGCCGGCTCGTCTGCACGGTCGTCGGCGCGAGCAAGCGCGACGCCGTGCACCGCGCACTGACCGGGCCGGTCGACGCGAGCTGCCCCGCGAGCGCGCTGCGTACCCACGCCGACGCCACGCTCTACCTCGACGCCGCGGCCGCGTCGCCGGAGGACGACCATGCCTGAGCGCCCGGCCACCCGCTACCTGGCCGCCGTCGTCGACCACCTGCGGCGGCTGCACGACGAGGAGCTGCCCGCGATCGAAGCGGCCGCGCGCCTCGTCGCCGACCAGATCCGCGCCGACCGTCTCGTCCACGTCTACGGGCCAGGCGGCCACTCCAACCTGGCGGCGCAGGAGATCTTCTTCCGGGCCGGCGGGTTGATGCACGTGAGCGCGATGCTCGACGAGGGCACGCTGTTGTCGAACGGCGCGCTGCGTTCCATGGCCGTCGAACGCACGCCGGGATACGGGCGCGTCGTCATCGACGACTACGGCATCGGCACGGGCGACCTGCTGATCCTCGTGAACGCCTACGGCATCAACGCCGCGCTGATCGACGCCGCCCTGGCGGCGAAGGAACGCGGCGCGACGGTCATCGGCGTGAGCTCGGTACGGCACGCCGACGAGACGGCACCCGACCATCCGGCACGGCACCCGAGCGGGCGCAACCTGCACGACCTCGTCGACCTCGTCGTCGACAGCAAGGTGCCGATCGGCGACGCGGTCGTCGACCTCCCCGGCGTGTCCGAGAAGGTCGGTGCTGTGTCGACGTTCGCCAACGCCTACCTGCTCAACGCCATCGTCGGCGAAGCGGTGCAACAGCTCGCGGCTGACGGCACCGAGCCGCCGATCTGGCGCAGCGGCAACGCGCCGGGCGGCGACGAGGCCAACGCGAGGTTCCTCAGCCGGTTCCGCGACCGCATCAAGAAGCTGTGACGGGCATGGGAGCGGCGGTGGAGGTCACCGGGCGGCTCGTCGACACCGGCGAGAACGCGCGGGTCCGGGTCGAGGACGGCGTGATCGCCGACGTCGCCGCCGATTCCTCCGACGCCGCCCGTGACCTCTGGCTCGCCCCCGGCCTCGTCGACCTCCAGGTCAACGGGTACGCGGGCCACGACGTGAACGCCGACGACGTCGACGCCGCCACCGTCCGGCGGCTCGTCGAGGCCGAGTGGCGGCAGGGCGTCACTGCGTTCTGCCCGACCGTCGTGAGCGGACCGGAGGAGCGGATCGTGCGCGCGCTGCGTGCGGTCGCGGAGGCACGCAGAGCCGATCCGCTCGTGGCCCACGCGATCCCGTGCGTGCACGTCGAGGGCCCGCACATCGCGTCCGAGGACGGCCCCCGCGGCGCACACGACCTCGCGCACGTCCGGCCGCCGGATGTCGCGGAGTACGAGCGCTGGCAACGGGAATCCGGCGGCCTGGTCGGCATCGTCACCCTCGCGCCCGAGCTCCCCGGCGCGGTCGACTACGTCGCAAGGCTCGCCCGCGACGGCGTGGTCGCCGCGATCGGCCACACGGCCGCGGAGCCGGGCGACATCGACGCCGCCGCCCGCGCCGGGGCGCGGCTGTCCACCCACCTGGGCAACGGCGCCCACGCCCGCATCCGGCGCCACCCCAACTACATCTGGTCGCAGCTCGCGGACGACCGGCTGACCGCCGGCTTCATCGCCGACGGCCACCACCTGCCCGCGGAGGTGCTGACGGTGATGCTGCGGGCGAAGGGCGTCGAGCGGTCCGTCCTGATCAGCGACAGCGTCGAGCTCGCCGGCATGCCGCCGGGACGGTACCCGACGCCGGTGGGCGGCGCCGTCGAGCTGTCCGCCGACGGGCGCCTGGCGCTCGCGGGCACGCCGCTGCTCGCCGGCGCCGCGCGCTCGCTGCCGGAGTGCGTCGGGTGGGCCGTTCGGCACACCGAGCTGAGCCTGGCCGACGCGCTGCGGATGGCGTCGGCGAATCCCTTGCGGCTGCTGGGACTGCGCGATCCGGCGCGACGCGGCGAGCTGTGCGCCGGCGGATCGGGGGACCTGACGCTGCTGCGCGTCGACCCGGCGACCGGACGCTGCGAAGCAGTGGCGACGATCGTCCGCGGCGTCGTGGTGCACCGGCGCGACGACGCACCGGTCGTGGCGGGCCGATGAGCGCCGAGGCGGGCTTCGGCAAGGTGGACGTGACGCCGCCGCCGGACACCCACCTCTGCGGTTTCGCCGCCCGCACCGGGCGCGCGGAGGGCGTGCACGACCGGCTGTACGCGCGGGCACTCGTCGTCGCCGGTCCGGGCGGACGCGACCGCACCGCGCTGGTCGCCTGCGACGTCATCGGTCTCGACGTCGACCGGGCCGCCGAGGTCCGCCGCCGCGTCGAACGTGTCACCGGCGTTCCCGCGGACGCCGTCGTCGTCACCGCGACGCACACGCACGGCGGTCCTCCGACGATGCCGGGCCGGCTCGGCGGGAACGTCGACGAGCACTACGTGGAACGCCTCACCGCCGGCGCCGTCGACGCGGTGCGGCGCGCCGACGAGAGCCGCGTGCCCGCGCGGCTGGGGCTCGCGATCGGTAGCGAGCCGACGGTCGCGCACAACCGCCGCCTCCCGGGCGGGCCGATCGACCCGAACGTGTACGTCGTCCGCGTCGACCGGGAGGACGGCGGCCTGCTCGGCCTGGTGTGCCAGTACGCGTGCCACCCGGTGACGCTCGGCCCGGACAACCTCCTGGTGACGGCCGACTACCCGGGTTATCTCGTGCGCGCGCTCGAAACGCGCTACCCCGGCGCGGCCGCCATGTTCGTCACCGGGTGCGCCGGCCAGCTCAACACCGGCCACTCGGCCGCCGACAGCATCACGGGTCGGACGGCGTCGCGGCGCACCTACGCCGAAGCCGAGCGCATCGGTGGACGGCTGGCGAAGGTGGCCTGTGACGCGGTCGACGCGATGCCGGTGAAGCGGGATCCCTTGTCCTGCCTGGGTTTCGTCACCCGCCCCGTGCGGCTGCCGCTGCGGCCGGTGGCACCCGCGGCACGGCTGCTCGCGGACGCCGAGCGCTGGCAGCGCGAGAGCGAGGACGCGGAGCCCGGGCCCGCACTGATGCTGCGCGCGTGGGCGGACTGGGCGCGACGCGTGGCGTCCGACGACCGGCCGGCGGCGTACGTCGACGCGTCCGTCACGGCACTGCGGTGGGGCGAGCTCAGCGTGGTCGGCCTGCCCGGTGAGCCGTTCGTGGAGCTGGGCCTGGAGATCCGGCGCCGCGCGGGAGAGCACGTCGTCGTGCTCGGGTACGCGGGCGGCGTCCCCGGCTACGTCCCGCACCGTTCGGCCTACGCCGAGGGCGGCTACGAGCCATGCGAGGCCCACCGGTTCTACGGGCAGCCCGCGGGCTTCGCACCCGAGGCGGGGGAACACCTGGTCGAGGCGGCGCTCGCCGCGATCGACGAAGTCACCTGACACCCGGAGGTGCAACATGCTGAAACGGTTGCTGTTCCCGGCGCTCGTGGCGCTGTTGACGGTGGGCGTGCTCCTCGCGCCGGCCGCCCGCGGCGCGCTCGAGGCGCACGGCAGGCCCGCGGCGTCGGGCACGGTGCCGAAGGACACGATCCTGGCCAGCTATCCCGGCGGCAACACGATCAGCAAGGAGATCAGGGAGAAGCGGCCGCGTGCCGACGGCTACTACCACGTCGACACCCCGGCGACCATCGCCGAGCTGAAGGCGTTGCACGTCAACACCTTCCTGTTCCTGATCTGGCACTCGCCGACGGACTGGCAGGACCTCCAGCAGGACTTCATGCCGGCCGCGCAGCGGGCGGGCATCCGCGTGTGGGCGTACATCGTGCCGCCGTCCGAGTGCGATCCGGACGGCTGGTGCTCGCGGCCGTACCAGGAGGACTACGTCGCCTGGGCACGCAACATCGCGCAGCTCTCGGTGAAGTACCCGAACCTGACCGACTGGGCCATCGACGACTTCACGAACGGCCAGAACTCGCAGCTGTTCACGCCGGACTACATGCAGCAGATGACCGACGCGGCGCACTCGATCAACCCGGACCTCGGCCTCTACACGATCGCCTACTACTCCACCGCGACGAGTGACGCGTTCCTGACCAAGTACGCGCCCTACATCAAGGGCGTCATCTTCCCGTACCGCGACGAGCCGCACGCCAACACGACGAACACGTCGAGCCTGCGCACTCAGCTGGACAACGTCGTTGCGCACACCAGGGCACACGGCGTGGACGCGCTGCTGATGATCTACACGGGCAGGTACAGCACGTTCGCGCCGCCGACGCCGGACTACGCGCGCACCGCGCTCACCATCGGCATGGACTACGCACGCAAGGGCGAGATCCAGGGCCTGGTCTCGTACGGCACACCGCACCTGGACCAGCCCGCCGTCAACACCGAGAACCTCTCCATGTACGGCAACGGCGGCCTGGTGTTCCGCGACTACGGCGGGACAACGCCCCAGGACGGCTACGAGTCGGCGTCGCAGGTCGTCGGCGTCGACCCGAACGCACGCCGGTACACGCTCTCGTTCTACCGGTACAACCGGTTCTACGGCGCACCGGTCGCCGGGCGCACGATGCAGGTGCTCGTCGACGGCCACGTCGTCTGGTCGTCGGACGTGTCGACCGACCAGTCCGCGGGCGGGCACGAGTTCCGCTGGATGCAGGTCAACGGACCGGTCGAGATCGACCCGTCCCTGCTGCGCGGCCACACGAAGGCCACGCTGACCTTCCGCCTGTACGAGACGGCGGCCGCCAACTTCCGCTCCGAGACGGCGTTCGACAACCTGCAGACGTCTGGCCTGACCGTGACCGACGGCGGCTTCGAGCGGCAGGGGACCTGGACTCTCGACAGCACGTACGGCAACCTCATCCCGTCCGTCGACGTGTTCGACCCGCGCCTGCCGGCGCACGTCTTCCAGGCGGTGAGCGACGTGTTCTCCGGCAACTCGTGACGAGGACTCCGACAAGCCGTAACCCATGAGGTGCCCTCACGCCCCGTGACTACGGGGCGTGAGGCACGCTCGTGCCACGTTCACGCCGCGGCGGGGGCCGGGACGGCGCGGTACCATCCGACCGAGCAGATCCGCAGGACCGAGTCATCGCGCCGGAGTCTCGCCATGCCCGACCCACCCGTACCCGCCGGTCATCCCCCCGTCGACACCAAGACACCCAGCGTCGCCCGCATGTACGACTACCTGCTGGGCGGCAAGGACAACTTCGCCGCCGACCGTGCAGTATGCGACCAGCTGATCGCTGTCGAACCCGACATGCCCGCGATGGTGCGGGAGAACCGAGCCTGGCAGGGACGGGTCCTGCGGTGGCTGGTGCAGGACGCGGGCATCGACCAGTTCCTCGACGTCGGCTCCGGGCTGCCGACCGCCGAGAACACGCACGAGGTCGTGCTCCGGCTCGCGCCCGACGCCCGGGTGGTGTACGCCGACAACGATCCGGCCGTCCTCGCCTTCGGCCGGGCGCTGATGGACGACGACGACCACGCACATTTCGTGGCCGCCGACCTCACCAGACCCGACGAGGTCATCACCCACCCGACGGTGACCGGCAGTCTGGACCTGAATCGTCCGGTCGCCCTGCTCCAGGGCCTGACCCTGCACCATCTGCCCGACACCGAGCAGGTGCGGAGTGTGATGCGGACCTACATCGACGCACTCGCACCAGGCTCCTACGTCGCGGTCACGCACGCACGGCTGCTGCCCGAGGACGACAGCCCCGCGGGGCGGGCGTACCACGAGATGCTGACCAGGTTCCATCGCGTGTTCCCCAACCTCGCACCGCGCACGGCAGACGAGATCCTCTCGCTGCTGCCCGGGCTGGAACCCGTCCCTCCGGGGCTGGTCCCGCTCGACCAGTGGTGGCCGAACGGCCCCCGCATCGAACCGGCACCACCCATCACCGAGGCCATCGTGGGCGTCGTCGCCCGCAAACCCTGACCGCGGCGGCCCGTCAGGCTCTCACCGTGCTATCGGACGGTGAGAGCCTGACAAGCCCGCCGGTGGGCCGCGTCAGCGGTTCCGGAGCGCCTCGAGCACCCGTTCCGGCGTCATCGGGAGGGTGCGGACGCGGGCGCCGGTGGCGGCGAAGACCGCGTTGCCCACGGCGGCCGGGATGACGCCGATCGCCGGCTCACCCGCGCCCCACGCCGGCTGGTCCGGGCGGTCGATGAGCACGGTCTCGATTCGCGGCACCTCGTCGAACCGGATCACCGAGTACGGCGGTGTGGGATGGAACTCGTTCTGCTCCCACACCACGCTGGTCACGCCGCGCGCGTCGAACGTCACCTCCTCCTTCAAGGCGCGGCTCACGCCCTGGATCACGTTGCCCTCGATCTGGTTGCGCAGGCCGTCGGGGTTGACGATCAGCCCGCAGTCGTGCGCGACGACGACCCGGCGCACCCGCACCTCCCCGGTGCCGGTGTCGACCGTCACCTCGGCGTACGCGGCCGCGTAGGCGTACTGCGTCTCGTAGCGCTGGAACGCGATGCCCGCGCCCGTGCCGTCCCCGCCCTTCGGCCGCGACGCCCAGGCGTCGGCGAGCGCGTCGACGACGGCGACCGCCCGGTCGTCGTCCAGCGACCTGCGCCTGAGCTCGAGCGGGTCGACGCCGCCGGCCGCGGCGAGCTCGTCGAGGAAGGACTCGTTGGCGAAGGTGTTGGACAACCCGCCGAGTGACCGCAGCGCGGTCGACCGGAGGAACCGGTAGCGCAGCGGCGCCGCAGGCACGCCCGAGGCCGCACCCGTGGTCTCGAAGCTGCGCACCATCTTCCCGACCAGGTGGTTGTTGGCGAAGGCGTACGTGACCGGCGCGTTCCGGCCGGCCGAGTCGCCGGGTTCGCCCGGCAGCGGCGAGGGCAGCGAACCGGTCAGCGTCCCCACGAGCAGGCTGCCCGGGTTGTCGTTGGGCCGGCTGCCGTGGGTCGGCGAGCACAGCACGTGCTCCCACGCCACGACCACGCCGTCGGTGATGCCGCCGCGCATGTCGTGGGTCATCGCGGGACCCAACGGCTCCCAACCGTGCTCGTCCTGGCGCGACCACTGCACGCGCACCGGCCTGCCCACCTCCCGGGAGAGCAACGCAGCGTCGGCCGCGGCGTCGTCGGCGCCGTTGTGGCCGTAGCAACCCGCGGCCTCCTCGTACACGACGCGCACCGACTCCTCGGGCACGTCCAGGAGATGCGCGACGGCGCCGCGCAACGCGTAGACGTTCTGCGTGCCCGACCACACCGTCACCTGGATGCCCGTCGAGGGATCGGGAGCGCTGCGGACGTCGGCGACCCCGCAGGACGCGCCCATCGCACCATGCATCTGGAAGGGCGTAAAGTAACTCGCCTCCCGCGTCGCCGCGGCCGAGGAAAGGGCACCTTCGACGTCACCGTCGTTCACCATCTCGACGCTGGCGTACTGGTTCGCCGGGTCGCGCAACGCCTCGGCGAGCGACGCCTGCGGCACGAGCGCCTGGCCGTCGGCCCAGTTCACCTTGATGCCCGTGGCACTGTCGGCGGCCTGGATGGCCGCCCACTCGGTGCGTGCGACCACGCCGACGAAGTTCCCGCGTTGCACGACGCCGACGAAGCCCGGTATCTCCTTCGCCCGGGCCGACGAGTCCGGGTCGATGGACACGAACCGCGCGTTCCGGCCCGACGGGCGCACCACCCGCCCGTGCAGCATGCCGGGCACGGCCACGTCGTGCACGTACCTGAACCGGGCGGTCAGCTTGTCGGGCAGGTCGGCACGCGGAACGGGCTTGCCGACGACGCTGTAGTCGGCAGGCGACGCCGTGGGCGCCTTCGGATCGGCGGTGAGGACGAGGTCGGCCTGCGCGAGCAGGTGCGCGTAGCCGACCTGCCGGTGACTGCCCTCGACCCGGAAGACGCCGTCGTGGGCGACCAGCCGGTCCGTCCCGACGTGGAGGTACTGCGCGGCCATGCCGAGCAGTGCCTGGTAGGCCGTGGCGGCGGCCTGGCGCAGCTGCGGTC
Organism: Streptosporangiales bacterium; assembly: GCA_036378185.1. Lineage (GTDB taxonomy): Bacteria > Actinomycetota > Actinomycetes > Streptosporangiales > WHST01 > WHST01. The sequence continues at coordinate 562 of DASUWX010000005.1, read as the reverse complement.
CGCCGTTCTGCACGGTCTTGCTGCCCGCCGTGACGCCCTGGTCGGGAGTCACCGTGGTGTCGCCCTGCACGTACTCGACGTGCTCGGCGCGGACGTGCAGCTCCTCGACGACGATCTGGGTCAGGGCGGTCTGCGTGCCGGTGCCGAGCTCGACCTTCCCGCTGTGGATGGTCAGGCCGTCCGGCGTCAGGACGAGCCACGACAGCGAGCCGGCGGCGTCGGTCTCGTCGACCCGCAGCTCGTGACGTGCGGCGCCGGCCGCGTGCGCCGGGCTCCGGTCCAGGGCGGTCGAGCCGAGGCTGAACGCGACGGCCAGCGAACCGACGCCGGCGAGGAAGCCGCGGCGGCTGACTTCAGGGGTCGTCGTCATGAGCCGACCTTCCGCGTGAGCATCGCAGCGAACAAACGAGATGAAACGTGCCCGACAACCGCCACTGAGCGAGGAGCGGAGCGCGGGAGGGAGGCGGGGTACACAGTCATGAGCCGACCTCCCGCGTGAGCATCGCAGCGAACAAACGAGACGGAACGCGCCCGACAACCGCCACTGAGCGAGGAGCGGAGC
>DASUWX010000004.1:0-11295 GCA_036378185.1 Streptosporangiales bacterium | reverse complement strand
CGGGCGCCCCCCGCACGCCGTGACGATGTCCTCGACGGCGTCGGGGTCGGCGTCCAGCCGCACCGCGTCCACCTCGGTGCGGAGCAGCCGGAGGGCGTCGTCCTGGTCGATGCGGCCGAGGCGCACGCGGGCGTCGGCGTCCAGCGACGCGAGGTCACCGGCAGCGGTCACCAGGACCGCGGTGCCGGCGCCGGCCGGCAGCAGCGCACGCACCTGCTCGACGTCGCTCGCGTCGTCGAGCAGGACCAGCACCCGCAGCCCGGCGGTGACCGACCGGAACAGCGCGGCACGGTGCCCGTGCGGCGGCATCGCGTCCCCCGGGACGCCGAACGCCGCCAGGAAACCCGCCAGCACGTCCTCGGGGTCGACGAGCTCCACGCCGGAGAGCCGCGCGTACAGCTGGCCGTCGGGGAACTGCCCACGCAACAGGTGCGCGGTGTGCACGGCGAGGGTCGTCTTGCCGGCGCCGGGCGGCCCGCTCACGACGGCCACCCTGGGCGTCGCGGACCCGCCGCGCATCGCGTCCCGCAGCAGCTCCACCTCGCCGGTGCGTCCCACGAACGAGGCGAGGTCCGCGGGCAGCTGCGCAGGAGTCTCGCGGGTGCGCCTGGACCGGCCGCCGCCGGTCTCCTTGCCCTGCAGGATCGCGCGATGCGCATCCTGGACCTCTCGCGGCGGTTCGACGCCGAGCTCGCCGACCATCCGGGCCCGCAGGTCGCGGAACGCGCCGAGCGCCTCGTCCGTCCGCCCGCACGCGTGCAGGGCCCGCATCAGCGGCGCCACCAGGCTCGCCCGCGCCGGATGCTGCACGACGAGCATGGACAGCTCGGGGAGCACGTCGTCGTACCGGCCGAGCCGGATGAGCGCCGCGACGCGCGCCTCGACGGCCCGCAGCCGCTCGTCCTCGAGCGCGGGAGCGACCGAGCGCGCCAGCAGGTCGCCGGTCTCGCCGAGCGGCTCGCCGTGCCAGAGCCCGAGTGCGTCGTCGAGCAGCCACACCGCCCGCTCGGCGTCGTCGCACGCGGCCGCCTCGCGGACCAGCGCGCGGAACCGGTAGAGATCCACGCTCTCCGCGGGCACGTCGAGCCGGTAGCCGTGGTCCTCCACGGCCGTGAGCTCGACGCCGGGGTGCCCGGCGAGCAGTTCCCGGAGCCGGGTGATGTGCAGGTCGATCACGACGCGGGGATCGCCCGGCGGGTCGTCGCCCCAGAGCGCCTCGGCCAGCCGGTCGAGGCCGGTCGTCGACCCGGCGGACAGCAACAGCATCGCGAGGACGCAGCGTCGCTGGGCGCCGCGCAACGCCAGCGGACGGCCGTCGACGTCGACCTCCACGGGGCCGAGCAGCTGGAACCGCAGTCCCCCGGCCGCGTGCTCGTCCGTCCCGGCCATGCCCGTCATCCTGCCATCCCGTTAGGCGCCTGCTGAGCATCACCGGCAGGTTAGCCAGCTGCTGTCGACGTAGCGGCAGGCACCGGCGACGCGCCGCCGGGGAGTGGGACGCGACCGATGGCGTCGGGCTGGTCGGTCGCAGGACCACCTGCCGGGGTTGACATGGACGAGCTCCCGGCTCAGCCGCTCATCCCGTCCTCCTCGCTGATCGCTCCCATTGGTCCAGCTGCCGATCACCACGGACAGGCACTGTCACCTTGGCATCTGCTGCTCTCCCGACGGTGGCTCCGGCTCCCGACAACCCCACCACGGCTTGGGCGGGCACTAGGATGAGCCTTGAATTGCTCCCCAGGGTGAAGGCCGGAGAACACGTGGGAAAGTCCTGGGACGAGATGAGCCCTTTGGAGCGGGCCAAATTGAACCTTGGCGCGTGGAAGGACAGCTACAAGCTCAACCGCAATGCTCGACGGCGTAACAGGGACTACCGGGCTCTCCAAAGAGAGGTCGGGAGGGACCTGAAAAGATCCGAGCGCGGCTCGAGGAACCGGGGAGGCCGGTAGCGGGGTCCGGTGCCGCCAGGGTGGGGCCTACCTGCGGTCGTGAGTGACCAGTGCAGACTTGCCGCTCTCACGAGGTCACGGCCCTGTCAGCGGCTGACAACCCGGCAGCAGGAGTCAGCGGCCGAGCGTGCGCTGCACCCGCCGCCGGACGCGGGCGGCGAGAATGCGGGCGAGCATGCGTGCCGTCGTCTCCCGTACCGGCAGGTCCTCGGGCCGAACCGGGCGCTCGGGATCCGGGAGGGCGCCGGCGGCGAGCAACGCGCCCACCATCGCCTGCATGGCGGACTCGGGCGACATCATCTGCTCGCCGGCCGGGCCGCGCGGGGACGGGGCGCGGGTCAGCGAGGCGACGTCGCCGATGACGTGGACGCCGAGGGTCTCGATCTTCTCCACCATCTCGGTGTTGAGCGCGACGGCACGCTCGACGGCCCACTGCGGCGTCGTGATGCGAGGCTCGTCCCCGCCCGGCTCGTGCTCGCCCTTCATGCGCAGCACGGCGCCGTAGCGGAACAGCTTCTGGTACACCTCTTCGGGCCACTTCCGCGCCCGGAACTCCTCGTTCAGCAACCGGACGAACTCCACCTCGCCCGCGGTGAGGGACCGGTTGGTCAGCTCCGCCTCCGGGACGAGGATGCCCTCGGGGAGCGCGAGCAGCCGTTCGAAGGTACGCACCAGCATGAGCGGGTCGGACTCGTCCGCCACGACGACGGTCAGGTTGTCGGCGCCCGCGGCGTCCGCCCAGCGCTCGACCAGCCGGTCGTGCCGGTGGCGGTGCCAGAACGTCGGTGTCGGCTCGCGGTACGGCGGCTTCTCGAACATCGAGCGCAGCCACGACTCGTATCGCGACCGGAGTCCGTTCTGTACGTACTGCTGCCACTGCGACGACAGGATGCGCGCCAGCGGACGCAACGTGACGACGACGTGCACGCGCGGCCCACCCAGCTCCTCGACCACACGGCGTGCGGCGGCGTCGTCGGCGTCCGCGAAGAACTCGCTGCTGATCATGACCCGGCGGCCGGTGACGGCGTTGACCTGCTCGGTGAGGGCGGTCCAGTCGGCGATCGCGGGGGGACGCTGCCCGACGAGCTCCGGCCGGTTGGTGACGGCGAGCGCGGCACGCATCGGCTGACGGTCGGGACCGGCGTACACCACGCCGTGGTCGAGCAGCAGGGGCCGGGCCGAGTGGAACGTGGCCTGCACCGTCGTCGTGCCGGTCTTATGGGGCCCGATGTGGAGCAGGCGCACGTCGTCGGCCAACGACATGTCCGGGGCAGCCATCTCGCTCCTCTCCGCCCGGCATCATCCCACGGCAAAGAAGGTGCAAGGAACCCCTATACCCCCGTGGCGGCATCTGCACAGGAAACGCGCAGCTCCGATTTCAGGATCTTGCCCGACGGGCCCTTCGGCAGCTCGTCCACGAGCCGGACGGCGCGCGGGTACTTGTACGCCGCCAGCCGGTCCGCGCAGTAGGTGACGAGCTCGTCCGGCGTGACCGCCGCGCCGTGGCGCAGGGCGACGACCGCGACGACCTCCTCGCCCAGCCGCTCGTCCGGCACGCCGATCACGGCCGCCTCGGCGACGCCGGGGTGCTCATACAGCACCTCCTCGACCTCGCGCGGGTAGACGTTGTAGCCGCCGCGGATGACGAGGTCCTTCATCCGGTCCACGATGAACAGGTATCCGTCGTCGTCGACGTAACCGAGGTCGCCGGTGTGGAACCAGCCGTTGCGGAACGCCTCCGCCGTCTCCTCGGGACGGTTGCGGTACCGCATGATGACGTTGTGGCCGCGCACGACGATCTCGCCGACGTTGTCGGGCCCGGGCGGGAGCGGCCGGTCGTGCTCGTCGACGACACGCATCTCGACACCCCACATCGGCCGGCCCACCGACATGAAGCGACGGTCGTCGACGCTGCGGTTGAAGCTCGCCGCGCTCGCCGTCTCGGAGAGCCCGTAACCCTCGAGGATCACGACACCGAACGCCGCCTCGAACGCGCGCAGCAACTCGGCGGGCATCGGTGCGCCGCCCGAGTTGCCGATGCGCAGCCGGCTCAGGTCGCGCCCGGTGCGGTCGGCGGCGAGGATCGCGGCGTACATCGTCGGCACGCCGACCATCACGGTGACGCCGTCGGCCGCGATCTGGTCGAGTGCCGCCTGCCCGTCGAACCGGGGCAGCAGCGACACCGCGCCACCGGTGCGGACCGCCGTGTTGAGCACGGACGACAGCCCGTAGACGTGGAACAGCGGCAGCCCGCCGAACGCCACGTCGTCGGAGCGGACGTCGAACAGGTCGCTGCCCACCGAGCAGTTCATGTACAGCTGGAAGTGGGACAGCTCCGCGCCCTTCGGCCTGCCGGTCGTGCCGCTCGTGTAGAGCAGCACTGCGGTGTCGTCCGCGGACGTCGGCGTGATGTCCCCCGCGATCCGCTCGGCCTCGTCCGGCTCGTCGCGGCGCAGCAGCTCGGTGAACGCGTGCGTGCCCTCGGGCGGCGGCGCCGGCTCGCTTCCGGGGACGGGCACGGCGTACACCTCGAGGCCCGCGACACCGGTGCCCTGTGCGACGGGCACGAGCGGTTCGTAGCAGACCAGGTGACGGGCACCGGAGTCGGTGAGGTGGTAGGCCAGTTCGCCGCTCTTCAGCAACGGGTTGAGCGGCATCACGATCACGCCCGCCTTGAGCGCGCCGAAGTAGGCGACGACGAACTCGGTCAGGTTCGGCAGCGACATCGCAAGCACGTCGTCGCGGCCGAGCCCGAGGGCGCGCAGCCCGCGGGCGAACGCCGTGGACAGCTCGTCCAGCTCGCCGTACGTCACCGGACGCCCGGCGAAGAGAAGGCACGGGCGGTCGGGCCCTGCGGCCGCCGACTCCCGCAGCATCGTTGCCAGGTTGAAGCTCACGGAGACCACCCGTTCGCCGTATTTCACTGCACGATCTGTAAAACATACCGGGCGGTATGTATCGTGGCTAGTCGTGACCGTGCAGGCGACGCGACGAGCGGTACCGCGGGTACCGCAGCGACTGGTGTCCGCGGCCGCGGAGCTGTTCGCCGAGCGCGGTTACGAGAACACGTCCGTGCAGCAGATCGTCCAGCGCGCGGGCGTCACGAAGGGCGCCATGTACCACCATTTCAGCGCCAAGGACGACCTGCTGTTCGAGATCTACCACCGGATGCTGGCGATGCAGACCGAGCGGCTGGAGCGGGTCGCGGACACCGACCGCCCGGTCGCGGATCGGCTGCGCGAGGCGTCCGCCGACGTCGTGGTGACGACGCTGGCGAACCTGGACGACGCGGTCGTGTTCTTCCGGTCCATGCACGTGCTGCCGCCGGCACGCCGGGCGGAGGTGCGCGCGCAGCGGCGCAGGTACCACGAACGCTTCCGCGCGCTGATCGAGGAGGGCCAGCGCGACGGCAGCTTCCGCACCGGGGTCTCGGCCGACATCGCCACCCACAACTTCTTCGGAGGCGTGCACCACCTGAGCACCTGGTACCACCGCGACGGCCGGATGTCCGACCGCGAGATCGGGGCCGCGTTCGCCGACCTGTTGCTGCACGCCCTGGCCCCGACGCCGACGCCGTCCGCAGGGGCGACCCGTTGACCCGCTGGGGACCCCCATTGGGGCCATGGCAACATGTGGGGACCCCAACCGGGGCCATGACCCCAATGGGGGTCCCCAGATGACGGCGGAGCTGGACGTGGCGCGGCTGCGCGCGTTCCTCGACGACGCCGCGCCGGAGCTGGCCGCGGGGCCGCTGTCCGCCGAGCTGATCCTCGGCGGCCGGTCGAACCTCACCTACCGGCTCACCGACGGCGCGCACCGCTGGATCCTGCGCCGCCCGCCGCTGGGCCACGTCCTCGCCACCGCGCACGACATGCGCCGCGAGTACACCGTGATGGACGCGCTCGCCGGCACGGGTGTGCCGGTGCCCAAGATGGTGCTGCTGCACGAGGACGCCGACGTCCTCGGTGCTCCGTTCTACGTCATGACCGAGGTGCCGGGCACGGTCTACCGCACGGAACGGGAGACCGCAGGGCTCGGTGCGGAGCGCACGCGCAGGCTGTCGGACGCGCTCGTCGACGTGCTCGCCGCCCTCCACGGGGTCGACCAGGACGCCGTCGGGCTGTCCGGCTTCGGCCGTCCCGAGGGTTACCTCGAACGCCAGCTGAAGCGCTGGCGCAAACAGCTCGACGCGTCCCGCAGCCGCGACCTGCCCGCGCTCGACGAGCTGCACACGCGGCTGTCCGCCGCGATACCTGTGACCCGCCGGCACTCGATCGTGCACGGCGACTACCGGCTCGACAACACGATCGTGTCCGTCGACGATCGCATCGCCGCCGTCGTCGACTGGGAGATGGCGACGCTCGGCGACCCCCTCGCGGACGTCGGCCTGTTCGCCGTCTACTGGGACGCGCTCACCGAGATCCCCGACACGCCGTTGCGCGGCGGCATCACCCGCGCCGCCGGCTTCCCGCCGTTCGCCGACCTCGCCGAGCGCTACGCCGCACGCACTGGCGCCGACCTGTCCGACCTGCCCTGGTACACCGCGTTCGGCCACTTCAAGCTCGCCGTCATCGCCGAGGGCATCCACTACCGCAACCTGCAGGGCAAGACCGTCGGGCCGGGCTTCGACACCATCGGCGAGGCCGTCGTCCCGCTGTCCCGGCGCGGGCTCACGATCCTGGAAGGCCTGTGACACATGGATTTCGGCTACGACGCACGCACCGAGCAGCTCCGCGCGGAGCTCGACGCGTTCATGACCGAGCACGTCTACCCGGCCGAACCGGTCTTCGCCCGCCAGGTCGCCGAGACGCCCCCGTGGCACCGTCCGCCCGTCGTGGAGGAGCTCAAGGCCGAGGCACGCAGTCGCGGGCTGTGGAACCTGTTCTTCGCCGGCGAGGGCGGCGCGGGCCTGACCAACCTGCAGTACGCGCCGCTCGCCGAGATCACCGGGCGCAGCCCGCAGCTGGCGCCCGAAGCGCTCAACTGCGCGGCGCCCGACACCGGCAACATGGACCTGCTGAACGAGTTCGGCACGCCGGAGCAGAAGCAGCGGTGGCTAGCGCCGCTGCTCGACGGGACGATCCGCTCGGCGTTCTGCATGACCGAGCCGGACGTCGCGTCGTCCGACGCCACGAACATCCGCACGCGCATCGAGCGCGACGGCGACCACTACGTGGTCAACGGCCGCAAATGGTGGTCGTCCGGCGCGATGACGCCGTCGTGCGAGCTGTTCATCGTGATGGGCCGCACCGACCCGGACGCACCGGCGCACCGCCAACAGAGCATGGTGCTCGTGCCGCGGGACACGGCCGGCGTCGACGTCCGCCGCGGCATGCACGTCTTCGGCTACGACGACGGCCCGCACGGCGGCCACGCCGAGATCGGGTTGGACGACGTGCGCGTGCCGGTCGACAACGTCGTCGGCGGCGAGGGCGACGGCTTCGCGATCGCGCAGGCGCGGCTGGGCCCGGGCCGCATCCACCACTGCATGCGGTTGATCGGCATGGCCGAGCGCGCGGTCGAGCTGATGTGCAGGCGGGTGGTGTCGCGGTCGACGTTCGGGCGGCCGCTCGCCGACCACGGCGTGGTGCAGGAGTGGATCGCCGAGTCGCGGGTACGCATCGAGCAGCTGCGGCTGCTCGTGCTGAAGACGGCCTGGCTGATGGACACCGTCGGCAACCGCGGCGCCCACACGGAGATCCAGGCGATCAAGATCGCGACACCGTCGGCCGTGGAGTGGATCCTCGACAAGGCGATCCAGGCGCACGGTGCCGGCGGGCTGTCGCAGGACTTCCCGCTCGCGAGCCTCTGGGCGCAGGCGCGCACGGTGCGGATCATCGACGGGCCCGACGAGGTGCACCGCCGGTCGCTCGCCCGCCGCGAGCTGCGCCCGTATCGGGAGGAGGGCCGATGACCACAGACCAGATCACCGAAGCCGACGTACACCGGCGGATCGACGAGTTCCTGGCGGCGAACGACCCGCGGTCGACGGAGCGGATCACCTTTCTGCGCAACCGTTTCGACGCCGGGCTCGCCTGGGTGCACTATCCACCGGGGATGGGTGGTCTCGGCGCGCCGCGTGCGTGGCAGTCGTTCGTCGACGCGGCGTTCGAGGCGGCGGGTGCCCCGACGAACGACCCGGAGCGCAACGCCATCGGGCTCGGCATGGCCGCACCGACGATCGCGGCGTACGGCACCGACGAGCAACGCGCGCAGTGGCTGCGTCCGCTGTGGACCGGCGAGGACATCTGGTGCCAGCTGTTCAGCGAGCCGGGCGCCGGTTCCGACCTGGCCGGCCTCGGGACGCGCGCCGTCCGGGACGGCGACGGCTGGGTGGTCGACGGGCAGAAGGTGTGGACGTCACTCGCGCACGTGGCGCGCTGGGCGTTGCTCGTCGCGCGTACCGATCCCGACGTTCCGAAGCACCGCGGCATCACGTACTTCGTCTGTGACATGACCGCGCCCGGCGTCGAGGTGCGGCCGTTGCGGCAGGCGACGGGCGAGGCGGAGTTCAACGAGGTCTTCCTCACCGGCGTACGGATCCCGGACGGCCACCGGCTGGGCGAGGTGGGCGACGGCTGGCGGGTGGCGCAGACGACCTTGATGAACGAGCGGATCGCGATCGGCGGCGGCTCGACGCCGCGCGAGGGCGGCGTGATCGGCGTGCTCGCCGCGGACTGGCGCACCCGGCCCGAGGTGCGCACGGCGGCGCTGCACGACCGTGTCCTCGAGCTGTGGGTCGAGGCGGAGGCCGCGCGGCTCGCACGCGAACGGCTGCGGCAACAGCTCGCCGCCGGGCACCCTGGGCCGGAGGGCTCGGCGGCCAAGCTCGTGCTCGCGTCGCTGAACCAGCGGATCTCGGCGCTCGAGGTCGAGCTGCTCGGCGAGGACGGGCTGCGCTACGACGACTGGACGATGCGGCGTCCCGAGGTCGTCGACTTCACCGGCCGGGTGGCCGGGTACCGGTACCTGCGGGCCAAGGGCAACTCGATCGAGGGCGGCACGTCGGAGATCCTGCGCAACATCGTCGCCGAACGCGTGCTCGGCCTGCCTCCCGAGATCCGCGTGGACAAGGACAAGCCGTGGAAGGACCTCCCCCGATGACCGCCACGCCCGACCTGCTCTACTCGGCCGAGCAGGACGCGCTGCGCGGCGGCGTACGCGACCTGCTCGCCGAACGCAGCCCGCACACGGCCGTCCTCGACCGGATCGAGACCGACACCCCGTACGACCCGGGACTGTGGCACGCGCTGGCGGCGCAGATCGGCGTCGCCGGGCTCGCGGTGCCGGAGAAGCACGGGGGCGCGGGCGCGTCGTGGCGCGAGACGGCCGTCGTGGCCGAGGAGCTGGGCCGGTCCGTCGCGCCGACACCGTTCCTCGGCAGCGCGGTGCTCGCGACGGCAGCGCTGCTCGCACTCGGCGACGACGCGGGCGGGCTGCTCGGGCCACTGGCCGCGGGCGAGACGACGGCGGCCCTCGTGCTGCCGTTGAGCACGCCACCGGGCGCGCCGTTCCCCGACGCCGTCCGCGCGGACGGCGCGCTCACCGGCCGGATGACGTCGGTCGCGGACGTGCTCGCCGCCGGCACGCTCCTCGTCCCCGCGGCCGGTCCGGACGGGCCCGCCCTGTTCGCCGTCGCCGCCGACCAGGCGTCCGTGACTCCGGTGGCGTCGCTCGATCCCACCCGGCCGCTGGCCGACGTCGCGTTCGACGCCGCGTCGGGCGAGCTGCTCGCGAGCGGGGCGGGTGCCGAGCGCGCGGTGGCCGCCGCGGTCACCGCCGGCGCCTCGATGCTGGCGTCCGAACAGCTCGGGCTCGCGGAGCAGTGCCTGGAGTCGACGGTCGCGTACGTGAAGGAACGCCACCAGTTCGGCCGCCCGGTCGGCTCGTTCCAGGCGTTGAAGCACCGCCTCGCCGACGTGTGGGTGTCGATCACGCTGGCGCGGGCGGCCGCCCGGTACGCCGCGGCCTGCCTGTCGTCCTGCGCCGCGGACACCGCGATCGCGACGGCGGTCGCGGCGTCGTACTGTGGCGAGACCGCGGTGCACGCGGCCGAGGAGTGCCTGCAGTTGCACGGCGGGATCGGCTTCACGTGGGAGCATCCCGCGCACCTGTACCTCAAGCGTGCCAAGGCGGACGCGCTCGCGCTCGGTGCGCCGCACCGGCACCGCGCCGCGCTCGCCCCGCTCGTCGACCTGACCCTGTGAGGGAGTTCCGTGCCAGTGCCTCCCGAACCGACCGGACGCGTCGCCGTCGTCACCGGAGCCAGCCGCGGCATCGGCCTCGCCATCGCGCGTGCGCTCGTCGACCGCGGCGACCGCGTCTGCATCACCGCCCGCAAGCCCGATCCGTTGCAGGACGCCGTCGAGTCACTGGGCGGGCCCGAGCACGCCATCGGCGTCCCGGGACGCGCGCACGACCCGGAACACCAGGAGACCGCCGTCGCCGCGACCCTGGACGCGTTCGGCCGCATCGACATGCTCGTCAACAACACCGGCATCAACCCCGTCTTCGGGCCGATGCTGGACCTCGACCTGGACGCCGCCCGCAAGATCTTCGAGGTGAACGTCCTCGCAGCGCTCGGCTGGGTGCAACGGGTGCACCGTCGTTGGATGGGTGAGCACGGCGGCGCGATCGTCAACGTCTCGTCCGTGGGCGGGCTCGGGCCCGCGCCGGGTATCGGCTTCTACGGCACCACGAAGGCCGCGCTCCTGCACGTCACCAAGGAACTCGCCGCCGAGCTCGCGCCCGGGGTCCGGGTCAACGCCGTCGCACCCGCGATCGTGAAGACGAAGTTTGCGACCGCCCTGTACGAAGGGCGCGAGGAGCAGGTCGCGGGCGCGTACCCGATGCGGCGGCTGGGCGTACCCGAGGACGTCGCCGGCGCGGTCGCGTTCCTGCTGTCCGACGCGGCGGCCTGGATCACCGGCGAGACGCTCGTGGTCGACGGCGGCGTCACCCTGACCAGCGGCCTGGTGTGACCGACCCGCGCGGCGCGGGCGTCGTCGTCACCGGCGCGGGCGCGGGCATCGGGGCCGCGCTCGCCCGCAGGTTCGCGTCGGCCGGCGCCCGTGTGGTGGTCAACGACGTGGACGCGGCGGCGTGCGAGGCCGTCGCCGGCGAACTGGGCGCGGTGGCCGTGCCCGGTGACGCGGCGTCTCCCGAGGGAGTCGCGGCGCTGGTCTCGGGTGCCCGGGACGCACTCGGCGAGATCGACGTGTACTGCGCCAACGCCGGCGTCGGCGGCCCGGCGGACGAGCAGGCACCGGACGCCAAGTGCCCCGGCCCCCGCGCCATGTAAACCATGCTGGTGGTGGCTTTACACGGGGCACGCCCCGTGTAAAGC
>DASUWX010000003.1:0-13486 GCA_036378185.1 Streptosporangiales bacterium | reverse complement strand
GTGGCGCCACGGTCGTCCGCGGGATCGCCGACGGCGAGCACGAACGGCGGGCGATCGTGCGTCCGCCGGACGGGCCGCCGGTCGTGTTCTACCAACCGCTCACCGCGGGCACCGCCCCCGCGACCGCGCCGGTGCCGCTCCCGCCGGACACCGCGCTCGGGGTCGACGCGCACCTGTTCCGTCACGTCATCGGGCACTTCGCGAGCGGCGTCACCGTCGTCACCGTCCGGTCGGACGGCGCCGACTACGGCGTCACCGCTAACGCGGTGTCGTCGCTCTCGCTCGACCCGCCGATGCTGCTCGTGTGCCTCAATCTCAACTCGGTGACGCAGCAGGCGGTGACCCGCGAAGGCTCGTTCGTCGTGAACATCCTGGGTGAGGACCAGGCGGACCTGGCACACAGGTTCGCGCAGCGACGCCCGGACAAGTTCGACGGCGTCCCGGTCCGGACGAGCCGCCTCGGTCATCCCGCGCTCGCCGACGTACTCGCCTGCCTCGAGTGCCGGGTCGTGGAGGACATCGTCGGTGGCACCCACCGGGTCTTCCTCGCCGAGGTTGTGCACGCCGAGTCGCAGCCCGGCTCGCCGCTCGCGTACTTCCGGGGAAGGTTCGGCCGGATCGAGCTGGCCCAGGACACCGAGGCCTACGAACGGCTGCGCCGGCTCGTGCTGGGTCGCGAGCTCGGTCTCGACGAGCCGCTCGACCAGATGGCCCTCGCCACGCGGCTCGACCTGCCGGTGTCGTCGGTCGCCTACGGGCTCACGAGGCTCGTCGGCGAGGGGCTCGTCGTCCGCGACCCCGAATGCGGATACCTGCAGCGCGCCCTCGACGAGGAGACCGCGGACGCCGCCTTCGCCGCGAAGCTCGTGATAGACCTCGGCGTCGCCGACCTGGCCGCGGGCAGTGCCACCCCGGACCGGTTGGCCGACCTGCGGAGCCTCGCGCGGCGGACCCTGGAGCTCGTCGCGGACGGCCGGGTCGACGACGTCAAGGGGTATCTCGCGGCCAGCGTCGCGTTCCAGGAGGGCGTGATCGGCCTCGGCGGGAACCCGCTCCTGCTCGAGGCGTACCGCAGGCTCAGCATCGCCGAGATCGTCACCCCCGCGCTGCGGCACGCCGACCCCGCCCGCGCGGAGCTGGCGCAGGGCCGGCTGCGTCTGGTGGATGCCTACGAGGACGGCGACCTCGACCGGATCCGGGCGGTCGTCACCAGGCAGTACGAGCTGGCGAAGGGCGCCCAGCGCACCGCGATCGCCGCCGCCGGCGGCCGCCTCTGACCTCCGGTCCGCGGCGGCGGGCCTTCGTGATCGTCGGCCTAGCGGGGCAGCACCTCGCGCAGCGCCGCCGGTACGCCGCTCGGCAGGTCGACCACCGTCGCGCCGGCCTCGGTGAGGGCGCGCACCTTCGACTCGCCGCCGCCGCGGCCGCCGGTGACGATGGCACCGGCGTGGCCCATCCGCCGGTCCGGGGGAGCGCTGCGGCCGGCGATGAACGCGACCACCGGCTTGGACATCGACGCGATGTACTCCGCCGCCGCCTCCTCCATCGTGCCGCCGATCTCGCCGACCACGACGACGGCGCGGGTACGCGGGTCGGCGTCGAGGGTGCGGACGGCGTCCAGGGTCGTGGTGCCGAGGATCGGGTCGCCGCCGATGCCGATGAACGCCGACTGGCCGTAGCCCGCCTGGGCCACCTGCAGCGCGATGAGCGTGCCGAGACTGCCGCTGCGCGAGACCACGCCGACGTTGCCGGGCCGGAAGATGCTGCTGACGTGGCCCGGCATGATCCCGACCATCGCCTCGCCCGGCACGACCAGGCCGGCCGTGTTCGGCCCGATCACCTGCGCGCCGGCGGCGCGCGCGGCCGCGAGCGCCTCCATCACGTCCTGGTAGGGCACGTACTCGGTGAGCAGGACGATCTTGCGCACACCCGCGTTCACCGCGTCGATGACCGCGTCCTTGGCCGCGAACGGCGGGACGTACAGCACGGTCGCGTCGAGCACGTGCTCCTTCGCGGCCTCCACGACCGAGTCGTACACGGGGACGCCGGACGCGACCCGTCCGCCCTTGCCCGGGTTCACGCCCGCGACGACCTGCGTGCCGCACTCGACCATCCGCTCGGTCCAGAACGAGCCCTGCCGCCCGGTGATGCCCTGGACGACGACGGCGTCCTCTCCGGTGATCAGCATCAGACCACCGCCGCGTCGACGGCCGCTCGCACCGCGTCGTCCATCAGTTCGTAGGGTTCCAGGCCCAGTCGTTCCCGCACCATCGCGACCGCCTCGTCCTCTCCGGTGCCGTGGATCGAGAAGAAGACCGGGATGTCGGGACGCAGCTCCTCCAGCGCGCCGACGACGCCCTCGGTCATCACGTCCGTGCGTGCGAACGCGCCGCAGAAGTTGACTAGCAGGCTGCGGATGTTTCCCTTGCGCAGCAGCAGCCGCAGCGCCGGCGTCGCCTTCGTGTACGCGTCGCCGCCGATCTCCATGAAGTCGGCCGGACGCCCGCCGTAGTGCGTGACGGCGTCCAGCGTCGTCATCGTGAGGCCCGCGCCGTTCGCGAGCACGCCGACCTCACCGTCCAGGTCGATGAACTGCACGCCGAGCTCGCGCGCGTCGCGCTCGAGCTCCGTCGCGGCGTCGGCCTGGTCGCCGCCGACCCGCTCGACCACGTCCTCGTGCCTGCGCAGCGCCCCGGGGTCGAGGGAGACCTTGCTGTCCAGCGCGACGACGCGGCCGCCCTCGACGACGGCGAGCGGGTTCACCTCGACGAGGTCGGCGTCCACGCTCCGGTACAGCTGGTAGAGCCGGACGAGCGTCGCCGCGACCTGCGCGCGGGTGCCGGCCGGCAGGTCCGCGCCGTCGAGCAGCCGGCCGGCGTCCGCCTCGGTGAGGCCGGTCCTGATGTCGACGGTGAGTCTCGCGACCCGCTCCGGGTTCCGCGCGTTGCCCTCCTCGATGTCCATGCCGCCCTCGGGCGAGAACAGCACGAGCGGGCCCTTGCTCGGCGCGTCGTTGAGCACGGCGGCGTAGAGCTCGCGGACGATCGGGACGGCGCGTTCGACGAGCAGCCGGCGGACGACGTGGCCGCCGACGGACGTGCCGAGCAGTGCGCCGGCCGCCTCGCGGGCGGCGCCGGGGGAGTCGGCGAACCGGATCGCCCCGGCCTTGCCGCGCTTGCCCGCGGGCACCTGGCTCTTGACGACGACACGCCCGCCCAACCGCTCCTGGACGGACGCCGCCGCGTCCGCGTCGGCGACGACCTCACCGTCCGGCGTCGCGACCCCGGCGTCGGCGAACAACCGCTTCCCCTGAAATTCCAGCAGCTTCACGTCATCTCCCGTAGGTGTCGAAGTACCGGCCCCAGAGCTCGTCCTCGGTCGGCACCCGGGGTGGGATGACCCGCGCGAGCCTGGTGATGTTGAGGAAGTGGCGGTACGACAGGTTGTCGCTGATGCTGTTGCCGGCCCACGTCCCCGCGCCCATCGTGAGCGTGAAGCCGAGGCCGTTGTCGAAGCCGCCGCCGGTGCCGAAGCAGTGCGCCTGGTTGACCAGCACCCGGGCGACACGCAGGCGCTCCGCGACGGCCGTCGCCAGCTCCTCGGACCGGGTGTGGATGCCGCACGAGTGGCCGGCGCCCTGGAAGTCGAGCAGCTGCTGGATGCGGTCGAGGCAGGCGTCGAAGTCGGTGTATCGGTAGACCGTGAGGACGACGGACAGCTTCTCGCCGCTGAACGGGAAGTCGGGTCCGACGCCGTCCTCCTCCACCATGAAGAACTCGGCCGACCGAGCCTCCGGTGTGTCCAGGCCGGCCAGTGTCGCGATCTTCGCCGGCTCGCGCGCGAGGATGTCCGGGTTGAGCCTCCCGTCGGGCCACATCACCGACTGCAGCCGCCGCTTCTCCTCCGCGTCGAGCAGGTAGCCGCCCTGCCTGCGCAGCTCGGCGATCGCGGCGTCGTAGACGGCCGCGTCGACGTGGACGGAGTTCTCCGAGGAGCAGCTGGTGGCGTAGTCGAAGGTCTTGCTGCGCTTGATCTTCTCCGCGGCGTCGGCGAGGTTGGCGTCGTGCGCGACGATCACCGGCGCGTTGCCCGCACCCACGCCGATCGCCGGCGTGCCGCTGCTGTACGCCTGGCGCACGTTGCGCTGCGAACCCGTGACGACGACCAGATCGGCCTGTCGCATCAGCTCGTTGGTGAGCGGCTTCGACGGCTCGGCCACGTACTGCACGATGTCGCGCGGGGCGCCGATCTTGTCCAGCTCCTCGTGGATGTAGCTCACGAGCAGTGCGCACGTCGAGGCGCCCTTGGGGGAGGGGGAGATGACGACCGCGTTGCGTCCCTTCACCGCCATCATCGTCTTGTTCGCCGGCGTCGCCGCCGGGTTCGTGGACGGGCAGACGGCGGCGACCACGCCGACGGGCTTGGCGTACTCCGTGATCCCCGTCGCGGGATCGCTGGAGAGCACACCGACGGACGGCGCCCCGGTGAGGTCGCGCAGCGTGCCCATCGTCTTGCGCTTGTTCTTCGCGATCTTGTCCTCGACACGGCCGAGGCCGGTGTCGCGCACGGACAGTTCCGCGAGCGCCTTCGCACGGTCGTCACGGTAGATCGCCCAGGCGACGCCCGCGACGACGGCGTCGACCCGTTCCTGCGGGTACGTCTCGAACTCGGCCTGCGCGGCGCGGGCCCGTTCGACCAGTGCCGCTACCTCGGCAGTCGCGTCCATGGGCAGCCATCCCCATTCCACATCGTGGCAGTAGATGCCATGAACGAAAGCGTCCAACGGTTCGCGGCACGAGGCAACGCCGCCGGCCTGTGTGCTGCGTCACGCTCGACACGGGTCGTGCCCGGCCATTGACAGGAGGTGGACCGGCCTCTAGCGTTTCGTGACATTCTCTTCCACAATTTGGAAGCCACCGTAACGAGGCGGTGAATCCGTTGTCCGAGCACACAGAGATCCCAACAACCCAGACGGAAGTGCGGTCGGGGCGATCCGAGCGGGCTCCACGCAATGGGTGGCGTGGCCGCGTCCGGACCAAGGTCCTCGTGTTGCTGTGCGTCATGTACCTGGTCACGTACATGGACCGGGTGAACATCTCCACGGCCGCACCGTTCATCCGCGGCGACCTCCACCTCAGCAACACCCAGCTGGGCCTGACGCTGTCGGCGTTCGCGATCCCGTATGCGTTCTTCCAGATCTTCGGCGGCCTGATCGGCGACAAGTTCGGCCCGCGGAAGGTCCTCACCGTCGCGGCGGGGCTGTGGGCGGTCGCCACGGCGGCGACGGGTCTCGCCGTCGGTCTCGTGTCGCTGTTCGCCGCGCGGCTCGGTCTCGGCTTCGGCGAGGGCGCGTCGTTCCCGACCGCGACCAGTGCGATGGCCAAATGGCTGCCGGAGGACCGGAGGGCGTTCGGCCAGGGCGTCGTGCACTCCGCGGCCCGGCTGGGGAACGCCCTCGCACCCGCGCTCGTCGCGGGCCTGATCGCGTTGTGGAACTGGCGGCTCGCGTTCTTCGCCTTCGGCTTCCTGAGTGTCATCTGGACGATCGTCTGGGCCATCTACTACCGCGACCGGCCTGCCGACCACAAGAGCGTCACCGAGTCCGAGCTCGGCGAGCTGACCGGTGACCAGCGGCGGGACGCGCGCCCGCCGATCCCGTGGAAGAAGCTGATCGCGCGCGTGCTCCCTGTGACGTTCGTGGACTTCTGCTACGGCTGGTCGCTGTGGGTGTACCTCACCTGGATCCCGTCGTTCTTCCACGACGCCTACGGCCTCGATCTCGCGAAGTTCACGCTCTTCACGACGCTGGTGCTGATCGCGGGCGTCGTCGGTGACACGGTCGGCGGGACGCTCTCGGACGCACTGCTGCGGCGTACGGGCAACCTGAAGATCGCCCGGCGCGCGGTGCTGATGGTCGGCCTGCTCGGCTCGTTCGTGTTCATCGTGCCGACGCTGTTCGCGCACAACCTGGTGCTGACGACCGTGTGCCTCGCGCTCGCGTTCTTCATGCTCGAGCTGACCAACTCGGTGCTGTGGTCGATCCCGATGGACATCGCGCCCAACCATGCGGGCACGGCCGGCGGTCTGATGAACACCGGCTTCGGTGTCGCCGGGATACTCTCGCCGTTCCTGTTCGGCCTGCTGAACGACCTCACCGGCGGCTGGGTGCTGCCGTTCACGGTGTCGGCGGTGCTGCTGCTGATCGGCGGTCTCTCCGCGCTGTTCATCGACCCGACCAGGCGCCTGGCGTCGACGACGTCCTGACCCGGAGGTGTGTCCATGCCGGTGTACCCCGGCCGCAACGACGAGGTGTTCACCTGGGCCGCGCCGCCCCTGAAGTTCGGCCCGGGTGCGATCGACGAGGTCGGTGCCGAGGTCGCGGGCATGGGCCTGCGCCAGGTGCTCGTCGTCACCGACCCGCGGGTTCGGGACACCGGTGTGCCGGACCGGGTGCGTGACGGCGTCCAGCAGGCCGGCGTCAAGTGCGAGGTCTACGACGGTGTCGTCGTCGAGCCGACCGACGAGAGCATCGGCGAGGCGGTCGCGTTCGGCCGCAGCGGATCGTGGGACGGCTACGTCGCGATCGGCGGCGGTTCGGCGATCGACACCGCCAAGGCGGTCAACCTGCTGACGGCCAACGACGGCGACCTGCTCGACTACGTGACGCCGCCGATCGGTGCCGGCCGGCGTCCCGACCGGCCGCTCGTCCCGCTGATCGCGATCCCCACGACCGCGGGCACCGGCTCGGAGTCGACCACGATCTGCGTCGTCGACCTGGTCTCGCAACGGCTCAAGGCAGGCATCAGCTATCCGCAGCTGCGGCCGGCGCTGGCCGTCGTCGACCCGCTCACCACCGTCCCGCTGCCGCCCGAGGTGACCGCGGCGAGCGGCATGGACGTGCTGATGCACGCGCTCGAGTCGTACACCGCCATCAGGTACGACACCCGCCCTGCACCGGAGGACGTGCTGCGGCGTCCGGCGTTCTGCGGCTCGAACCCGATCAGCGACACCTGGTGCGAACACGCGCTGCGGCTCGTCGGCCGGTACCTGCGGATCGCCGTGCACAACGGGCGCGACGTCGACGCGCGGTTCCACATGGCGCTCGCGTCGACCTACGCGGGCACGGGCTTCGGCAACGCGGGTACGCACCTGCCGCACGCGAACGCGTACCCGATCGCAGGGATGGCCGACGGCTACCGCGCCGACGGTTATCCGGAGATGCCGATGGTGCCGCACGGGCAGGCGGTGTCGGCGACCGGGCCCGCCGTGTTCGGCTGGACGTACCCCGCCGACCCGGATCGGCACCTGCGTGCCGCGGAACTGCTGTCCGGGCAGACGTTCACCCGCGTCGACGGCGCCGCCGCGCTGCCGCACGTGCTGCGCGAGCTGATGGCCGACATCGGGATCCCGCGGAGCCTGCGCGCGTTCGGCTACACCGAGGACGACGTGCCCGCGCTCGCGGGCGGCGCGCTGAAGCAGACCCGGCAGCTCGCCGTCGTCCCGCGCGCGGTCACCCGCGACGCCCTGGAACGGATCCTCCGTTCGTCGCTCTGAACGGGAGACCCTTTCGTGATCACGCGGCTTCCGACCCCCGATGGCGGCCCGGATTCCTCATGATCGCGGCAGGGGTGCGGACGAGCCGGGGGCTAGAAGCTGTGGCCGGGCGGCAGCAGGTGGGCGATCCGCTCGGCCGCGGCCACCACCTCGGGGCCGAGCTCGGCGAACCGCTTCTTCGGCATCCGCACCGACGGCGCCTGCACCGCGATCGCCGCGCGCGCACGGCCGCCGGCGTCGCAGATCGGCGCGCCGACGCAGCGCACGCCGGGCACCTGCTCCTCGTCGTCGGTGCTCCAGCCGCGCTTCCTGATCCGCGTGAGCTCGGCGCGCAGGCTGGCGGCGTCCGCGAACGTCTTGGGCGTGAACCGTTCCAGGGTCGGCTGCTCCTCACGCAGCCGGCGGAGCAGGTCGTCGTCGAACGCGAGCAGCGCCTTGCCCATCGACGACGCGTGCAGCATGATGCGGGTGCCCGGCGGTTGCGTGAACCGCAGCGCCTGCGTGGACTCGATGCGTTCGACGACCACCGCGCTGGTGCCGTCGAGGACGCCGAGGTTCACCGACTCGCCGGTGTCCTGTGCGAGGCGTTCGAGCACCGGGTGCACCACGTCGAGGTTGAAGTCGCGGTACGCCGCCCGGCCCAGCAGCAGTGTGCTGGTGCCGAGGTAGTAGCGCTCGTTGTCCGCGTTCTGCGCCAGGTAACCCTCGGCCACCAGGGCCCGCACGATCCGGTGCGTGGTACTGAGGTTGAGGTCGAGCTCGCGGGCAATCTGCATCACGCCGAGCTCGGTGCCGCGATCGCGGAACAGGTGCAGCACGGCGAACGCACGGCCGATCGCCTGTGCGCCGCTTGCCCGGGCTCCGTTGCCGTTCTCGCTCCGGTCGACGCCGGAGTCGGCTGCGCGTGCCCTCATTCTCGTCCTCGCATGGTGGCTGAACCATACCAATTCAGAGCGTGCTTCCGACGGCCTGCAGCACCTGTGACGCACCGCACTTGAAAGTACCTTCTACATTATGGAAGCATCGTGCCTACTCGGAACCAACCCAGGAGGTGCTCATGACGTCCACCAGTGGGCCCGTGAAGATGACGCCCAGTGAGGCGTTCGTCGAGCAACTCGTAGCCGAAGGGGTGGAGCTGGTACCCGGGATCGTCGGTTCCGCGTTCATGGACGCGCTCGACCTGTTCCCGGCCGCCGGCATCCGCTTCCTGCCCGTCGCGCACGAGCAGAACGCCGCGCACATGGCCGACGGCTATGCGCGGGTGCGCAACGAGCCGACCGTCACGATCGCGCAGAACGGTCCCGGCATCACGAACTTCGTCACCGCGGTGGCCGCCGCCTACTGGGCGCACACACCGATGGTCGTCGTGACCCCGTCGGCCGGCTCGATGGGCGTCGGGCTCGGCGGGTTCCAGGAGACGGAGCAGCTGCCGATCTTCTCGAAGATCACCAAGTGGCAGGTGCAGGTCAACCGGCCCGAGCGGATGGCCGAGCTGATGCGCCGCGCGTTCTACCTCGCGAAGGCCGAGCACGGCCCGGTGCAGGTGGACATTCCGCGCGACTACTTCTACGGCGAGGGCGAGTACGAGATCCGTCCGTCGCTGAACCTGCGGCGCGGCCCCGGCGACACCGCTGAGGTCACCCGCGCGGCCGAACTGCTCGCGAACGCCGAGCACCCGGTCATCGTCGCGGGCGGCGGCGTCGTGCAGGCCGGCGGCGTGGACGCCGTCCGCGCCCTGGCGGAGTACCTCACGGCGCCGGTCGCCAACTCCTACCTGCACAACGACTCGTTCCCGCAGAGCCACGAGCTCGCCGCCGGCCCGCTCGGCTACCAGGGCTCGAAGGCCGCGATGAAGCTGATCAGCGAGGCCGACGTCGTACTGGCGCTCGGCTCGCGGCTCAACCCGTTCGGGACGCTGCCGCAGCACGGCCTGGACTACTGGCCCCGCAACGCGAAGATCGTGCAGATCGACGCCGACCACCGCACGCTCGACCTGTCCAAGAACGTCGACCTCGGCATCTGCGGCGACGCCGCGGCGACCGCAGAGCTGCTGCTCGACGTCCTGCGGCAGCGCCACGGCGCGCGTGAGCGGAAGGCCGACGTCGTCGAGCGGATCGCGCGCGAGCGCGCCGCCTGGGCGGACGAGCTGGCCGGGATGTCGTCGAAGTCCGGCGAGCCGATCAGCCCGAGGCGTGCGCTGTCGATCCTGCGCGACGCCATGCCGGGCGACGCGATCGTCACCACCGACATCGGCAACGTCTGCTCGGTGGCGAACTCGTACCTGCACTTCGAGCAGCCGGGGAGCTTCCTCGCGGCGATGACGTTCGGCAACTGCGGCTACTCGTACCCGACGGCGCTGGGCGCGAAGCTCGCCGCGCCGGACCGCCCGGTGGTCGCCTACGTCGGCGACGGCGCGTGGGGCATGAGCCAGACCGAGGTGATGACGGCCGTGCGCGAGGACATCCCGGTCGTGGCAGTCGTCTGGAACAACGCGCAGTGGGGCGCGGAGAAGAAGAACCAGGTCGACTACTACGACGACCGGTACGTGGGCACCAACCTGGCGAACCCGAATTTCGCCGACGTCGCGGCGAGCATGGGTGCGTCGGGCATCACGGTCGAGAAGGAGTCCGAGCTCGGCGACGCCTTCCGCACGGCCGTCGAGTCGGGGCGGCCCACCGTGATGAACGTGGTGGTCGACTCCGCGGAGCTGGGCGACCCGTTCCGCAGGGACGCGCTCAAGCAACCCGTGCGGCTGCTGGACAAGTACCGTCACCTGGCCGCCGACAACTAGGAGCCGGGCGATGTCGCTGGCGGGGCTGCGGGACGGCTGGCTCGCGGCCCTCGGCGGCCGGTCGCGCCGGATCGTCTTCGCCGACGGCGCCGACCCGCGTGTGCTGCGGGCGGCGACGCGGCTCGCCGGTTCGGCCGTGACGCCGTTGCTGCTCGGCCGGGAGGACGAGATCGTGCCGGCCGCCGCGGAGGTCGGCGTCCGGCTCGACCGGGTAGGGATCCTCGACACCTGCGCCGTCGTCCGCGACGGCGCCTACGGTGACGTGGTCGCGGATGCCGTGCGCGGCCGGGCGGACGAGGCGGACTGCCGCACCGACGAGCTCTACCTCGCGATGGCCGCGGTCCGGCTCGGCGATGCGGACGGCGCCGTCGTCGGCAGCGTCCGGCCGACCGGTGACGCGGTGCGGGCGGCGTTGCGCGTCATCGGTCTCGCCGACGGCGTCCGCACGCTGTCGAGCAGCTTCCTGATGGTGCTGCCGGACGGGCGCCGGTTCGGCTTCGGCGACTGCGCCGTCGTGCCCGAGCCGGACGCCGAACAGCTCGCCGACATCGCACGCGCGACCAGTGCCACGTTCGAGACGCTGACAGGTGAGCGGCCGGTCGTGGCGATGCTGTCGTTCAGCACGATGGGCAGCGCGCGGCACCCGTCCGTGGACCGCGTGCGCGCGGCGACCGCCATGCTGCGGGCGAGCGACCCGGGCCTCGACGTCGACGGCGAGCTGCAGTTCGACGCGGCGGTGATCGAGTCGATCGCGCGCGCCAAGGCACGCGACTCCACGGTCGCGGGGCACGCGAACGTGCTCGTGTTCCCCAACCTCGACGCCGGCAACATCGGCTACAAGATCACCGAACGCCTCGCGGGCGCGGTGGCGCTCGGCCCGATCCTGCAGGGACTCGCGGCACCCGTGAACGACCTGTCCCGCGGCTGCAGCGCCGACGACGTCGAGACCGTCGGGCTGATCACGGCGATGCAGGCGACGTCCAGCGCCACCGCACCTCTCCGTCCTGCCGCTCACCGGTCGGCGTGAGCCCGGCGGCCGCCGCGACTCCCGCGGACGCACGGTGCTCGGGGTGGACGTGGGCGACGATCGTGCGCACCGACCGTAGCCGCAGCCAGGCGACGAGCGCTCCCGCCGCCTCGGACGCCAGGCCCCGGCCCTGCCACGCGGAACCCACCACCCACGCGATCTCCGCCTCGCCTCCGTCCGCGCCGATCGTCGCCTGGACGGTGCCGGCGAGGCACCCCTGCTCGCGTAGCCGGATCACCCAGTTGCACCAGGAGACGGCGGGATCGGGGGAGCCCGCCACCAGTCGCTCGTAACGGGCCTGCACCGCGTCCGGGGTGGGCGGCGAGCCGCCGATGAACGCGTACAACGCCGGGTCGGCGAGCAGGCCGGCCATCTCGTCCGCGTGCTCGACGCGCAACGGCTCCAGGACCAGTCGCTCGGCGGCGATCGGCTCGGCGCGTACGGTGCCCATGCGGGACAGCTAACACCACCGCCCGGGGAAACCGGTTGATCCGCCGGCAATCCGGTGGAAGGCTCCGGCGTCGTGTCGGAGATCACCAAGCTGCACGACGACGAGGTGGACATCGACGCGGCGCTGGTGGCGCGTCTGCTCGCCGCACAGTTCCCCCAGTGGGCGGATCGCCCGATCCGCCCCGTCGCGTCGTCGGGGACGGACAACGTGACGTTCCGGCTCGGCGCCGACCTGGCCGTGCGCCTGCCACGCACTCCGGCGACCGCGGGGGAGGTGGAGCAGGATCTGCTCTGGCTGCCTCGCTTGGCCCCGCATCTGCCCCTGGCGATTCCCGAACCGGTGGCGGCCGGGAAGCCGGGCGAGGGCTATCCCTTCAGCTGGGGCGTGTACCGCTGGCTGGACGGCGAGCCGTTCCGCCTCGACCGGCTGACCGATCCGTGCCGAGCGGCCGCGGACCTCGCTGAGTTCGTCCGCAGTCTGCGGGCGCTGGATGCGACCGGCGCGCCGACGCCGTCCGACGATCCGTTCAGCCGAGGCATACCGCTGGCTCCGCGCGACACCATGTTCCGTGCGGCGCTGGACGAGCTGCGGGACGAGTTCGACACCGACCTGGTGCTGGCGGCGTGGGAGGCGTCGTTGGCCGCGGCGCCCTGGGACGGCGTTCCGGTGTGGATCCACGGTGACCTGATGTCGGGGAACCTGCTCGTGACCGAGGGCCGGCTGTCCGCGGTCATCGTCTTCGGCACGCTGCGGGCCGCGGATCCCGCCGGTGACCTGCTCGCCGCGTGGTACGTGTTCGCCGGCGAGTCGCGTCGGGTGTTCCGTGCCGAGGTGGGCGTCGACGACGACACCTGGGCCCGCGGACGCGGCTGGGCCCTGTCCCTGGCACTGATCGCGATCCCGCACTACCGCAGGCGGAACCCCGGCATGGTGAGCAGAGCCCCGCACGTCGTCGCCGCGACTCTCGCCGACTTCGCCGCCGAGCGCTAGGAGGCTGCCCCGTTCCCGTCGGCGCTCACCGCAACCGACGGCGGGGACGAGGTACTCACCCCGCGCCTGGAAGCGCCGGCCCTTCCTCGCTTCTCGACCCGCTTGCCCGTCGCGGACGGGCCAGGCTCGTGCCGGCCAGACGCCACGTTCGGCTCGGCGCAGACGATCACGATGGGCGCCGATTGAAGGCGCCGGCTGGACGGGCGCCGACCGGTTCGCGCCCAACCGGTGGTCGTGGGGTCCTCGCACCGGGTGCGCATCGAGGGCGGCCGTTCCACCGGGCGGTTCGACACGCGCTGGAACACCTCGGGTCGGGGGGAGGCGGGCGCGTGTGCACCGGCGCCCCGGCGTCTCCCGTTCCTGAGCGGTCAGCACCGACGGCACCTTTCAGGAGATCACGACCCAGCCGGCCCGCCACACGACATCGAGTCACCGGATTCGGTGCAAGACATCAGATCCCCCGATACACACCGCTCAGGGCGGGTCGTGGGCGGTGTTGCGTCTCGGTGTCTGGGTCGGGTCGAGCCAGGTGGGGGCGATGGTGTGGGGGATGCCGTTGATCATGACGATGCGCCAGTCGCCTTTGTGGATGAGGATGTGGTGGCGGCGGCAGCGCAGGGTGAGGTTGGTGATGTCGGTGGTGCCGCCGTCTTTCCAGGCGAGGATGTGGTGG
>DASUWX010000002.1:0-8918 GCA_036378185.1 Streptosporangiales bacterium | reverse complement strand
CAGGCTCACCACGACGAAGTCGCGCAGCTCCTGCGGCGTCGTCGTCGCGACGTGCAAATAGAAGTCCATCGGCCCGGCGAGGAAGAACACGTTCAGCACCGGCCGCAACTTCGCGACCTTCGCGGCGAACACGCCGATGTGGCCGCGGGCGTGGGCGCGCAGGCGCACGGCGATCATCGCCTGGATCGACCGGCCGGTGGCGACGGGGTCGATGTCGGCGAAGTACCCGCGGATCACGCCGCGGGCCTGCAGCGACCGGATCCGGGCGAGACACGTGGACGGGGCGACGCCGACGCGTTCGGCGAGCGCGTTGTTGGGTATCCGTGCGTCGTTGGCGAGGTGGTCGAGGATGCGGCGGTCGATGGCGTCCAGGGTGGCCGCCCGAATATTGTTCGGCGGCGACGCCCCGGACGATGCAGGGCCCGACGATCGTTCGGTCATCACCCGAGTGTGCCGAATTTCCGGCCGCGTGTGTAGCGTTTGACCGACGAATGTCCCATGATCACCTTGTAGACATGGGTCGAGGAAAGGGTTCGCGATGAAGGTCGGTGTCCCCCGCGAGGTCAAGCCGAACGAGCGCCGCGTCGCGATCACGCCGGCCGGCGTGCGCGAGCTGGTGGGTGACGGGCACGAGGTGTTCATCGAGCACGACGCGGGCGTCGGCTCGTCCATTCCCGACGACGACTACGTCGCCGCCGGCGCCACGATCCTCCCGGACGCCGACGCCACCTGGGCGGCCGGCGAGCTCGTCCTCAAGGTGAAGGAACCGGTCGCCGAGGAGTACCACCGGCTGCGCAAGGACCAGGTGCTGTTCACCTACCTGCACCTCGCCGCGTCGCGCGAGTGCACCGACGCGCTGCTCGCCGCGGGCACCACCGCGATCGCGTACGAGACCGTGCAGACCGCGAACGGCGCGCTGCCGCTGCTCGCGCCGATGTCCGAGGTCGCCGGGCGGCTCGCCACCCAGGTCGGGGCGTACCACCTGATGCAGGCGATGGGCGGCCGCGGTGTGCTCATGGGCGGCGTGCCCGGCGTCCGTCCCGCAAGCGTCGCGGTGATCGGCGCGGGCGTCGCCGGCGCCAACGCGACCACCATCGCCCTGGGCATGCAGTCCGACGTCGTCCTGCTCGACCGCAACATCGACAAGCTGCGCCAGGCCGACGCGCTCTACCGCGGCCGCTGCAAGACGGTCGCGGCGAGCGCGTTCGAGATCGAGCACGCCGTGCTGGAGGCCGACCTCGTCATCGGCGCGGTGCTCGTCCCCGGCGCGAAGGCGCCCAAGCTGGTGAGCAACGAGCTGGTGTCGCGGATGAAGCCGGGCTCGGTGCTGGTCGACATCTCGATCGACCAGGGCGGCTGCTTCGAGGACTCCCGTCCGACGACGCACGCCGACCCCACGTACCGCGTGCACGACTCCGTCTTCTACTGCGTCGCCAACATGCCCGGCGCCGTGCCGCACACCTCCACCCGTGCCCTCACCAACGTCACGCTGCCCTACGCGGTCGCGCTGGCGAACCTCGGCTGGCACGAGGCGCTGCGCCGCGACCCGGCGCTGGCACTCGGCCTGAACACCTACGAGGGCGCCGTGACGTACGCCCCCGTCGCCGAGGCGCACGGCTACGAGGCGGTGCCGCTGAGCGAGGCGCTCAACTGACCCGAACCACCCCTCCGTGACCATGAAGGTTCCGGGTCGTCAGGGCGACGCGTAACCTTCATGATCATGGGCCGGTGGTGGGCGGAGCTCCAGCGGTTCGGCCCCTACTTCACGTTCGGCACGGGCGCCGAGCCGGCCGGCCGCGGGCTCGCGGACGCCGCGGGTTCGCTCGTCGACGCCACCGCGAGGACGCTCGGCACGGACGACCGCCGGGTCGCGGGCTCGATCGCCTACCAGGGCCTCGCCGCACGGCTGTGGTCGCTCACGGCCGGTGCGGCCGTCGTCGCGGGACTGGTGCCCGACGTACCCACCGGCGCGGTCCGGCTGACCGCCGTCGACCCGGTGACGCCCTACCTGGTCTCCCCGGGCAGCTGGCCGACGCGGGAGGCCACCGCCGGGCCGCTCCTCGACGTCACGCTCACCCGCCACCTCGAGCCACTGGCGCGCACCGTGTCGGGCGCCGCCGGGACGCCGCTCGGCATCCTCGCCGGCGACGCCGCGTCCGCACTCGTCGGCACGTTCCGGGTGCTCGCGGCCGACCACACGCTGGCCGAGCGCGCCGGCCGGCTCGCGGCGGCGGCGTTCGCCCGGCCGGAGCTGGCCGGCACCGGCACGCTCGACGTCACCGGCCGCCTGCCGGCGTTCCGCCGCACCGACTGCTGCCTGTACTACCGGGTGCTGGGCGGCGGTCTGTGCGGCGACTGCGTCCTTCGGCGGTGAGGCGGTCAGGAATCGAGAAGCATCGCGCGCGGCGCCGCACCTAGCGTGACGGCCATGGACATCGAGAAAGGACATGCCATGACCGCAATCGAGTTCGTCACTGTCGAAGCACCCGACGCCGCTGCCGCCGAGGAGTTCTACGCCGCCGCGTTCGGCCTGGGCGACCGGCTGCGCGTCCGCGCGTCGCAGGCACCGACGTCGGGCTTCCGCGGCTTCACGCTGTCGCTCGTGGTGTCCCAGCCGGGCACCGTCGACAGCTTCATCGGCACCGCACTCGCCGCGGGCGCGACGACGCTCAAGCCGGCCAAGAAAGGCTTCTGGGGCTACGGCGGCGTCGTCTCGGCACCGGACGGGACGGTCTGGAAGGTCGCGACGTCGGCGAAGAAGGACACCGCGCCGGTCACCCGCGAGGTCGACAGGTTCGTGCTGTTGCTCGGCGTCGCGGACGTCAAGGCCACCAGGCAGTTCTACGTCGACCACGGCCTGGCCGTGTCGAAGAGCTTCGGCAGCAGGTACGTCGAGTTCGAGACGGGGTCGTCGCCCGTCGGGCTGGCGCTCTACGGCCGCCGCTTCGCCGCCAGGGACGCGGGCGTGTCGCCGGAGGGGTCCGGCTCGCACCGGGTCGCCGTCGGCAGCGACGCCGGGCCGTTCACCGACCCGGACGGGTTCGTGTGGGAGGCCGCTCCCGTCAGAGCAGCACGGTGAGGGTGTGGATCGCGAGGCCGGCGAGCGCGCCGACGACGGTGCCGTTGATCCGGATGAACTGCAGGTCGCGGCCCACGTGCAGCTCGATCTTGCGGGCGGCCTCCTTGCCGTCCCAGCGGTTGACGGTGTCGGAGATGACCGTGGCGATCTCGGCGCCGAAGGTGGACACGACGTAGCCGACGGCGTCGACGGCGTGCCCGTCGAGCCGCTTGCGCAGGGCGGCGTCCTCGGTGAGCCGGCGGCCGAAGGCGGTGAGCGCGTCGACACCACGCTGCCGCAGCAGGCCGTCCGGCTCCTCGACGGCCTCGATCAGGCTGCGGCGCACGGCGTTCCACACCGCCGTCGCGGTCGGGCCAACCCGCGGGTGGCCCAGCACCCGGCGCTTCAGCCGCTCGGCGGCGGCCATGGTGTCGGCGTCGTGCTGCAGGTCGTCGGCCAGCCGGGAGAGCAGGTCGTCGAACGCGATCCGGGCCGGGTGCTCGCGGTCGGCGCGGACGTCGGCGACCCACGCGACCACCTCCCGCTCGACCCGCCTGGTGACCTTCGCGTTCAGCCAGTGCGGCGACCACTTCGGCGCGCGGGTGCCGACGAGCCGGGCGACGCGCTCGGGGTTGTCGGCCAGCCAGCGCTCGATCTCCGCCAGCGCGAGGTCGACCAGGCCGTGGTGGGCGCGTTCCGTGACGACGTCGCCGAGCAGCCGGCCCGCGATCGGGCTCATCGACTCGTTCATCAGCCGCGGGATCAGCACCTGCTCGACCAGCGACGTCACGTCGTCGTCCCGCAGCACCGACAGCCCGCCGCGCACCAGTCGGGCCGCCTCGGCCACCACGCGCGTGCTGTGCGCCGGCTCGGCCAGCCAGCCCCCGACACGGAGGCTGAGCTCGGCCGACGCCACCTTGTCGCGGACGACGGACTCGGCCAGGAAGTTCTCCGCCACGAACTGCTCGAGGCTGCGGCCGAGCGCCTCCTTCCGCGTCGGGATGATCGCCGTGTGCGGGATCGGCAGCCCGAGCGGACGCCGGAACAGCGCGGTGACCGCGAACCAGTCCGCGAGCGCACCCACCATCGCGGCCTCGGCCGCGCTGTTCAGGAACGCCCACCCGGCACCGTGGCCGAGCGTGAGCGCGTACACCACCGCGGCGAGGACGAGCAGTGCCAGCGCGAGCGCGCGCATCCTGCGCAGGCCGCGCAACCGGGCCGAGTCGGATCCGACAGCAATCGACGCCATCTCCGCATCCTCCCCGACCCGAGGCGTCGCTGCCTTTCCCGCCCCGCTTTCAGCATGCGCGGTCAGTAGTGGAACTGCTGGATCCGGGTCGAGCTGGATGCCGCGCTCGGCCGCGAGCTTACCCATCGCCATCCCCCGCCTGTACGCCTCGTCCCGCAGGTTGAAGTGTTCGGACAGTGACAGCTGGGCGCCGGTGTGCAGGTCGCAGTCGCCGACCGCGCTCATCTCGTTGTTGTTGACGTGCCAGTCCGTCCCGGCGGGAAAGCCGACGACCAGCAGTCAGTGTTCGGTGTCCACGGTGGGGAAGATGAGGTCAGCTCTCACTCGTCGGCCCTTACGCGACAGGGCACCTGCACCGCGTCACGGTGCGTTGAAGGCGCATCGCACCGGACTTCACGGCGCGGGCTGGCAGCGCGGGCAGAACCACGACGTGCGCGCCTCCGGCTCGCGGCCGAGCGGCCTGGTCGCGATCGGCGTGCCGCAGCGCCGGCAGGGACGGCGCGTGCGGCCGTAGACCCAGTGCCTGTCGCCAGGCGCGGTGCTTCCGGTCGTCGTGCGGGCGATCCGGAACCTGTTGTCCCACAACAGCTTCCTGGCCGTCGCGATCGCCTCGGCCCGGACGTCGCCGGGGACGCCGGCGGTAGGCGTGTGCGGCGACGTGCCGACGAGGAAGCACACCTCGTTCATGTAGACGTTGCCGATTCCGGCGACGACGGTCTGGTCGAGCAGCGCCACCCCGAACGCGCCGTCCGGCCGCGCGGCGAGCCGCCGTTCGGCCTCGGCCTGGTGTCGGGGCGTCCACTCCGGCGCGAGCAGGTCGGGGCCCAGCCGGTCGACGTACGCTCCCTCCCGGGTGCGCGGCACGAGGTCGAGGTCGTGCAGCCGGAAGCCCACCGCCTCACGGTCCGGCGCGGTGAGCACGACCCTGGCGTGATGCCCGGGCATCCGCCACCGCTCGCCCGGCGCGTACAGGTGCCACGAGCCGTCCATCCGGAGATGGCTGTGCAGGCTGCGTTCGTCGTCGAACCGCACGAACAGGTGCTTGCCCGCCGGCACCACCTCGGTGACGGTGCGCCCGGCGAAGGTCACGGCGGCCAGCCGCGGGTGCCGGATCTCCCCGCTCGTCAGCGTCCTGCCCGCGAGCGCCTCGTGGAGCCGGTGGGCGGTGTGGAAGACGGTGTCACCCTCGGGCACGGCGTCAGACGCACCCTTCCGCTCGCTCGCCTGCGGGAGGTGTCGCGACAGCGTCCGACGTGGCAACGCTCGTCATCGCGGCCCCTGCCTCCGGCTCGCTCGCTCAGCTCCTGTCTGGGCACCAGCCTAGGAGCCGACCTTCTTCCCGGTCAGCCAGCTCACGACCTGCAGTGCCTGCGGCACCGTCCACGCGCCCGCATCGGGGTGCGCGAGGTTGTGCCGCCCGTCGGCGTCGAGGAACCTCCGCATCGCCGGCGGCAGCGGCGTGCCCGGTCGCACGTCGCCGGGCCCGTCGATCAGGAAGCGCAGGTGCCCGCGGCCGTTGATGAAGAACACGTCGTCGCTGTGCTCGACGTCGTAGTGCAGCGTCTTGCCGGTGCGCCAGTTGTGCGCCGGCGGCCTGCCCTCCGGCACCCGCTTGCGGTAGACGCCCAGGTAGTCCCACAGCCGGTTGACGACCGCCGGGCTGCCCGTGAGCGTCGTCCAGTTGCTCGGCGTGGGCGCGAACAGCTTCCGGTACGCCGCCAGCTGCGGGACGGTGTCGCGCCGCGGGTCGACGGTGATGCTGACGAACTCGACCCGGCCGGCGAGCCCCGCGCGGTCGACCTTGCGCGCCGTGGCGACCAGGTTCGCGGTGTCGAGCGGGCAGGTCTCCTGGCACAGCGTCATCGCGTCGTCGACCACGAGCACCTTGCCCGCGTACCGGGCGAGGGACGTGCGCCGGCCGGCGGCGTCCTGGAGCGGTAGACGGAGCAGGCTGGACGGAAGCGCACGGTCGATCCGGGTGCCGATGTTGCTGGACGGCGCGGGCGGCTGGGCGGCGGCCCGGCCGCCGCACGCGACCGCCGCGAGCAGTGCGACGAGCGCCACCGGACGCAGCCGGCGCCGGGAGACCGTCATGACTTGCCGAGTACCCACTTACCTCGTTCGCTCGAGCCAGGAACCATGGACCACCCTACCCACCGGGTCATGCGCTCCTGCGGGCCACCGGCCGGAAGGCGATGATGGGACGCTCCCTGACCAGCCGGCGCTTGGCGGCGTCGCTGCCGTCGTAGTGCCAGCCGACGAGCCAGGTCAGCACGCGCGGCAGCAGCGGCGCGATCAGCGGGTGCCGGCGGCCGTACTCGGTCATCACGGCGACCGCCTCGTCCTCGCCCAGCTCCCGGTGCTCGGGACGGAACCTGTGCCGGCCGATCGCGACCTCGACGGCCGGGCGCACCGCGATGTTGCGGTACCAGTCGGTACGGCGGCCGAGCCCGGCGATCACCATCACCTCACCGGACGCACGGTCGCTGCCCACGACCTCGAGCACGGTGCGGTAGCGGCGTCCCGACGTCCGGCCGACGTGCGTCAGGCAGACGAACCGGTGCCCGAGCAGCCAGCCGGCGTCGTGCTCGTACAAGGCGGCAGGCAGTCGCAGCAGCCTCTTGACGACGGGGCTCGGGCGGCGTCCGGTCGTCAGCTCGCCTCCACCGTCGTGAGACCGGTGGTCCGTGGTCTTCATCTCCTGCCTTCCTCTCCGGTACGTGGCCCGGCCGGCGCGACGAGCCGGCGCAGCACGGGCGCGACGGCGTTCGCGGTGAGCCGGCTGTTCAGCGAACGGTGCAACAGCACGCCGTCGACGGCGGCGGCGAACACCGCGGCCGTCTGCTCCGGCCGTTCGACGTCGTGCTCGGCCAGCCAGCGCGCCGTGGCCTGCGTGAACTCGGCGAGCACGCGGGCGACGGCGCGGCGTAACCTGCGGTCCCGCGTCGAGGCGAGGTACGTCTCGACGAACACCACCGACAACGGGTCGCGCCCGGTGTACCGGTCGAGCGACACGAGCACGAGGTCGAGCACGTCGTCGGGGTCCTCCGCCCGCTCGAGCAGCGTCCCGAGCTCGGCGAGCGCGCCGCGCATCGCGGCCAGAGCCGCCTCGGACAACAGTGCCTGCATGGACGGGAAGTGGTAGTGCACCACACCCGCGCCGACACCCGCACGCTCGGCGAGCAGGCGGGTGCTCACACCGGTCCAGCCCCGCTCGGCGATCAACTCGGTCGCCGCGGCGAGCAGGCGCTCGCGTGCGAGGTCTCCCTTTCTTGCCGCAGCCATTCTCCACCTTTTGGGCGATCGTCCTGGGCAACTGCCCAAATACTAGCAGAACGAGTCCCGGCCTGCTGCGGACGGGTGGATCCTGTGCAGCCGGACCGCGCACAGGAGCGCGACGACGCCGTACGCCGCGAACGTGACCCGGTAGTCGACGAGACCCACGAGCAGCGAGCCGACCGGCAGCGACAGAGTCTGGCCGGTGAACAGCAGCATCGTCGTCACGCTCGCCACGCGTCCCTGCAACGCGTTGGGTGTACGCGTCTGCACCATGGTGCAGCCGGCGACGAGCAGCCACGGCAACCCGCAGCCGTTCGCGGCGCTGCCGACGGCGACGGCGGTGACGGACGGCAGGCACTGCAGCAGGCCGCCGAGAGCGGCGACCGCGGCGCCCGCGGTGGCGAAGGCGACCTCGCGGCCGGCACGCAGGAACCGGATCGACAGCAGACCGCCGAGTACCGAGCCGGCGCCCTGCGCCGAACCGAGGACGCCGAGGAACGCGGGCGGACGCCCGAGCAGGTCGACGGCGGCGAACATGCCCGGCGAGCGCAGCCCGTTCACCGCCAGCACGATCCCGCTGCCGACGAGCAGCGTGCGCATGGCGCGGTCACCGAGGACGTGCCGCAGGCCGGTCCTGAGCTCGGTGAGCCAGTCCTCGCCTCCGCGTCGCGGCGCGGTGTCGTCGAGGCGCATGCCGGCGCAGGCGAGCGCGGCGACGAGGAACGTGGCTGCGTCCAGCATGGCCAGCACGCCGCCGCCCGCCGCGACGAAGACGCCGGCGCCGGCGAGCGGCGCGACCAGCTTCCAGCCCTCGGTCACGGTCGTGCGCACACCGTTGACCCGCGCCAAGGTCTCCGGCCTCAGCGCGCCGGCGACCAACGCCGACTCGGCGGGGTCGAGGACGGCGAGCGCGAGCCCGTAGGCCGTCATCACGGCGAACAGGAGCCACACGTCCGACCCGTCGTGCACGAGCCACAGCGGCACCAACGCGGCGGCCGTCGCGGCGTTGACGGCGACGACCAGCCGCCGCCTGCGCACCCGGTCGGCGAGCAGCCCGAACAACGGCGTGGCGAGCGACGGCCCCCACACGCAGAACGACACCAGGCCCGCGAGGCCGTTGCTGCCGGACAGCGTCTTCACCCAGATCCCGGCGGTCAGCGCGAACGCCGACGAGCCGAACGTCGAGGCGGCGAGACCGGCGACGTAGAGCACGGCGTTGCGGTCGGCGCGCACGCGGCGTGGGTCGGACACGGCCGCGAGTGTGTGCGGTGACGGGCGGGCGGCGCGAGCGGTCGACGGGACCGCACGTGAGGCTCGCCCCTTCCGCCGTGC
>DASUWX010000001.1:0-10063 GCA_036378185.1 Streptosporangiales bacterium | reverse complement strand
CCGCGCCATGTAAACCATGCTGGAGGTGGCTTTACACGGGGCATGCGCCGTGTAAAGCCACCACGAACCTGGTTTACATGGCGCGGGGGATCGCGGTGACCGGACGATTACCCGGCGCACTCACGCCGGGCGCTCGCCGTTCGACGGGCGGACGACGCGGCGCTCGGTGACGACGGCCGTGACCAGCTCGGCGGGCGTGACGTCGAACGCGGGGTTGTAGGCGCGCGCCCCGTCCGGCGTGCTGCGCTGCGTCCCGTACCCCAGCACCTCGGCGGCGTCCCGCTCCTCGATCTCGATCGCCTCGCCGGACGGCGTCGCGGGGTCGAGCGTCGACTCGGGCGCGGCGACGACGAACGGCACGCCCGCGTAGTGCGCGGCGAGCGCCAGCGACAGCGTGCCGATCTTGTTGGCGACGTCGCCGTTCGCGGCCACGCGGTCGGCCCCGACCACGACGACGTCCACCAGACCACCCGTGATCACCGACGGCGCGGCCGAGTCGACCACCACCCGGTACGGCACGGCCAGCTCGCGCAGCTCGAACGCGGTGAGCCGCGCGCCCTGCAGCAGCGGCCGGGTCTCGTCCGCGACGACCTCGCGGATCCGGCCGCGCTCGTGCAGCGCGCGGACCACGCCCAGCGCGGTGCCGTACTCGACACAGGCCAGGGCGCCGGCGTTGCAGTGGGTGTGCACGGCGACGGGCCGGTCGCCGCAGAGCTCGGCCACGAGGTCGGCCCCGCGTACGGAGAGCGCGCGGTTCGTCGCGACGTCCTCGTCGAGCACCCGCAACGCCTCGGCGAGGACGGCGCCGGCGACCGGACCGGCGGCGAGTGCGCGGCGGACCGCCCAGCGCAGGTTCACAGCGGTGGGGCGGGCGGACGCGATCCGTTCCGCCTCGGCGTGCAGCCGAGCCGGGTCGCCGCCGGCCGCACGGGCCGCCATCGCGACGCCGAGCGCACCGCACGCCCCGATCGCGGGCGCGCCGCGGACGACGAGGCGGCGGATCGCGTCGACGACGTCGTCGGTGTCGCGCAGCTCGCGCATCCGCAGCTCGCCGGGCAGCAGGGTCTGGTCGACCACGACGACGTGCCCGTCCTGCCAGTCGACGGTGCGCATGCCGTCAGCGTAGGTGAGTTGTCAGGCCGACACAGGGCTATGGCCCTGCGTGAGCCTGACAACCCGACGAGGCACGGCGGCTACCGCAGGTCGCGGCGCTGCACGACGGCGTCGCGTGCTGGGCCGACGCCGATGCCGGACACCGGGACGCCGACGTACTCCTCGATGTGCTCGATGTACGCGCGCGCCTGGGCGGGCAGCTCGTCGAACGCGCGCGCGGCCGAGATGTCGGTGCACCAGCCGTCGAGGTACTCGTAGACAGGCGTCGCGTGGTGGAAGTCGGTCTGGGTCAGCGGCATGTCGTGCAGCACCTCGCCGTCGACGGCGTAGCCGACGCACACCGGGATCTTGTCGAACGCACCCATCACGTCCAGCTTGGTGACGAACAGGTCGGTGAGGGCGTTCACGCGGGCGGCGTAGCGCAGCACCACGAGGTCGAGCCAGCCGCACCTGCGCGGCCGGCCCGTGGTCGTGCCGTACTCGGCGCCGAGGTCGCGCAACCGGTTGCCGGTGTCGTCGAGCAGCTCGGTGGGGAACGGGCCCTCGCCGACGCGCGAGGTGTACGCCTTGGCGACGGCGATCACCCGGTCGATGCGGGTCGGGCCGATGCCCGAGCCCGCGCAGGCGCCGCCCGCGGTCGTGCTGGACGACGTGACGAACGGGTAGGTGCCGTGGTCGACGTCGAGCATCGTCGCCTGGCCCGCCTCGAGCAGGACGGTGCGGCCCTCGTCGAGCGCCTTGTTCAGCAAGGTGCTGCAGTCGACGACCATCGGCCGGACACGCTCGACGTGCTGCAGCAGCTCGTCGACGACCTCGTCGACGCCGATGGCACGCCGGTTGTAGACCTTCACCAGCAGGTGGTTCTTCTGGTCGAGCGCGCCCTCGACCTTCTGCCGCAGGATCTTCTCGTCGAACAGGTCCTGCACGCGGATGCCGACGCGGTTCATCTTGTCCGCATAGGTCGGGCCGATGCCGCGGCCGGTGGTACCGAGCCGGCGCGAGCCGAGGAAGCGTTCGGTGACCTTGTCGAGCGTGCGGTTGTACGACGGGATGAGGTGGGCGTTCGCGCTCAGCAGCAGCGCGGACGTGTCCATGCCGCGTGCCTCGAGCGCGTCGATCTCGTCGAACAGGACGGACAGGTCGACGACGACGCCGTTGCCGATCACCGGCACCACGCCGGGGGTCAGGATGCCGCTGGGCAGCAGGTGCAGCGCGTACTTCTCGTCCCCGATGACGACGGTGTGGCCCGCGTTGTTGCCGCCGTTGAACTTGACGACGTAGTCGACGGCGCTGCCGAGGGTGTCGGTGACCTTCCCCTTGCCCTCGTCCCCCCATTGGGCGCCCAGCAGGACGATCGCAGGCATTCAGGCTCCCAGGGTCTCGACCGCCGTCTTGCTGCTCTCCCGCAGGAAGTCCTTGCAGCGCTTGGCTTCCGCGTCCTCGCCGATCGCCTCGGCCGCGCGCCCGAGCGCGTGCAGTGCGCGCAGGAAGCCGCGGTTGGGCTCGTGCTCCCACGGGACCGGGCCCTGCCCGCGCCAGCCGTTGCCGCGGAGCTGGTCGAGGCCGCGGTGGTAGCCGGTGCGCGCGTACGCGTACGACGCGATCACGTCGCCGGCCGCATACGCCCTGTCGGCCAGCTCCGCCCATGCGGCTGAGTACGTCGGGTAGCGCTTCACGACGTCGGCCGGGTCGGCGGCCTCGTCCAGGGCGGCGCGCTGCTCCGCGTCGTCCGGCAGGTACGTCGCTGCCGCGGTCGACGCGAGCAGGTTCTCGCGTTCGCTGGTCATGAGCCGACCTCCTGCGTGAGCATCGCAGCGAATGGACCACCCGTAACGCGCCAGACCACCACCGCCGAGCGAGGAGCGGAGCGCGGGAGGTTGGCGGGGTGCACCGTCATGAGCCGACCTCCTGCGTGAGCATCGCAGCGAATGGACCACCCGTAACGCGCCAGACCACCGCCGCCGAGCGAGGAGCGGAGCGCAGGAGGTCGGCGGGGTGCACCGTCATGCGTTGGCCAGGGAGGTGCCCGCGGAGCGGAGGTTCTCGCACGCCACGCCGATGCGCTCGGCCATGGACTGCTCGGCCGCCTTGCCCCAGGAGCGCGGGTCGTACGCCTTCTTGTTGCCGACCTCGCCGTCGATCTTCAGCACGCCGTCGTAGTTGGTGAACATGTGCGCCGCCACCGCGCGCGTGAACGCGTACTGGGTGTCGGTGTCGATGTTCATCTTCACGACGCCGTAGTCGACGGCCTCCTGGATCTCCTCGAGCAGCGAGCCGGAGCCGCCGTGGAACACGAGGTCGAACGGCTTCTCCTTGCCGTACTTCTGCCCGACGGTCTCCTGGATGTTCTTGAGCACCTCGGGACGCAGCTTGACGTTGCCCGGTTTGTACACGCCGTGCACGTTGCCGAACGTCGCGGCGAGGATGTACCGGCCGCGGTCGCCGAGACCGAGCTTTGCCGCCGTGGCGAGCGCGTCGTCCGGGGTCGAGTAGAGCTTCTCGTCGATCGCGCCGACGACGCCGTCCTCCTCGCCGCCCACGACGCCGATCTCCAGCTCCATGATCACCCGCGCCGCCGCGCACTTGTCGAGCAGCTCGTCGGCGATGTCGAGGTTCTCCTCGAGCGGCACGGCCGAACCGTCCCACATGTGCGACTGGAAGTAGGGTTCCTGCCCGTTCTTCACCCGCTCGGCGGACAGCTCCACGAGCGGGCGCATGTAGCCGTCCAGCTTGTCCTTCGGGCAGTGGTCGGTGTGGAGCGCGATGTTGACCGGGTACTTCGCGGCCACGACGCGGGCGTACTCCGCGAACGCGACGGCACCGGTGACCATGTCCTTGACCGTCGACCCGGAGAGGTACTCGGCGCCGCCGGTGGAGACCTGGACGATGCCGTCGCTTCCCGCCTCGGCGAAGCCGCGCAGTGCCGCGTTCAGGGTCTGGCTCGACGTCACGTTGATCGCCGGGTAGGCGAAGCGCTCGGCCTTCGCCTTGTCGAGCATGGCCGCATAGGTCTCGGGGGACGCGATGGGCATGGTTACGCACTCCTCGTATCGAACCGCCGGCGGACTCGGAACCGGACGACTACCACCTTAGGGGGACCTGAGTCCTCCTCGATCAGGACGTTCCCGTCGAGGTCGGCAGGTTACCCTTGCCGCGATGAAAGCGCTCTTCGCAGTCTTCGCGGCCCAATCCATGCTCGCCGCCGACATCCTGCCGGGTTGGCTCGACCCGCAGCAGATCATCCCGGCGGTCGGGCTGGCCGGCGTGCTCGCGATCATCTTCGTCGAGTGCGGACTGTTCTGCTTCTTCCTGCCCGGTGACTCGCTGCTGTTCACCGCCGGGCTGTTCGCGACCAACACCGGCGTCCTTTTCCACGCGCAGCAGAACCTCGCCGTCCTGCTGATCACGACACCGATCGCGGCGGTCGCGGGTGCTCAGCTCGGCCACTTCCTCGGCGCCCGCTTCGGCCGGCGGCTGTTCGAACGCGACGGGCGGCTGATCAAGCGCGCGTACCTGGAGCGCGCCGAGGAGTACTTCGACCGGTTCGGCCCCGCGAAGACGGTGGTACTGGGGCGGTTCATCCCGATCGTCCGCTCGTTCGTCAACCCGGTGGCGGGGATCCTCGAGATGTCCGCACGGCGGTTCTTCGTCTGGAACGTCGTGATCGCGCTCGTCTGGGCGGACGGTCTCGTCCTCGTCGGCTACTTCCTCGGCAGGACGATCCCGGGCGTCGACCGCTACCTGCTGCCCGCGATCGCGCTGATCGTGGTCGCGTCGGTGACGCCCGCGGCCGTCGAGATCGTGAAGGCCCGGCGCTCGCGCCGGCGCGCCGCGCGTCACGCGGTCAAGGCCGAGCGGCGGCCAACTCACTGACGCCGGCGATCAACCGGTCGACGTCGTCGGTGTCGGTGTACGGGGCGATGCCCGCGCGCACGGCGCCGGACCTGCCGAGGCCGAGCCGGTCGGCGGCCTCGACGGCGTAGAAGCTCCCCGCGGGCGCGTTCACGTTCCGCTCGGCCAGGCCCTCGTGCACCCTGGCCGGCGCCAACCCGGGCACGGAGAAGAGCACCGTCGGCGTGCGCCGCGCGGCGCCCCCGTACGTGACCAGCCCTTCGATCCCGGCGAGCCCGTCCTCCAGCCGCCGCAGCAGGCCGTGCTCGTACTCCTCGAGCGCCGTCATCGACGCGACGAGCCGGGAGCGGCGATCACCGCTGCCCGGCACCAGCGCCGCGAGGAAGTCGACCGCGGCGGTCGTGCCGGCGAGCAGCTCGTACGGCAGTGTGCCCTGCTCGAACCGCTCGGGGATGTCGTCGCTCATCGGGCGCAGCTTGTCCGGCGTGATCCGGTCCAGCGTCTCGGGGACACCCGCGAGCAGGCCCAGGTGGGGGCCGAGGAACTTGTACGGCGAGCAGGCGTAGAGGTCGGCGCCGAGCGCGGCGACGTCCACGGATGTGTGCGGGGTGAGGTGGACGCCGTCGACGTAGAGCAACGCGCCCGCGGCGTGCACGGCCTTCGCTATCGCGGGGACGTCCGGGCGGGTGCCGATGAGGTTGGACGCGCCGGTGACGGCGACGACGCGGGTGCGGTCGGTGAGCAGCCCCGCGACCACGTCGGTGTCCAGCTCCCCCGAGGCCGGGTCGAACTCGGCCCAGCGCACGTCGGCGTCCGCGGCCTCGGCGGCCTGCACCCAGGGGCGGACGTTGGCGTCGTGGTCGAGGCTGGTGACGACGACCTCGTCGCCGGGGCCCCAGCCCTTGGCGAGCGCGCGGGAGACGTCGTAGGTGAGCTGGGTCATGCTGCGGCCGAAGACCACACCCCGCGGGTCGGCGCCGAGCAGGTCGGCCGCGGCCGCGCGCGCCTCGGTGACGACGTCGTCGGCGCGGCGTTCGGCCGCGGTCACCCGGCCGCGGTTGGCGACGGCGGCGCGCAGCGTCGCGGCGACGGCGTCCGCCACCACGTCCGGCGTCTGCGACCCACCGGGGCCGTCGAAGTGCGCGGCTCCCTCGTCCAGCGCGGGGAAATGCGCCCGCACGGCGGCGACGTCGTACTCGCTCGCTCCGGTCACCCTGACCTCACCCTCCGCTCCGACCCCCGACCCCCGTCACCGTCACCGGTCCCGTCCCCGGTCTTGGGTCTCCGGTCCCGTCCCCGCGGGCCATGTAAACCATGCTCGTGGTGGCTTTACAAGGCGCATGCCCCGTGTAAAGCCACCACGGGCCATGTTTACATGGCTCGTGGGGTCGGGGCGACCAGAGCGGCGAGCGGAGAGCGCGCCGGCGCTGCGGATCGCGAGGGCTCAGAGCGCGAGGTCGGTGGTTTCGAACGCGGCTCGGTACGGGAGGCCCCGGGCCTCGACCGCGGCACGCGCGCCGCGCTCCACGATCACGGCGACCCCGACGACCTCCGCGCCCGCCTCCTGCAACGCGTCGACGGCGGCCAGCACCGAGCCGCCCGTCGTGGACGTGTCCTCCAGGGCGAGCACCTTGCGGCCGGTGACGTCCGGGCCTTCGATGCGCCGCTGCAGCCCGTGCGCCTTGCCCTCCTTCCGGACGACGAACGCGTCCAGCCGGTCGCCGGCCGCGGCGGCGGCGTGCAGCATCGCCGCGGCGACCGGGTCGGCGCCGAGGGTCAGCCCGCCGACCGCGTCGTACTCCCAGTCGGCGGTGAGCTCGCGCATCACCCGGCCGACGAGCGGCGCGCCCTCGCCGTCGAGCGCGACCCGGCGCAGGTCGATGTAGTAGTCGGCCTCCCGGCCGGACGACAGCACCACCTTGCCGCGGACGACGGCGCGTTCGTTGATCAGGGCCAGCAGGTCGTCGCGATCACTCACGGAGCCGAGCCTACTGAGCGGGCACAGGCGGGTGGACCGATGCCCGGTCGGGAGGACATCATGGTCGCCATGGTCAGCAACTACAGCGCGGCGGCACGGCGGGCCGAGCCGGGCCGCCGGTCGCCCGCCGGCGGAGCCGTACTGGCCGGCTTCGACACCATCTCCGGGTTGGCGTCCGAACTGGTGCCGGGCCACGTCCAGACGACTCTCGCCGCCGTCGGCATGTCGCTGCAGCAGGTCCAGGCGCGTCGCGTGGCAACCAGGCAGGCAGCGGACCGGTCCACGGCGCGCGCGACGGCGGCGGCCAGAGGCGCCACCGGCGCGGCGAACCGCAGGGACCGCGACCGCATGCCTACGCCGGACGCCCGCGCCCGCCAACCGCGCGGACGCTGACCTCCGGCGATCGCCTGCGACGGCCGGCTCAGGGGTTCAGCGGCGGCCCAGCCGACTGCTCACGGCCGTCACCAGCGAACGCGGCGCGAGCCGCGCACCCGTGGCGACGAGCTTGTAGCGCAGCGTCGGGACGCTGACGACCTTGCCGCGGCGCAGGTCCGCGAACGCGCCGTCGACGACCTGGTCGACGTCGAGCCAGAGCGGGCCCGGCATGTTGCCCTTGTCGATGCCGGCGCGGTCGTGGAACTCGGTGTGGGTGTACCCGGGGCAGACGGCCATCACGTGCACGCCCTTGCCGCGGACGTCGGTGGCGACGCTCTCGGTGAGCGTCGTGACGTAGGCCTTCGCGGCGTTGTACGTGCTCTGCGGGACGAAGCCGGCGACGCTGGACACGTTGATGACGACGCCCTGCCCGCGCCGCACCATCGCGTGCACCGCGACGTGGGTCAGCCGCAGCACCGCGCGGACGAGTACCCGCAGCATGCGGTCCTCGTCCTCGACCGTGCTGGCCAGGAAGTTCCGCTTGATGGCGAAGCCGGCGTTGTTGACGAGCAGGTCGACCGGTTCGGCGTCGTCGCCGAGGCGGCGTTCGACCGTCCCGAGTTCCTCGTCGTCGCCCAGGTCGGCGGGCAGGACGTCGACGTCGACCGCGTACCGCCTCAGCTCCTTCGCCACCTGCTCGAGCCGCTGCGCGTCGCGGGCGACGAGTACCAGGTTCCAGCCCGCCTCGGCGAGTCGCCCGGCGAACGCCCGGCCGAGTCCGGCCGTGGCTCCGGTAACGAGTGCGCGTGCCATGGAGAAAGCCTCGCACGTCGCGCCGACGGCGCGGCTCCCGGCTCGCCAGGCGGCACCGTGCAGGAGGATGGGCGCGTGCCTGACCTGCTGCTCGGTGTCGACCTCGGCGCCACGGCCACCACGCTGGTCGTGGTCGACGCCGGGCGCGGCGGCGCGGTCGCGGCCGAGCACCGGCCGGCCCAGGTGTACCGGCCGAACCCCGGTTGGGCCGAGACGGACCCGCGCACCTGGTGGGCGGACGTCTGCGCGCTGACCCCCAAGGTCCTCGCCCGGGCCGGCGGCACCGGCGCGGACGTCGCGGCGGTCGCGGTCTCCGGCAGCGTCCCCGCGATCGTGCCGACCGGCGCGACCGGGCGCCCGCTGCGCCGGGCGATCCTGCCGGACGACGACCGTGCCGCGGACGAGACCGACGAGCTGCGGCTGCAGCTGGGCGAGGCGGACCTCCTCGCGGAGACCGGTTCCGCGCTGGGCCGGCGTTCGGTGGCGCCCACCCTCGTCTGGCTGGCGACGCACGAGCCGGAGCTCTGGCGCAACACCGCCGCCGTGCTCGGCGGGTACGACTGGCTGGCCTGCGTCCTCGGCGCGGACGTGCACGTCGAGTCCAACTGGGCGCTGGAGAGCGGCCTCTACACACCGGACGGCGAACCCTCCGACCTAGTGGTCGACGCCGCCTGCATCTCCGGCAGCCGGCTGCGCGCGCCGCGGCCCTGCGGCACGCCGGTCGGCACCGTCAGCGCGAAGGCCGCCGCCGCCACAGGGCTCTCCGCCGGCACGCCGATCGTCGTCGGCGGCGCGGAGCACGTGCTCTCGGCGTACGCCGCCGGCCTCACCGACCCCGGCGACTGGGCCCTGCGACTCGGCCTCTCGTGCGACGCCCTGGCCGTGTCCGCCGACCGGTTGCTCGACGCGCGGCTGACGCTCGACGCCCATCCGGCACCTGGCCGGTGGCTGTGCGGCAGCGTGGTCGCGACCGGCGACCCGGTGTCCTGGATCCGTCGGCTCGCCGGCGACGTCCCGCCCGAGCAGCTCGACCGGGAGGCCGCCGCGCGGACGCCGGCCTCGCTGGTGTGCCTGCCCTACCTCGACGGCACGCGTTCGGGGGCGCAGGACGACGCCCTGCACGGCTCGTTCGTCGGACTGCGGCACGACCACGACCGGGCGGACGTGTACCGGGCCTGCCTGGAGGCGGTGGCGTACGGGTTCCGCCAGTACCTGGAGACCCTCGGCGAGCGTGGCGTGCCGCTCGGGCTGGGCCGGGTGACCGGCGCCGGCGTCAGGTCCACGCTGTGGCCGCGCGTGCTCGCCGACGTGCTGGGCCGCCCGCTCTATCCGGTCGTCGACCACCCCGGGGCGGCGCTCGGCGCGGCGGCCGCCGCTGGCGTCGGCGCCGCGACGTTCCGCGACTGGGCCGACGCCGCCGGCGTCGTCCGCCTCGGCTCGCCGGTCGAGCCCACGGCCAAGGCCGAACTGGCGTACGAGGAGGGTTATCAGGTGTTCCGTTCCCTGCAGGACCGGCTGGCGGACGCGTCCCGCCGACTCACGAGGAGGAACCAGGCATGAACCACGACCCGACCGAGCTCGCCGACCTCGCGGTGACGGCGGCCAGGGCCGCGGGTGAGTTGCTGCTGGAGCGCCGCAAGGGGCCGCTCGAGGTGCACACCAAGTCGTCCGCCACCGACGTCGTCTCGGACGCCGACCGCGACGCCGAGGACACCGTGCGCGCCATGGTCTCGGCCGCGCGCCCGGACGACGCCGTGCTGGGCGAGGAGTCGGGCACCCACACCG
This sequence comes from Streptosporangiales bacterium, assembly GCA_036378185.1. Taxonomy (GTDB): domain Bacteria; phylum Actinomycetota; class Actinomycetes; order Streptosporangiales; family WHST01; genus WHST01. The sequence goes on along the minus strand of DASUWX010000001.1, from coordinate 147 downwards.
GCAGCAGCGGGCTGCGGTGGGTCGTGGACCCGTTGGACGGCACCGTCAACTACCTCTACGGGCGCGCCGACTGGGCCGTCTCGGTGGCGGTGGAGAACGCCGAGCACGTGCTCGCGGCGGCCGTCTACCTACCGCGCCGGGGCGAGA